>NZ_CP109907.1:5112679-5425358 GCF_033097525.1 Sphingobacterium sp. UGAL515B_05 | reverse complement strand
TCACAGCGAGCCAATTTAGCCGCTGCACAACAGCAATTAAAACAACAGGAAGAAAACTTCAAAAATGTAGCTGCTACCTATAAACGGAATCAGGAACTTTTTGAAAAACGTGTTATTTCTGCCTCAGAAATGGATAAAAGTTCGGCAGAATATCATGCAGCACAGGCTTCTATCCAAGCGCAAAGAGAGACTGTTCGTTCTACAAAGTATGGAATTGACCAATCGCAGGCATCAGTGAAAGAAGCACAGGACAATTTAAATCGGACGACAATTTACGCGCCATCAGATGGTATCATTTCTCTCTTGTCTATTGAAAAGGGTGAGCGTGTGGTTGGAACAGCGCAGATGGCGGGTACAGAAATTATGCGTATCGCCAATATGAGTTCGATGGAGGTAAATGTCGATGTAAATGAAAATGATATTAACAATGTAAGAGTAGGGAATCAGGCTGAGATTGAAGTCGATGCTTTTAAGGACAGAAAGTTTAAAGGTGTTGTGACCGAAATCGCTAGCTCGTCTAAAAACATCGCAACGACAACTACGGCGACATCATCGACAGATCAGGTGACAAATTTTAATGTAAAAGTTCGCATCAGCGCAGAATCGTATCAAGACTTGATGAAAGAGAATGTGGCATCGCCATTTAAACCGGGTCTGTCTGCAACAGTTCAGATATTTACAAAACACGATAAAGGACTGGTTGTACCGATTCAATCGGTAACCGTGCGCTCTGATGATAAAGACTCTACAAATACAAATAAGAAAGTTGATGAATATGTATTTGTCCTAAAAGATAAAATAGTTAAGCAGGTTTTGGTTAAGACAGGTATTCAGGATGATAAAAATATCATTGTTACTTCAGGACTGAAAAAAGGAGACGAGGTCGTTTCTAGACCATTTGATGCGATTTCCAAAACCTTAAAAGACGGTAGTCAAGTTGAAAAAGTTGATAAGTCAAAGTTATAAATCTCTTTGTAGATAATAATTAATAAAAAGGGAATTGTTTTTTAATAATTCCCTTTTTATTTTCCTTATAATTTATTAAATTTAAACAACCCAATTGTTAGCGGCTTATGAAAAGGCTATTGGCTTATTTTAAATTTAGTAAAACAGAACAAAATGGATTTTTCATTATTTTGGTGATTATCGTTTTGTTTGCGACGATTTATACGCTGATTAAACGTAATACGAGAGAGCCTATTCCAAATCAGGCCAAACTTTTTGAACAGTCCTTTCACGATTCTATAGAGATTTCCAGTACACCCAACAAACAGGAGTTTAATAGCCCCTATGTGAATAAAAACGAAAGTGTTGTATCCATCTCGCCGACTACAGATTTAGATGATGAAAAGCTATTTTATTTTGATCCAAATAATTTACCTCACGCTGATTGGCATAAGTTGGGACTTTCTGATAAACAGATTGCAGTACTGAAAAATTATGAAAGAAAGGGGGGCGTTTTAAGGTAAAAACCGATCTAAGGAAAATTTACTCCATTAATGAGCGACTTTACAAGAGATTAGAGCCTTACATCCAAATAAAAACAATTCCCGATTCGGAACGAACGAAACAACAGGACAGAGCACCTTTGCTGTATGATAAATTTGAAAGAAATAAAGCTGAACTTATCGATATTAATACCTGTGATACTACGGCATTAATCAGTCTTAAAGGGATAGGCTCAATTCTATCCAAACGCATTTTGAAATATAAAGATGTTCTTGGTGGTTTCTATCGTATAGAACAGTTAAAGGAGGTTTATGGAGTTACGGCTGAAACGTATGATCTAATTAAAGACTATATTGTGGTAGCTAATTTAGATGGAATAAAAAAAATCAATATTAATAAAGTTGATGCAAATTCATTGGCTAAACATCCGTATCTTAGCCCTAAAGATGCGAAACTAATCGTCAATTATCGGGATCAACATGGAAGTTATGTCAATATAGAAGATTTGACAAAAATAGGAACACTTTCAGATCTTGCGATTGCGAAGATTGCGCCTTATTTAATATTTGAGAATGATTCAAGATAAATTGAAACTGGAAATCCGGGATATTGTGGATTTTCCTAAACCTGGTATTGTCTTTAAAGATATTACCCCTTTGTTGAAAGATGCGGCATTGTGTAGCGAAATGGTTGATGCGATTATTGATCAGTTGCAAGGAATAGAGATAGATGCTATTGCTGGAATTGAGAGCCGGGGTTTTCTATTTGGATTTTTACTTGCCAATAGGCTGGGCTTGCCTTTTATTCCAATTCGAAAACAGGGTAAATTACCTTTTAAGACTGTATCTGAATCTTATGCACTGGAATACGGCCAGGCAACGATTGAAATCCATGAAGATGCTTTTGAAAAAGGAAGCCGCATATTGGTTCACGACGATCTTTTAGCGACAGGGGGTACCGTCGTTGCTGCCAGTAAACTTATTGAAAGACTTGGTGGCGAGATCGTCGCTTATAGTTTTATCATCTCTTTGGACTTCCTAAAGGCGAAAGGAAGATTATCCAGGTTCAGTGATAATATCTTTTCATTGGTAAGTTATTAATTTTAAAATATACGATTTAGAGCATTTCACATGATACTTTTTGCAAACGCTAAACTAAATATCGGACTGCAAGTAATTGCCAAGCGTACGGATGGTTATCATGAGCTGAACAGTGTTTTTTATCCACTTCCAATTTACGATATTATCGAATTATTGGATACGACTGCTACGGAGACAACACTAAATATTCAGGGAGAACATATCCCGGGAAATCTCCGTGATAACCTTTGTATAAGAGCTTTTGAATTGTTGGAAAAAGATTACGGCATTCCGCCCGTTTCAATTGATTTGATCAAACAAATTCCCATTGGAGCAGGCTTAGGTGGCGGTTCTGCGGATGCGTCTTTTGTATTGAAAGGACTCAATACATTCTTTCAATTAAATCTTACAGAAGGGCAGTTGAAAGGGTATGCCGCAAAGCTAGGGGCCGATTGCCCTTTTTTTATCGCAAATAATCCGGTATTTGCAACAGGAATTGGAACCGACTTTAAAGATTTAAATCTAAATTTGGACGCCTATCATATTGCAGTTATCATGACTAACATTCATATTTCTACGGCTGAAGCTTATGCTGGCGTGCAGCCTAAGGCTCCCGAAGTTAATTTGGAAGAAGCAATTCGTTTACCTATACAAGAATGGAAGTTTCATATTCGAAATGATTTTGAGGATGGTATTTTCGAGAGTTACCCATTGTTGAAAGAAATCAAAGAAACTTTATATCAAAAAGGAGCGATATATGCTTCTATGTCGGGTTCCGGCGCGGCTATATATGGTATATTTTGGGACAAAACAGATTTAAGCGAGCTTGCAAAATATGGCAAGATCTATCATCCAACCAAGCTGTAAGAGTATATCAGTTCCTAAAAATGCGTTATGTATATTTGTCCAAACAGGTACACATAACGCTTTTTTTAGGATGTTATTAATACTCTTCTTCCACCTTGTAGTTTATAAGTTCGCGAGCCTCATTTAAAACCTTTTCTTTCCGTTCTTTTGATAGGTTTAGGAGATCTAATTTTTCGGGACTGCTGACAATATCTTTCACTAAAATAAGCTGGTTTTTGAGTAGTTGCTGTTCCTCCAGGTCTGAAAGCGTTGTTAGGCAGGTGACTGGATAGAAAACTGCTTTGTCTACTCTTTTTTTGATGCTATTATCTTTTGGGTAATCCCAAGAGAGCAGATTGATCTTATAATATTTGGCAAAATCAATCGAATCGGAGGTGAAGTAAGCATTGGTAATCAGCCAACCTTCTTGGAACTGCAGCTGCTTCCCAAAGAACTGATAATTGATACCACTGATATCTTTGAATCTGGAAAGGTAATACATCGGTGTTGTGACCGATATTTTAGCGTCAATATCGTTTCGAAATTTGCATTCCGCGGTAATCAGTTTTCCGTCCTTATAAGCTACAACGTCCAATTCATGCGAAACAGCATGCCCCTGTACGGTCTGTCCCGTGGTGCTTTCATAGCCGATGGATCGTAATAGGTGAGCAATGTATTTTTCGAAGTAGAAGCCTTCCGGTCCTAGTTCACGTAAGGCTTTTTTTAGGCTATAGCGTGCGGCGAAGGAATTTCGTACTGTTTTCAACGTGTCAAAGGCCAGCTGATAGAGCTCTCTTGTTGAAATGCCATCATATATTTCGTTGAGTACCTTATCGTAGACCTGGTTGACCTGGTCGGCATTGGCACCCGAACGAGAAAGCGAATGGCGCAGCGAGTCACCATTAAATGGAACTAATTCACCGGAATATTTTTTGATTTGCATGTATTTCTAATTTGATAAATACGAATATAAGAGATGTCGTCGGAGAAACAACATAAAAAACTATTATTCTATTCCTAAACTTTTTTAGGAGACCATTTGTTTATAAGATAGACGATAAAAAAATAGAGATAATTATGAGTAACCTACTAAACTTTGCATTTGATAAGATAAAAACGAAGATCGAAGACGATTGTATCGAAGAAAATATTGGCACCTCTGAGCGTGTTTTGTCGGTGATTGCCGGTGGATTCATATTGGGCTTGGGTGTTAAAAAACTGTTTAAATCGCCACTTACCGGATTGTCTGGCCTAACGCTCGGTGGCGCTTTGATTTATCGTGGCGTAACGGGGCATTGTGATGTTAAGAAAGTATTGGAAGATAAGGATATCAAAAAAGTAGAGGTGATTGAGCATCGCTATTTTGTTAAATAACAAGCAGTGTAACCCTTGCTTAACGTAAAAGTGTTTTAAGTAGAGGCTTCTATGGGGCTGCTTAACAACGGTGAAGTGTTTACTTCGCCCTGTGAGCGGGGTTCGACTACGGTGAGAGCATGGTGACTGTACAATAAAACGGTGGACTCAACGTGGACTCATGGTGGACTCACTGTGCTTACAGGGCGAATTTGATAATAGCCCGTCCGCTGGGTGGGGCATAGTTTTGACAATAAAAAAGGAGATGATAAAGCATAAAAAAGAGGCGAATACTTTTGAAGTGTTCGCCTCTTTTTTATGTTTACCTGTTTGAACAGGCGGGATGGTTATACGTTAAAACGGAAGTGCATGATATCGCCATCTTGGACAATATATGTTTTTCCTTCCACTGATAATTTTCCAGCTTCTTTTACTGCATTTTCGGAGCCAAGCGTGACGAAATCGTCATACTTAATTACTTCCGCGCGGATAAATCCTTTTTCGAAATCTGTGTGGATGACACCTGCAGCCTGAGGAGCTGTAAATCCGTTCTCAATCGTCCAAGCGCGGACTTCTTGTACACCAGCAGTAAAATAAGTTGCCAGATTTAAAAGCGAATATGCGGCACGGATCAGCTTGTGTACCCCAGATTCTTCAAGGCCAAGATCATCTAAGAACATTTTGCGTTCTTCGTAGCTTTCCAGTTGTGCAATTTCGGATTCGATCTGCGCAGAGATAATCAATACTTCAGCTTTTTCGTCTTTTACAGCTTCCTTAACACGTTCGACATACGCGTTTCCTGTGTTGACGGAGCCTTCATCTACATTACATACATAAAGTACAGGTTTAGCGGTCAATAATGCTAAATCCTGAATAAACTCAAAATCTTCAGCTTCTATCGCTGCAGTCCGTGCAGATTTGCCTGCCTCAAGATGATCTTTAACGATCGATAGGATGTCAAATGTTCTTTTTGCGTCTTTGTCGCCGCCTGTTTTAGCCATTTTTTCAACCTTTTGGATACGTTTTACAACAGTGTCCAAATCCTTAAGCTGTAATTCGGTGTCAATGATTTCTTTATCTCTGATCGGGTCTACCGAACCATCAACGTGGATCACGTTTCCGTCGTCAAAACATCTTAAAACGTGAATAATAGCATTGGTTGTACGAATATTTCCTAAGAATTGGTTGCCTAAGCCTTCGCCTTTCGAAGCTCCTTTTACAAGACCTGCGATGTCGACGATCTCGATTGTATTTGGAACAACACGTTGTGGGTTGACTAATTCAGCTAATTTATTGAGACGGGCATCCGGTACGGTAATTACCCCAACATTTGGTTCAATTGTACAAAATGGAAAGTTAGCCGCTTGCGCTTTCGCGTTCGACAAACAGTTAAATAATGTTGATTTACCGACGTTTGGTAAACCTACGATACCGCATTGTAAAGCCATATATAGTGCAAATTTTTGAAATTGCACAAAGATAGAAAATTCACTGTAATTTTTAGCTATCTTGTCGAATGGTTCATTGGTACAAAATTGAACATGCCGATTTTCTGAAAAATCAGGGCATCAGCGAACATAAATTCGGTGGAAAAATTATTTGTATAACGTGGTTTGAAGACAAACTCTATGCTTTCTCCCGAAAATGCCCTCATGCTGGAGCACCACTGAAAAATGGCTGGTGTGAGCGTGGAAAAGTAATCTGTCCTTTTCATCGCCACGAATTTGATTTAATTTCAGGTAGAGGTAATCCTGACCAGCATGATTTTATTACTGTTTACCCCGTAAAATTAGAAGATAAAGAATATTATGTCGGTTTGAAAATAGGCTTTTGGCAACGCTTATTCACTTAGAAAGTAACGAAAGTATCATATCTCACCGTGTGAATCGTATATCTAAGGAGTAAATAAGTATATTTGCTATCGAAAACAAATTAAAGACATGCAGGGGAAAAAGATTGGTATAATTGGTAGCGGAAGTTGGGCTACGGCTATGATCAAGATGCTATGCGAAAATGACCAAGATAAGCATATTTTTTGGTGGGTAAGAAAGGAAGAAGATGCGGAATATATTCAAAAATTCAAACACAACCCGACTTATCTGAGTAGTGTTTCAGTTGATCTTAGTATAACAACGATTGATACCGATGCAAAAAATGTAATTACGAATTCGGACATTGTCATTTTAAATACGCCTGCAGCTTATTTGAAGGATGCACTGGCAAATGTGACGAAGGAAGATTTTAGAAATAAAATTGTTGTTTCAGCCATTAAGGGGATTATTCCCAAAGATAATTTGATTATCGGTGAGTTTTTGGAGCAACGTTATGAGGTAGATATTGAACAGATTTGTGTGGTTGGTGGTCCATGCCATGCGGAGGAAGTTGCCTTAGGCAAATTGTCTTATTTAACGTTCGGCTGTAAAAACCTGGATAGTGCTGCATTGGTTGCTTCCTTTTTATCTTCGAGGGTCATTAAGACGATTCTGTCGGAAGATGTTCTAGGGATAGAATTTGGTGCAGTATTGAAAAATATATATGCTTTGGCGGGTGGTATCTGCCATGGCTTAGGTTACGGAGATAATTTTCAAGCTGTGCTGGTATCCAATGCAATTCGCGAAATGCGTCGTTTCGTCGGTAAAGTGGACGGTGATACTTCCCGGGATGTGAATACTTCGGCTTACTTAGGGGATCTTTTGGTAACAGCCTATTCCCAATTCAGCCGAAATAGAACCTTTGGAAATATGATTGGAAAGGGCTACAGTGTACAATCTGCTCAATTGGAAATGAATATGGTGGCTGAAGGGTATTACGCTTCGGCATGTATTCAGGAATATGCAAAAAAATATGCAGTGGAATTACCTATATGCGATGCCGTGCACCAAATTTTGTATGAACACCTACCTGCATCTAAAATTATTCAAGCATTAAGCGAAAAATTAACATAATAAAAGTAGCAATAGAGTAGATGATAACAAAAGAAGCGATTGCTTTAGCTTATAAAGAAATTCAGGACGAAATATGTCAGGCGCTGGAGAAATTAGATGGATCGGCGCGCTTTGAAGAAGAATTGTGGGAACGTGAAGGTGGTGGCGGAGGTCGTACCAGGATCATTCAGAATGGTCAAATTTTGGAAAAGGGAGGTGTTAACTTTTCGTCTGTCTATGGCAAATTACCCGAAGCAATCAAGAAATCATTTGCTGTAGAAGAAGATGATTTTTTTGCGACCGGAGTATCCATCGTCATTCATCCCAATAATCCCTTAGTCCCTATTATACACATGAATATCCGCTATTTTGAACTAAACGATCAGATTCGTTGGTTTGGTGGTGGAATCGATTTAACGCCGCATTATGTCGATGAAGAGGATGCCCGTTATTTTCATCAGCAGCTGAAAGATGTATGTGATCGTCATGATACTACTTTCTATGAAAAATTTAAAAATTGGGCGGATGATTATTTTTATATCCGACACCGCCAGGAAACACGGGGAATAGGAGGTGTATTTTACGATAAGTTGAATACGGAAAAAACAGGGATGAGCATGGAGGATATTTTTGCTTTTTCGTGTGATCTTGGCCGTACGTTTGCACCAACCTACACCGCTTTGGTCGAGAAAAATCGACATAAAACCTTTACTGATCAACAAAAAAATTGGCAGTTAATCCGTCGCGGACGCTACGTCGAATTTAACTTGGTATGGGACTCGGGGACTAAATTTGGACTTGAAACGAATGGTCGAATTGAGTCGATACTGATGAGTCTACCTGCCCAGGCCAATTGGGTGTACGATTATCGTCCTGAAGAAGGCTCAGAAGAAGCCAAAACCTTAGCTTTACTACGAAAAGGTATAAACTGGATTTAAAAACATCGAAGAAAAATCAGATGGTTTCTTATCAAAAATTTACGTTAGAAAACGGCCTGCGTGTATTGGTACACGAGGATCATAATACGGCCATGGCTTGTGTCAATATCTTGTATGATGTCGGCGCGAGGGATGAGTCTCCGGAACAGACCGGATTTGCACACTTATTTGAACACCTGATGTTTGGTGGAAGTATCAATATTCCGAACTTCGATACCGAATTGCAAAAAGTAGGTGGTGAAAATAATGCTTTTACAAGCAACGACATCACAAATTACTACATTACCTTGCCTTCCTCAAATCTCGAAACAGCATTGTGGCTTGAGTCGGACCGGATGTTAAGTCTGGCTTTTTCAGCACAGAGCCTTGAGGTGCAACGAAATGTCGTGAGCGAAGAGTTCAAACAGCGTTATTTGAACCAACCTTATGGCGATGCCTGGCTCAAATTGCGACCATTAGCGTATCAGGTACATCCTTATCGCTGGGCGACCATCGGAAAAGAGTTAAGCCACATTGAAGAGGCTACCATGGAAGATGTAAAAGCTTTCTTCAAATTACATTATAATCCACAGAGTGCAATTATGGTTGTTTCGGGAGATGTACACTTTGAAGAAGTAAAGGCTTTGAGCCAAAAGTGGTTTGGCGATATTGAAGCTGGCGAGAAATATAATCGTCAATTGCCTAAAGAGCCGGTGCAAACGGAGATAAGGCGTGAGACGACTTGGGCAGACGTGCCTCTAGATGCACTATACATGGCATTTCATGGCCCCGCAAGATTGGAAGAAGGGTATTTCGCAATGGACCTTTTGTCCGATATTTTATCAAGAGGATCTTCCTCACGTTTGTATCGTCGATTGGTAAAAGAGGGGCAGTTATTTAGTGAAATAAACGCCTATGTCATGGGAAGTATCGACAATAACCTCTTTGTCATTGAAGGAAAACCATCGGAAGGCATCTCGCTAGAAGAAGCTGAACGTGCGGTTTGGGCCGAATTGGAGGTCATAAAATCCGAGTTGGTACCTGCAGCTGAATTGGAAAAAGTAAAGAATAAGATCGAATCGACAAATGTTTTTGCGGAACTATCTATTTTGGATAAAGCCATGAACTTGGCTTTCCATGAGTTGCTGGGTGATGCAGATGGCATTAACACGGAGGTCTCAAAATATTTATCGGTGAGTGCCGAGGAAGTTCAACAGCAAGCTCAGGCTATTTTTAGACCCGAGAATGCTTCTATATTAATGTATAAATCAAAAGAAGAGGAGGCTGTACATGTTGGATAGAACAAAAGCACCTGAGTTCCGTGAAATTGGAAATATAAGTTTGAAAGAGCCAATCAAGAAGCAGTTTGCAAACGGATTGCCTGTCTATGTTTTCCATTCGCCCGAGCAGGAGCTGGTGCGGATAGAATGGATCTTTGAGAATACCTATCTTGACGGGCAGATTGAAAACCCGTTGTTAAATAGTGCTTTAAGCGCCTTACTTAAAGAGGGGACACATACCATGTCCAGTGCAGAGATTGCAGATAAAGTAGATTTCTACGGTGCATTTCTTGTCCCTGAATACTCTTTTGACGTAACTTCTTTGTCGCTTTATACATTGAACAGGCACAGTCAGGTCCTCTTGCCGCTTGTAAAAGATATTCTGACAGCGGCATCTATTCCGCAACAGGAGTTAGATACCTATTTGCGTAATAACAAGCAAAAGTTTCAAGTTTCTATTCAGAAAAATGATTATTTGGCGCGACGTAAATTCTATAACTTGATCTTCGGTAAGAATAATCGTTACGGGCGTACACCAAAACTGGAAGATTATGATGCGATTACACGTGCGCAGTTGATCGAATTGTACCAGCAGGAAATTGTTCCTAGTAACTGTACCTTAATTGTTTCAGGTAATGTTTCGGATGAGCTGTTGCAAGAACTGGAACAAATTTTTGGTGTAGATTGGAAAGGAGCAGCTATTGACTCTTCTTTGAATGGGCCTGTTTTGGCGCAAGGATCTAATGATCTGGTTTACGAAGAAAAAGAAAATGCATTGCAGTCAGCCATTCGTTTAGGTTGCCAGACGATTGGAAGGACACATCCTGATTATCCTGCACTACAGTTTGTCAATACTTTATTAGGTGGTTTTTTTGGTTCCCGTCTGATGCGCAATATTCGTGAAGAAAAAGGGTATACCTATAGTATCGGTTCGGCGGTCGCAACCTTGAAGCATACTGGTTTTATGACCATTGTAACCGAAGTAGGGGTAGATGTAACGCATGCAACCTTGACAGAAATAGAAAAGGAGATTAATTTGTTGAAAACAACATTGGCCTCCGATGAAGAGGTGA
Organism: Sphingobacterium sp. UGAL515B_05; assembly: GCF_033097525.1. Classification (NCBI taxonomy): domain Bacteria; kingdom Pseudomonadati; phylum Bacteroidota; class Sphingobacteriia; order Sphingobacteriales; family Sphingobacteriaceae; genus Sphingobacterium; species Sphingobacterium sp. UGAL515B_05. The sequence goes on along the minus strand of NZ_CP109907.1, from coordinate 5,414,437 downwards.
ATCTCGTTAAAACCTATATGGAAGGTTCTATGTTGGGTTCATTGGAAAGTATCTTTTCGCATGCAGACAAGTTTAAAAGTGTTTTGTTAAATGGGATGACATTATCGTATTATTCCTATTATATGGAACAGATCCGAAACATGTCGCCAGAGAAGGTGCGTGATCTTGCCAATAAATACCTGGACTTTGATGCAATGGTGAAAGTTGTTGTTGGGAAAATCAGTCAAGCTGAATCAGTTCATCAAGCGGTTGTAAATTAAATTTCTTAGACTACAAAAATCGAATACTACTTTGTATTTTTGGTTTTTGATAAAAAGCGTATTATCCAGCATGGAATTAAAATTAAAAAGACCATTGGTATTTTTCGATTTGGAAACTACAGGTGTTAATGTGGCGACCGATCGTATTGTGGAAGTATCATTTTTGAAAGTGATGCCCAATGGTGAAGAAACAGTCTATACAAAGAAGATCAATCCAGAAATACCTATTCCCGCAGAATCCTCTTTTTTTCATGGTATTTATGATGAAGATGTGAAGGATGCTCCTAATTTTAAAGCAATTGCAGTGGAGCTTGCGGCTTTTATTGCGGATGGAGATCTGGCGGGATATAATTCCAATAAATTCGATGTCCCTATGCTTATGGAAGAGTTTTTGCGGGCGGGCGTTGATTTTTCATTGGAGGGAAGGGCATTTGTAGATGTTCAGAACATTTTCCATCAAATGGAACAACGAACGTTGAAAGCGGCATACAAGTTTTACTGCAATGAAAATCTTGAAAATGCACATACGGCTGAAGCTGATGTTCGCGCAACATATGAAGTATTGAAAGCGCAGTTGACGAAATATGAAGGGGCAGCATTTGAAGATAAACATGGTGTCGTATCTTATCCAGTAGTGAACGATGTCGAAGCCCTTCATGCGTTTACCAACCTAAGCAAGCCGGTAGATTTTGCCGGTCGTCTCGTATATAATGCAGAAGGATTGGAAACAATCAATTTTGGTAAACATAAAGGAAAACCTATTATTGAAGTATTTGAGCAGGAGCCTAGTTACTACGCTTGGATGCAGAATGGTGATTTTCCATTGTATACCAAGAAGGTCTTAGAGAATATCTGGAATCGGTATAAAAAGGAAAAGAGTGAGCAAAAAGCAAAAGCAGCAGCCACCCATTCTGTAGAAGATAAAAAACTTGCGAAAAAGGAATTCAATCAGCAAAAAGAAGAAGCGTCACAGAACATTTCTTTAGATATGTTGAAAGGATTGCAAGATAAATTTAAAAAATAACTTTAATTAATAGCTTAGAAAAAGGATTATGGAATTCAAACAAGAAGTGGAGCATGTACAGTGTTTGATTATTGGTTCAGGGCCAGCAGGTTATACTGCAGCAATTTATGCTGCACGTGCGGATATGAAACCAGTCGTTTATACCGGTATTGTACCAGGAGGACAGTTGACTCAAACAACTGAAGTGGACAATTTCCCTGGTTATCCAAAAGGTATTACTGGACCGGTGATGATGGAAGATTTGCGTGAGCAAGCTGAACGCTTCGGAACTTCAGTGCGTTTTGGATATGTGACTAAAGTAGATTTTACTGGTGAGGTACACCGTGTTGAGATCGATGGAACAGTACAAGTTACCGCAGATACAGTGATTATTGCAACAGGAGCTACAGCAAAATGGTTAGGCTTAGAATCTGAACAAAAATACAACGGCTTTGGTGTTTCGGCATGTGCTGTATGTGACGGGTTTTTCTTTAAAAACCAAGAAGTTGCTATTGTTGGTGCTGGGGATACAGCGGCAGAGGAAGCAACATACCTTGCAAAACTATGCTCAAAAGTACATATGTTGGTTCGTCGGGACGAGTTTCGTGCCTCAAAAGCAATGGTACATCGTGTGATGAATACGCCAAATATTGAAGTTCACTACAATTCTGAGGCAAAAGAGGTTTTAGGAGATGGTCAAGTGGTGACCGGAATACGTGTTATTAACAATAAAGACCAGTCCGAAAAAGATCTAGAAGTAACAGGTTTCTTCGTTGCTATTGGGCATAAGCCTAATACCGAGCTTTTCACAGGTATTCTGGATATGGATGAAACAGGTTATTTAATCACAAAACCAGATAGTACTGCGACAAATATACCGGGTGTTTTTGCTTGTGGTGATGTTCAGGATAATATTTTCCGTCAGGCAATCACTGCTGCAGGTACAGGTTGTATGGCAGCCTTGGAAGCTGAAAGATACTTGGCAGCTAAAGAAAGCGGCGAATAATCGCAATAATAATAAACCAATAACTTGTTCAAAAAATTATTTTTCAAAAAGACGACCTATCTAGTAGTCTTTTTGAAAAATAATTTTATATTTGTGTAGTCGTTTACAATTGGCGTTGGCAACGATTACTAAACTATACTACTAAATTTTGAACAAGTATGAAAAACGACCACTTTACAGTTCGCGAGAACAATTCAAATCCCACCTTTCTTTTTAATTCCTTTCTCATTAATTTTCGAATGTGCATGTGCTGAAAAGCATACAATTCCTCCATGTTTATATATCATTAAACATGCAGTAAAGTTTTTATAACAAGCGTACCAATGGCGTTGGCACTTGTTTGCATTTTCACATTAAATTGAACATACAATGAAAAAATTTGGAGGACTGCGGTATTCTGCTTTAGTCGTGCTTTTTCTGTACGCATTCGGAATCGTACAAGCACAAGAACCAAAACCCATTATTAATGCATCCTTAGTTGGAAAGGTTATTGATGCGACAACCAAGGAGCCCATTCAGGGTGTTACCGTACAATTGGAGGCTGTTACCCATAGCGTACAGACAGACAATCAGGGTAATTTTCAATTTGTTACTGGACAGAAGCTTCCTTTTACTTTAATTTTAAGTTTCTTAGGTTACGAAAAAAAACGATTGGTTGTCAATTCGTCGCCAGCTGTTATTGAGTTGACCCCTGCATCAGCGGACCTCGATGAGGTTGTCGTCGTTGGCTACGGTACGCAGAAACGTCGCGATCTGACAGGTTCGGTAGCCACATTGCCTGATAAGCTTCTAAAACAGCCTGTTTCATCACTTGATCAAACGTTAAAAGGTGGGATATCGGGAGTGCAGGTCACGCAAACCTCTGGACAACCAGGAGGTGGTGTCAGTATCCGAATTCGCGGGGGGGCATCCATCCAGGGAGGAAATGAACCGCTTTATGTCATTGACGGATTTCCGGTGTATAACCAAACCGAAAGTACGGGGGTAGGAAGCGGTACGCCAGTGAATCCACTGGGCAGTATCAGTCCTACGGATATTGAGAGCATTGAAGTCCTTAAAGATGCGGCTGCGACGGCTATTTACGGGTCCAGAGGAGCTAATGGTGTCATCCTGGTAACAACGAAGAAAGGTCGGGCAGGGCATGTACAATTAAGCTATGATGGTAGTTTTGGCGCACAAAATGTACTTAAACAAATAGACGTGTTGAATGCCCATGATTTTGCAGTTTTAAGAAATGAGGCATTGTATGATGCAAATCCAGGCTTAGGGGCTTACCAATACCGCACAAAGACTGAAATCGATCAATTAGGTGATGGCACTAATTGGCAAAAAGAGGCCTTTCAAAGCGGTAAGGTTTATAATCAGCAGCTTTCGCTGTCTGGGGGAGCGGAAAAAATACAATATTATCTGGGAGCAAATTATTTCGATCAAGATGGTGTTATTATTAACACAAATTTTAAGCGTATAGGGTTTCGATCAAATATAGATGCTAATCCTTTCGATCGATTACAGGTCGGTGCAAATCTATCAGTTAATAAAACAAATGCGCAGATAGCTCCCACGGGTATTGTCAATGCCTTACTCATCATGCCTTCTACAGCGACCGTCTATGAAGCCAACGGTGCGTATACGTTACGGAACCCTTTTGAAAACATATTTGCCAATCCAATAGCAACCTTAAAAGAAACGACTAACAATTCTAATGGACTTCGGATATTGGGGACATCATTTGCTCAATATCGGATTTTAAAAGGTTTACAGGCAAAAGTATTGGTCGGTGTTGATTTAAATAGCAGAGACGATAAATATTATTTGCCATCTTATATTTATGAGGGAGCTGGTACTAAAGGAAAAGCGAGCTTAGGAAATTTTGACGGAACTTCCTGGTTAAATGAAAATACCCTGAACTATACGGGTTCAATTGGTCAACATAATTTTAATGCTTTGTTAGGATTTACCCAACAGGAGTCTAAAAATGAGATCTTTAATGCCGGTGCTGAAAATTTTGTAACCGATGAACTGTTATTCAACAGTTTGCAGAGCGGCTCTACTATCGTTCGGCCATCTTCTGACAGCTATTCCTGGGGCTTGCATTCTTATTTGGCGAGGATCAATTATAACTACGCAAATAAGTATTATGTTTCTGCAAGTTTGCGCCGCGATGGCAGTTCCCGCTTTGGTGCGGACAATAAATGGGGTAATTTTCCCTCTGTAGCATTATCGTGGCGTGTTGCAAATGAATCTTTTTTTAAGGAGATTTTTCCCGCTGTGAATGATTTTAAAATACGTACAAGTTTTGGTACCACTGGTAATCAGGAGATTGGGCAATACCAGTCGCTGTCGACCTTATATAGCTTGAATTATCTCTTTGGAAATAATGTTGTCGCCGGTTTTGCCCCACAACGTATTCCCAACAAAAATCTGGGCTGGGAGAGTACGTTGCAATACGATGGCGGCTTTGATATCAGTCTCTTTAACAATCGCCTTCAATTTACAGCCGATTACTATTATAAGAAAACCAAAGATCTCTTGCTGAATGTCGAAATACCGTGGACTTCAGGGTATGCCACTTCCCTTCAGAATTTTGGTTCCGTATCGAATAGGGGATTGGAATTGAGTTTAAAATCACGGAATTTACAGGGGAGAGTCAGCTGGAATACAGACTTTAACTTTTCCTTTAATCGCAACAAAGTGTTGACTATTGGTGAAGGTGCTAGTTCCTATATCTCTGGAAACTATATTATTAAAGTGGGCGAGCCAATCGGTACATTTTATGGAACGGTAACCGATGGCATTCTGCAATTGGGCGAAGAGAATAATAAGGGCAAGTTTACAGGAAATGCTACACCGAAAGCGGGAGATCGCCTATATAAAGATATCGATGGTGATGGTCAATTTACCACGGCAAATGATAGAACGATTATCGGTAATGCGCAGCCCGATTTTATTTTTGGGCTGACCAATAGTATTTCCTACAAAGGTTTTGATCTGTCATTTCTTATACAGGGAACAGTTGGTAATGATCTGCTTAATATCAATAGACAGAATCTAGAGATGTTTACCGGTCAGCAAAACGCATCAAGTGATGCATTGATGCGCTGGACACCTTCAAATCCAAGTCAGTTATATCCGCGGGCAAAATTAGACCCGGCACCAGTATTTTCCAATCAATTTGTAGAGAGCGGTTCCTTTGTCCGGCTGAAATCATTGCATTTTGGATACAACTTCCCAAAGGAATGGCTTGAAGGGGCCAGTATCAAGAGTCTTAATCTCTATTTAACAGCACAAAATCTTTTGACATGGACAAAATATAAAGGTTTTGACCCAGAGGTGACGTCGGGAAGTAACGTGCAGATAGGGACCGATTCGGGAATTTATCCTGCAGCTAGATCTATTTCCGCAGGGATTTCTTTGACTTTTTAATATACCTGTAAATGTATTGAATAGGGATTTTGTGATAAGCCCATTCGTATTGACAAGCAATTTATTCAAATGAAAAAAATACATCTTTTATCCACTGTCTTTTCGATCTTTCTAACAACAATTTCGTGCTCGAAATTGTCGGAAGATCCCGCAGGTGCTTTGGTGTCAGAACAGTTTTACCTTAATCAAGATCAAGCAATCGCGGCTGTGACCGGGACTTATAGAAAATTATATGAAACTGGTCAATCATTGTATAACAGCCTATTCCAGATCGGTGTTGAGATGGCTACAGATGATTATGAAGCAGGACCAAGAGCCAGAAATGCACATGTCCGGGCGATTAGCAATCTGACACATGATGCATCCAATGATCGGATGGAGCAGCTTTGGAAGCAGAGTTACGATGCGATCAATGCTTCGAATGTTAACATTGCGAAGATTGGTGCAATGTCTTCGGGGCAAATTGAACCTACTATACAGCTGCGCTTGATTAATGAAGCAAAATTTCTGAGAGCTTTGCATTATTTTAATTTGGTACGCTGGTTTGGGGCCGTACCGTTGGTAACAAGTCCTGTTGAGACCTTGTCTCCGCAGGAACTTTATGTAGCTAAAGCTCCAGAAAATGACGTATATGAGTTGATTATCGCTGACCTAAAAGCTGCATCGGCGCTCCCGAATTACAAAAATTACAGTGACGCAGATAAAGGCCGCGCAAGCTCGGGAGCCGCCAAAAGCTTATTGGCAAAAGTCTATCTGACGCGAAGCGATTGGAGCAACGCAAAATTATTAGCCAGGGAAGTTATTGATAAGGAGGGGTACGCGCTTTTTCCGGAATTTGCTGATGTCTTTAATATTGATAAGAAGAATGGCAGCGAACATATCTTTTCGGCTCAATTTAAGGGAAACAGTGGTTATCAGGGAAATTCTTTGGCGAGCAGGTCTGCACCCGCGGATATTCCGGGGATCAATGGCGATTATGCCGACGCACTGCACGTAGAAGGCGGATTGTACAAGAGCTTTGCCGCAAATGATAAACGTCTGACGGTAACCTTTACCACGGGGATGCTGTCGCCTACAGATGGCAAATATTATCCATTGGCTAAACCGCAATTCAATAAATATTATGATGAAACCGTTGTTGGGAACCAAGGGCAGTCTTCTAAAAACACACCAATCATCCGTTATGCGGAAGTACTGTTAATTTTTGCGGAAGCCGAAAATGAGTTGAATGGCCCAACGTTAGAGGCTCGTAATGCACTAAATGCGGTGCGTCGCCGAGCCGGTGTGGAAGAGGTTTTAGCTTCGGAAACGAAGGACGTTTTTAGAGAGTCTGTTTTTGAAGAACGAAGAAAGGAGCTGGTCTACGAATATCAGCGCTGGTTTGATCTGTCGCGAAGGGGAGCTGTATATTATGTCGCTAAGCTGAAAGCTGCTGGAAAGACTAATGCTGCTGCCCGCCATATTCATTTTCCGACGCCACAACGCGAACTGAGTCTCAATCCAAATCTTTCACAGCATCCCGATTGGATAAATAAATAATAGACGAATAAAATTTTAAGTAAATGAAAACGAAACTTTTATATCTTATACTGTGTCTGTGCAGTTTGCCGGGGGCAAGCTGGGGACAAGATAGCCGTCCAAATATTGTATTGATTTTGGTGGATGATTTGGGGTTTTCGGATATAGAGCCCTATGGAGGGACAGACTTTCATACACCGAATTTAGCCGCCTTAGCCAAAGAAGGGACGAGGTTTCAGGAATTTTATAACAATTCCATTTGCGCTCCTACACGTGCATCCTTATTGACAGGACAGTATGCGCATCGTGCCGGCGTAGGGTATTTTAATGTTAACTTAGGCCTTCCTGCTTATCAAGGCTTCTTAAATCGTGAATCAAGGACCTTAGCTGAAGTTCTTAAAGAGGCTGGTTATTCAACCATTATTTCGGGCAAATGGCATGTGGGTGATGATTTCGATCAATGGCCAGCACAACGTGGATTTGAACGTTCTTTTAATTTTGTAGGTGGCGCGTCCAATTTTTATGAAATCAACGGTCCAGAACGTCCGACGGTGCCTTTATATCGGAACAACAAACCGTTCTACCTGCCAAAGGGGCGTTATTTGACTGATGAGATTACCGATCAGGCCATTGGTTTTCTCAAAGAACAGCAAAGCGAGAAAAAGCCCTTTTTCTTGTATTTAGCTTTTAACGCTCCGCACTGGCCTTTGCAGGCGCCAGAAGAGGAAACACAAAAATACAATGGCGTATATCGTCAGGGATGGGATAGTCTACGCATCAAACGTTATGAAAATGCGCAACGAACTGGTGTTTTCCCTTCAGGACAGACTATTGCGAAAAAGGATTCCGCTGTACAGTCCTGGGAGAAATTGACTTACGATGAGAAGCAGTATTGGCAGCGCCGGCAGCAGGTTTTCGCTGGTATGATTGATCGAATGGATCAGAGTATCGGACGCATTAGGAAAACACTGAGAGAGTTGAAAAAAGACAAAAATACACTAATCATTTTCTTATCGGATAATGGTGCTCAGGGTGGCGATCGGGCCCGGATTTATACCGCAAGGAATACCGAAACCGTTGGTTTGCCCGGATCCTATGAGGTGCAAAATGGCAATTGGTCCCAAACCGGTAATTCTCCACTGCGTAGTTATAAAGATAATCCTTATGAAGGAGGCATCGGTGCCCCATTTATTGTATGGTATCCTAAGGAAGTAAAGGCGAATGCTATTAAGAAGGGAGTAGGGCATCTTATCGATATTGCTCCCACACTATATGACTTTGCTGGTGCTCATTATCCAATCCATATTGGAGATACTGCAATAAATGCGCTCCCTGGCTTAAGCTTAAGAGCTGTTTTTCGTTCAGACCTTAATCAGGTCGATCGCAATGTTCCGCTGTTCTGGGAGCGGGCCGGAAATCGTGCTGTTCGATATGGAAAATGGAAACTAGTCTCCCTGTTTAGGAAAGAAAACAAACCAGAGCTATACAATATTGATGAAGATCGGGGGGAAAACAACAATTTGGCTGATCGCTACCCAGAGATTGTGAATGATCTTGAAAAACGCTATGAGAAGTGGGCTAAAGAGAATGCTGTAGTGGATTTCAATCGGTTAAAGACAAACAATCAATTTCGCTAGTAATAAAAGAAGGTAATATGAAAAAGATAATTTTTACATTATTTACTTTTCTTGTCTTGATGGGGATAGGCAATGCACAGCAGAAGAAGCCCAATATCATCTTAATTTTGGCGGATGACCTGGGCTATTCAGATTTGGGAGCATATGGATCAGAAATTTCGACACCTAATTTGGATCGTTTGGCCAATGAAGGGTTACGGCTGAAGCAATTCTATAACAATTCTATTTGCGCACCTACACGGGCTTCTCTAATCACAGGACAATATCAGCATAAAGCTGGTGTCGGTTACTTTTCGAACGATCTTGGTCTTCCTGCCTATCAAGGCTATATCAATACTGAATCCCTCACTATTGCTGAAGTGCTCCGGTCTAATGGGTATATTACTGCAACTTCCGGCAAATGGCATGTTTCGGGAAATGGGAAAAGTCTACCATGGGATCGTGGCTTTGATCTGGTATTCCCCAAACAGGAAAAAAATGCAGATTCAGGAGCTCCGACATTTAAAGCGCAAACGGACCCAGAAGGATACCCTTTGGAATCGTCGTTTTCAACAGAGGTAATCAATCGTGAAGCGGAAGGGTTTTTAGATCAGATTAAAACCCAAGAGAAGCCTTTTTTTCTCTATCTGGCCCATACTGCACCACATTGGCCATTGGTGGCCTTGCCACAAGATATTGCAAAGTACAAAGGACGTTATGATAAAGGATGGGAAGCTATTCGACAAGAACGTTTTGAACGGCAGAAACAATTGGGACTTACGCCGATAAAGACAGAAGCATCGATTCCTGATGAAGATATTTACGATTGGTCAAGATTATCATACGATCAACGACAGCTATGGGCAAAAAAAATGGAAATCTTCGCGGCAATGGTTGATCGTCTGGATCAGACTGTAGGTAAATTACTGAAGAAGCTGAAAGACAACGGGCAATTGGACAATACGCTTATCGTGTTTCTCTCAGACAATGGAGCTCCAGCGGAAGATTTGGTGCGATGGTTTCATGGCGCTCGGTTGAATACGGGGCCTGTGGGAACAGAGGGCTCGTTTGAATCACAGAGCAAAAATTGGTCGTACGCTTCCAATACACCTTTCAAGGCATTTAAAGATTATACCTATGAAGGAGGGATCAACGCGCCATTTATAGCATGGTTTCCGGGTAAGGTCGCGAAAGGCATCAGACAGGGGACCGGGCATGTGATTGATCTGGCGCCTACCTTCTATGACTTGGCTGGCGCTGTATATCCGAAAGATTATAAAGGAATTAAGTCGAACAAATTGCCCGGGAAAAGCTTGCTCCCAGTGTTATTTCAAGGTCAAGATACTGTGTCGCGGGCAGAGGGCTTGTTTTGGGAACGGGCTGGCAACCGTGCTGCACGTATCGGGAAATGGAAGCTTGTATCAACCTGGCCTTCCTATAAATGGGAACTCTATGATTTGGAACAGGATCCTACTGAACGCAAAGATATTGCTGGACTGCATCACGATGTTGTTTCTCGCTTATCTACAGCCTATTTTCGTTGGGCTAAGGATAATGGTGTTGTGGATTTCGCTGAATTAGAGGCTAGAGAACCCCAAAGCATGAAGGATTTTAGAGAAAGTAAAGTACAGGAGATTGCTCCACCGGCATTTCGCTTTAAATAGAAAAGGGAGCATGTATTAAAATGCTCCCTTTTCTATTTCCCTTCTTCAATCTCAAAAACACTGTCGATTTTCCAATTTGCCTTATCTTTGGAGGCTGCTACAGCTAAGCGATCACAGCGCTCATTTAACGGATGCCCAGCGTGGCCTTTTACCCACACAAGACGCACATTATGCAGTTTATAGGCACTCATTAGACGTAACCAAAGATCTTTATTCTTCTTGCCGGCAAAACCCTTTTGTATCCAACCATATACCCATTTCTTATCAATGGCATCAATGACATATTTGGAATCAGAATATACGGTAACTTGTTGCTGCAGGTTTTTCAGCGCCTCGAGACCAACGATCACAGCCATCAATTCCATCCTGTTGTTCGTTGTTTTGCGGTAACCGCCCGAAAACTCTTTTTCGATAAGTTTGCCTTTAAAGGCTTCATTATCGCCTGTATAAATAGTTCTTAAGATGGTTCCGTAACCTCCAGGGCCCGGATTCCCACTTGAAGCCCCATCTGTATATAATTCGATCATACCTGCCAAATATACATGAAGTTTTTGTAAGCACATACAAATGGATAAAAATGATCGAGACAGTTGATATTTTGATGCTCGAAGTGGAAGATTTTTGTACCGTTGCACCTTCAATAAATTCAAGGATAGGGCATAGCGCTATAAGCGTCAAATTTATTAAGTACTCACAACTGATTTAATAGGCATTAAAAAGGGACTTTACACGGTTTTATCCGAATAAAGTCCGAATGAGGTCCCTATAAAGTCCCTATTAGATCCGTTTAAGTTATAAGAATATTCCCTGCGTGTTTTAAGTTTGAGTTAAAGAAAAATATAATGTTAGATTTCAACCGCTATCCAACGTAATTTATCCCTTACACAATTGGATTTTGCTGATTTATGTGTATTTTGCCGGCTTAAACTCGTTATGTAATCGATAAAATAGCTTATGAAGTTTCGAAAGATTTCTCTTTTTGTTCTTTTGGCGTCTGCGTGCTTAAACGTTTCAGCTCAGAACAATGTATCAACGCAAAAAATGGATTGGTTTGAAAATGCCAAATTGGGTATTTTTATTCACTGGGGTATTTACTCTGTAGATGGAATCTCGGAATCTTGGTCATTCTTCAATAATTATATTAACCACGACAATTATATCAAACAGCTTAATGGGTTTACAGCAAAGGATTATAAACCCAAGGAATGGGCCAAATTGATTAAAGAAGCTGGTGCTAAATACACGGTGATTACGACCAAACACCATGACGGAATCTCGATGTGGAATACGAAGGCTGATAAAGCGATCACTACATTACAAGACGCGGCTGCTAAACAGGATGTAATCACACCGTTTGTGAAAGCAATACAAGAAGAGGGCTTGCACACTGGACTGTATTATTCGTTACCCGATTGGAGCCACCCATATTATGATGTTTTTACGCGCAATAGAAAGCGTTATGAATTGAAAGGTGAGCCTACGCGTTGGGATAATTATGTGAAATATTACCAAAAGCAATTGACCGAGCTATCCGAACAATATAAGCCAGAATTACTTTGGTTTGATGGAGATTGGGAACATAGTGCCGAAGAGTGGAAAGCGAAAGAGACCTTAAATCTTTTGCGGAAATATAATCCGAATATTATTATAAACTCCCGATTGAATCATCATGGAGATTACGATACACCTGAGCAAGGGATTCCGGTCACGCGCCCTGATGCTAAATTTTGGGAACTCTGTTATACCATGAATGATTCTTGGGGCTACCAACCCTTTGATAAAAAGTACAAATCACCCAATATGATCATCCGAACGTTGGTCGATTGTATTTCTATGGGTGGAAACTTATTATTGGATATTGGTCCAAAAGCAGACGGTACAATCCCTGATGAGCAATTAAATATTCTGAAACAGCTGGGGCGATGGACGCATAAGCATGCGGCTGCGATCTATGGTACAAGAGCCGGTATTCCTTTTGCGAATTACGGTGGGAAATCTGCTTTATCAAAAGACGGAAAAACACTTTATCTGTATGTGTATGAACAGAAACCCGAATTGCAACTCAAAGGTTTAGTCAATCATTCGGCTATTAAAGGCATTTCAGTTGTCGGTGATGCATCCGCGAAAGTAAGTCTTAAGTCGGAAAATGGAACCGTTCGAGTAGATTTGACGAAAGTAAACTTTGATCAGGATATTACCGTGATTGCACTGAACTTTGCGGAAGCGCTTCGTTGGACTGCGCCTCAGGACACTGAAGTTACGTTGAAATCTGTGTTGGATAATAAGTTGACAGATCGTGCTTTAGGTCAGATCGCTTCAACACTGCATGCAGGAAAAAATATTTTTGATAATTCGGGATTAACCGTGGATGGCTTAGATACCAAATTGCCGAGCAGTAACGCGACTAATCCGACGGTATTAAAGTGGATTAAGGACCATGCCGAAGCACTTTATGAGACTGGAAAAGGCTTGCCTGAAGGACATTATGAAGGATTAAGTGCACTCTCCAAAGATCGCCAGACCTTGTATTTGTTTGTTGAGGGAAAACCTACAGGTCCAATTGCATTAAAAGGTGTCAAAAATGGAGTCGCTAGGATCCGGGTAGTCGGTGACGGTTCCATGATCAACCATGAAGTTTTCAATAAGCTTTATTGGAGTAGCATACCTGGTATTATCTACATTCAGGCACCTGCGGAGCGCTTGGATAAAAATATGACCGTTATCGCTGTGTTGTTGGATGCGCCAATACAACTATATCGCGAGAAAGTGGGTGCTATCGAAAATAACCTTTAAGAGGTTGGATAGTGCTTAGCATTGAAAAGAAGCCTAGGATAACAACATATCCCGGGCTTTTTTACGTAGGATATAAACCATTCTGATCAATTTCGGAGGTATTCGATGCATTTTCTCCTGAATTGTGGCAAGGAAGCATTTTTTATTATAACTTAGACCTATGAATCTAATCAAAACTGTTTTGATCCCAATTATTGTTTTTCTATGTATTTGTTGTTCTTCAGGTGACGGAAGTAAAACTGAGCGGTTGCGGGCAGATTCGTTAGTGAATGAAGTTGTCGATGGTAAGTTAGATATTACAACATTAGCAGAGTCGAATGAATTTATGTATTTCAATGATAAATACTTTCATGAACCGGCAGATTTAAAGGTCATTCCAAAATTTGATAAAGTACAGATTCAAGTTGTTACTTACCGAATTTATCAGCATGTCAGACTGAAAAATAATCGTTATGAGTTCAAGGTGCAGAAAGCCAGTGAACTGCATATTCCAAATAGCGCTTTTGTGTATTACCAACGTTCTTTTGATGATATGAACCGAAAGGCTGCCTTGAGTAAAGATTCTATCCGACTTGAGCTGCCGGATAACTATGCATCCTTGTTGATAAATGAATGATCCAGATCTACAGCCAGGATGAAAGTCATATAAAAAGTCAAACTTAACTATAGTATGGATTAACAAACAGCCTTAAGATGAAAAAGAAAAATATTGTTGTATTGACGGGGGCCGGTATTTCGGCTGAAAGTGGTATACCTACATTTAGGGATGCCAATGGATTGTGGGAGGGGCATGACGTCATGGAAGTTGCTTCAATTGAAGGTTGGCACAAAAACCCAGCCTTAGTCCAGGAGTTTTATAATCTGAGACGGAAAGCCGCTTTGGTGGCACAGGCAAATGCAGCTCATCATGCGCTAGCAAGATTGGAATCAGCGTACGAGGTGAGTATTGTAACGCAGAATGTAGATCTACTGCATGAACAGGCGGGATCATCTCATATTGTTCATTTGCATGGCCGCTTGGATCAGGCTAAGTCGTCTATAGATGATCGCTTGGTATATCCCATTGTCGGTGATGAGATTAAGATGGGCGATCTTTGCGAGAAAGGTAGTCAGCTGAGGCCAAATATAGTCTGGTTTGGAGAAGCTGTGCCAGCTATTGAAGAGGCTATAAGCCTGGTTTCGAATGCCGATATTTTGATTATTGTTGGAACCTCTTTACAGGTTTATCCTGCTGCAGGACTTAAAGAATTTGCGCCTAGTCACTGTCAAACATTTTTAATTGACAAAAAAATACCTAGTGACAGGGCTTTACGTAATATACAGTGTTTTGAGGAGTCAGCGACAATAGCTGTTCCTAAGTTGGTAGAACAATTACTTTATTAAGTATTGTATAGTAGTATATAAAATAGAGGTTTATGAAAAAAATATTAGGGATTATTTGCCTATCCGTTGCTTTTGCTGCATGTCAAAATAATTCGGAAATCAACGTAAATACGAGTTCAAATGATCAGCCTTTAACCTTGGATAGTGTCCAAGCCAGGCATTTGCTCAGTTTGCCATTGCATTGCATCGAAGTGGAATATCCCAATAAGTTAGGGCAGGTACTCGGTGGTGATAGTGATCTAAGAGCACCACGCACATTGCATCCAATTTTTTACGGTTGTTTTGACTGGCATTCTTCTGTACATGGATATTGGTCAATTGTACATATTTTGAAGGAATTTCCAAATTTGGACAGTTCGGGTGAAATTCGGCGCCAATTGAACCGAAATATTACGGCGGAAAATGTGGCCGTTGAATTAGATTTCTTTCAAGATAAGAACAATAAGAACTTTGAGCGCACGTATGGCTGGGCCTGGTTGTTGCAGCTGCAGAAGGAGTTATTAACTTGGGAAGACACTGATGCAAAACGCTGGGCTTCGAATCTTGAACCCTTGGTGAAACAGATCGTAAAATCTTATCAAGAATATCTGCCCAAATTAGTCTATCCGATTAGAACAGGGTATCATGATAATTCGGCATTTGGCCTTTCTCTGTCCTTGGACTATGCAAGAAGTACGGGAAATGTGACGTTTGAAAAATCATTAATGACGAATGCCTCCCGTTTATATAGTCAGGATAAGAGCTGCAATATTGCTTTTGAGCCAAGTGGAAGCGACTTTCTTTCCCCTTGTCTTGAAGAAGCCCTTTGTATGAGTTTGGTGCTGCAACAGGAGGATTACCGTAAATGGTTAAAGGATTTTATGCCAGATCTGTTTAATCCCGATTTCAATTTAGAACCAGGTATCGTAAAAGATCGAACAGACGGACATTTGGTCCATCTGGATGGACTTAATTTTAGTCGTGCAAACTGTTTAAATGGTATCGCAAAAGCGCTGCCTGAGTTAAGTTACTTGCATAAGTTGGCGAATAAACATTTAAAGTACTCTTTGCCCAATATTACCACCAAGGATGACTATATGGGGTCACATTGGTTAGGTACATTTGCACTCTATGCACTATCAAAGCATTGATTCGGGGAGATTATCTTCTCCCCATTTATCCATTAGTGTTAATATTTCCTCGAGCGAACGGCCGAGCGCAGTTAATTCATATTCTACCTTTGGCGGGACTTGCTGATATACTATTCGAGTGATCAGGTTGTCCTGCTCAAGTTCCTTTAATTTAGCAATCAGCATACGCTCTGAAATGCCTACGAGCTTTTTCCGCAACTCACTATAGCGGAGTTTACCTTCATTTAACAGATAGGAAAGAATGTTGATTTTCCATCTGCCACCTATGGTGGCTAAGGTAAATGCAATACCACAACGATCTTTCCAGTATAGCTCATTGATATGATTGGTTGAATTCTCTTTTCGCGTGTTCATACGAACTTTTTTGTTGGTATCATACAATCTTGTACGTACTGTTATTCATGCAAATTAATAAAGAAATTTGTAGGAAAACAAAAAGTATAAAATGGAAATGATTAAATCGGTCGCTCATTGGTTGAGCTATGCATACTACCTTTATGTATTTGGTTATGCATCATTGTTTAAAGTGTTTCAGAAAGGCTCCATGATGCATAGCATGCAGTCTCTGGGTTTTAATAAGACTTGGACGGTCATTATTGGAATTGGAGAGCTTATGGGAGTGGTGTTGCTCTTAATAGGTTTGTATAATCCGCAATTTAAGAATGGGGCAGTACTGGTATTGTTCCCCTTTGCAGTAGCAGCATTTACAGCCCATATGGCACATCAGGAATATCATCATTTCTACAACTCATTGCTTATGTGCATACTCAGTATTTTGCTGCTGGCCACAGACAAAACCTTTAAAATCATACTTTAACTCCGCATCCGCTTAAGCATGATCGTCAGAAAATTTAGGTCATTTCTGCGGCTTAATTTTCTGATGATTGTGTGTTTATTCCGATGCAACTAGCGCTTGAGTTGCAGGGGGGGTATTTATGGCCGATAGCCGCAAAATAAATGAATAATAGGATAGGATAAAAAAAATCGTGATTTGTGCTAATTTAAGCCTGTTGATTTATACTTATAAATCTCGTTTTTTATCTTATATTGCTTTTTTGTTGGTTTAAATGAGGTTTTTATCTTGTTTATTTAGCTGCCTGTTTTTTTTGCTAGGTTATAAAAAGGTTATAAAATTCAAGATTTGTGCTACTCTGCAAGGGCAAACTTATAATAAATTTGATTCATCAATCCCATAGGGATGCGACATGCTATGTATAGGTATATAAGACATCTTTTAAGGTTAGTACCCATTGTTTTTTTCTGTATGTTTATTACAGGTAAAATAAACAAGGATGTCTGTTCACATGCTGCCTATAAAAACGCTTCAAAACCGTCAATAGCTTCATCACAATCCCATTTCGATTTTTATCTCGGATCGATCGAAGAATGCTCATTCGAATTGAGTTATGATCAACATTTAGCATATGCCGTTCGGCACTGTGCCTTGGGACTGATTCTGCCTATTTTCTTGCTATTTACGGATAAGAAGTCGTGGCATAGTTTTTATGAACTCCAAAATAAATATTTGTCTAACAGACTGCCAGACAAGTGTATCCTATACCATTCCTTTAAAATTTTCGGTTAATTCCCTTTTTCTTTTGGTGAATATCATTGGTTGAGTCAATACACGACTATATAACCTATGTAACAAATCATTGCTTGAAGAAAGCAGCTTAATCATCTGCTTTGCTATTAAATCATTTATATGAACACAACACTTTATGCATTAGCTATTACAGCTATTACGATCAGTTTTTTTCATACTGCATCGGGGCCAGACCATTATCTGCCCTTTATTGTATTGTCCAAATCGAAAAAATGGTCGTTGGGAAAAACTATATTATGGACAATTATATGTGGACTCGGACATGTTTTCAGTTCGGTCATACTAGGGATTATTGGCGTTTATCTCGGATGGCAGCTCAATAAAATCAGCTGGTTACAGGACGTGCGTGGCAATGTTTCGAGTTGGGCACTATTTATTTTTGGACTTGGATATTTGATTTATGGGATCTGGAAAATGTCAAAGAAGCATTCCCATAAGCATTTTGATGTAATGGGCGATGAAGTTTATGTGCATGAACATACCCATGGGAAAAGCGCATCGGGGCATCATCACCATCATCAAAAAACAAAGGTAACGCCTTTGGTATTATTTGCAATTTTCGTCATGGGGCCATCGGAGCCATTGATACCACTCTTATTTTTTTCAGGTGCACACCGCTCAATAACGGAGGTGATTACCCTAATTAGCACTTTTACCATTACGACAGTGGTAACCATGGTCGGAATGGTCTTGTTGGGAATTTATGGTTATAACTTGTTCGATACCGAAAAACTTGATCGATATGTACACGCCATTAGTGGCGCTGTCCTGTCAATTTGCGGTGCGGGGATGTTATTTCTGGGATGGTAATTTTTAACTATTATATGAACAAACGTCAAATCACCTTTTTTATAGGCCTACTGGCTGCGACCCACAGTTATGCACAGCAACATGTAATTCAGGGAACTGTGAAAGATAAGGATAGTAAACAGCAATTAGAAGAAGTCAATATACGCTACCAACGTGGAATAAAGCATAGTCATACTGCATCGAATGGTGCTTTTTCCGTACAGCCGGGAACATTTCCGGACACCTTACTGTTGAGCCGGATAGGCTATCTCGATCAGATGTACATCTTAAAAGAAGCAAAGTCTCCTATTGAAATCGAGATGCAAAAAAACGAAGTGCAGTTGAGTCAAATTCAGGTGGATGCATTCAATAGCAGTAAAACATTGAGCAAAGTTGATTTAAGTAAGATTCCTGTTAATTCGGCGCAAGATCTATTGCGGAAAGTTCCTGGGCTCTTTATAGCACAGCATGCAGGCGGTGGAAAGGCTGAGCAGATATTTTTACGTGGATTTGATAATGACCACGGTACAGATATTGCCGTTACTGCAGATGGTATTCCAGTTAATATGGTCTCTCATGCGCATGGTCAGGGATATGCAGATCTTCATTTTATTATTCCAGAAACGGTTAAAGATATTGATTTTGGCAAGGGGGCCTATTATGCAGACAAAGGTGATTTGAATACATCGGGTTATGTTAATTTTACAACCTTGGATCATTTGGATCATAATCTTTTTAAGGTTGAAGGGGGTTCTTTTGAGTCCTGGCGTACGGTAGCCATGCTTAATCTGGTGAATAATCATGAGCAGAATAAGTATGCCTATGCCGCAGGTGAGTTCAATTATTCGAATGGTCCTTTTGACATCAAGCAAAATTTTAGTCGTGTCAATCTATTTGCGAAGTATAATCAGTGGATCGATGGGAAACATTATATCAATTTCCAGGGGTCCATATTCAGTTCGGGTTGGAATGCATCGGGTCAGATTCCGGAGCGGGCCGTTCGGCAGGAACTCATTAGCCGTTGGGGGTCGATCGATTCTACTGAAGGCGGAAATACATCCCGCATGAATTTGGCGATGCAATACCGTGCGCTGATCAGTGATCAGGAAAGCTGGGAAAGCAATGTTTACTTGTCGCGCTATAAATTTCAGTTGTTTTCCGATTTTACTTTTTTTCTGAAAGATCCCATTCATGGCGATGAAATAGAGCAGGTTGATAATCGATACCTGTATGGTATCGAAAACAAATACAATCGCCAATTTCAGTTTGATCATAGTCAGCTTTCTTGGACATCGGGTTTTGGACTCCGAGTGGATGATATCAAAGATCTTCAACTGAACCATGTCTATCAGCGCGACGAATTATTGGATCGGCTTTCGCATATTTCGGGCGTAGAAATGAATCTGCATGGCTATAGCAATCTTGATTGGCGTATTGGTAAATGGACTATTAATCCTGCAATACGTGTCGATCATTTGGTTTTCAACTTGCATGATAAGCTGAAAAGTGACCCCGCCGGACAAGAGGCTTCCGCGACAAGGATCAGTCCAAAGCTTAACTTTGGATATACGTTCAGTCATCGCGCACAAGTATATTTGAAAACGGGTATGGGATTTCATTCCAATGATATCCGCGTGGTGATGGAACAACATGGAAAAGATATTATGCCCGTTTCCTATGGTGCAGATCTTGGCTTGATCTGGAAGCCAACTGATAACCTCTTTATTCAGCCTGCTTTATGGGGGTTGTATCTTCAGCAAGAATTTGTGTATGTTGGGGATGAAGCTGTCGTAGAGCCTTCGGGGAAAACGAAACGTCTGGGGGCAGATTTGAGTTTACGCTATCAAGTTAGCCGTTGGTTGTATTTTGACAGCGACATAAATTATGCTTACGCGCGGGCAATTGACGAACCTGAAGGCGAAAACTATATCCCGCTGGTGCCTTCTTTAACAAGTACAGGAGGGGTATCTGTGAAGTTACCGCTTGGCATTTCTGCCAACTTGCGCTATCGTTATATGAATACAAAACCAGCGATAGAAGATAATTCGGTACGTGCTAAAGGTTATTTTGTCAATGACCTCCTGCTAAACTATGGCCTGGGAAAATGGAATTGTTTGGTGCAGGTCCAAAACTTATTTGACACCAAGTGGAATGAAGCGCAGTTTGAGACCGAGACTCGATTAAGAAATGAACAGCAGTCCGTTTCTGAATTGCATTTTACACCTGGAACGCCTTTTATGGTAAAAGCGGGCCTGAGTTATAAATTCTAAAGACTGGGAGCGATGGTAGCTTTAAAATTTTCCTTTGTATCTTTAATAGGGATTATAACTCCTAATAAATAATGTATTATGGAAAAGAGTAAGTTACTTCGAATGGATAATATGGGTATCGTGGTGGAGTCATTGGACAACGCGATTTCCTTTTTTTCAGAACTTGGTTTATATCTTGAAGGGCGAGCGCAGATTGAAGGTGAATGGGCAGGTAGAGTGACTGGTCTCGGAGCGCAGCATGTCGAGATCGCCATGATGGTGACACCAGATGGACATAGCCGATTAGAACTTTCAAGATTTATTGATCCTGCGATAATTGCAGATCATAGAAATGCTCCGGTTAATGCCTTGGGCTATTTGCGGGCAATGTTTACCGTTGAAGATCTAGATGATGTACTGCGGAGGCTAATTGGCAATCATGGCGCTGTCCTCGTCGGGGAGGTGGTACAATACGAAAATGCTTATCGCCTTTGTTATCTAAGAGGAGTAGAGGGATTATTGATTGGTTTAGCCCAACCGCTATAAGGTAAATGATTGAATCGAACCTTTGTGCGAAAAAAAGAAAATTTAAGAAATTTCTCTGTTGTACAAAATAAATAGAAAACTAAGACGTTATTGATACAAATACTTTTCATAAAATAGGTTAATATATGGCTAAGACCCTAGAGTTCCCCGCTCTAGGGCTTTTTTGTAATTATACGTGTGGGAATAACGAAGTTTAGCACAATCTGTTCGGATTGTGTTCTTTCCTGATCAATAAAGTGAAATTTATCTGCTTGATGAAAGCCATGAGGAAGGCCTAAGAATCTATTTTTTTAGACTCTATTTTCCATGATGAACTCGTCATTACGTTCATGAATGGTTTTACAATTTTGCCCAAACCGGATGTAATTTAGGCAATTTTTGAACATGTGGTCATTAGTACAATCACACATAGGACGAGCAATATAATAACAGATGTGGTGTAAGGCGTTCTTCTCATAATACTTTTTTTTACTTAGTAGTTTACAAAAGCCGTGCCTTTATTTTTAGAACCTGCAGTGAGTCTGATTGTTGTAGCTTCGTGTCTACATAATGTCAATATGAATTTACATTACTTTTGAATAAATACTGTACGTAGATTAAAAGAATGGTGTGCTTTTTGTTTATAGGGGAGAAAGATTAGAGCAATAATAATATGAAGTATCCTTATTTAGGAATTAGTATGGTATGTGCGGCCCTAGCGAGTATGGCCGATTCAAAGATTGTGTTCGCCGGAGAGCAATTGGGCGTTCAACACATTGAATATGTGCAGATAAATTCAGACTCATTGAAGGTTGAACAATTAGCAACAGCCCTGAGAAAGATGAAGCCTATCAGTTCTGCTGATTTCAAGACGAAGTTCAAACCGGAAATAAACGGATTTAAATTGACAGAGGTTACGGCCTTTGAGGACGCGGAGACAGGATCTTATGCAACGGCAAACTATGTGAAGGGAGAACAAAATATTTATTTGATGGTTACCGACGGAGCGGGTCCAGGTTCGGATCAGGTAAAGTTAAATTTAATGAACTATATCGACCTAAAATCAATTGAAGACCTAGGAACCAAATTGCAGGTTAAGCCTTATAAAGGTTGGCTGGCATCTTTTGACTGGAGCATGTTTGAAAATGATGGTTTAACTAGCATTCAATACCTCGAATCAAATCGATTTGCAACTGTCTCTTCAGCAAATCAAGTAGCAATTGAAGAATTAGAGAATTTTTTGAATAGTTTTAGTCTATAAGAAAAATTGACTAGGTCCCGGAACCTTTAGCCAAAGCCGGGACTTAGTCCATCATTTAGATTTATTCCATTCCCCAACCACCGATATTCGTATAAAAACCATATCTTCCGAGCCTTTCCTTTCGTAATTTCCCAATTATCCACCCTATAATTGGAATTGTTGATGCAATATTTTATTGTTTATTTCTTATTTTTATTATATTAAGCAATAAACCAATGAATTATGGCTATGGTCAATCTAAATCGGAGAAAATTTATTCAAGGAGCGGGCGCAGTTTTAACTTTATCAGCCTTAGAAGTTAAGGGGCTTTCATTTCGTGATGCGATTAAAAATTTTCGGGTCGGATTGATCGGTGCAGGTTGGTATGGGAAAAGTGATTTATTCCGTTTAATGCAGGTACGTGATGTTGATGTGGTTGCACTATGTGACGTCGACGACAATCAGCTGCAGGAAGCTGGACGGCTGGTTAGTGAGCGTCAAATTTCAAAAAAAGTTCCAAAACTGTATAAAGATTATAGGGAAATGCTCGCCAGTCATAAATTCGATCTAATTCTCATTGGAACACCAGATCACTGGCACGCCAGACAGGCTATTGATGCGATGCGTTCGGGTGCTCATCTCTATTTGCAGAAACCCATCAGTGTTGATGTGCTTGAGGGGGATGCTATATGGCGTGCGGCAAGAAAATATAACCGGAAAGTTCAAGTGGGAACACAACGGAGAAGTACAGCCCATCTCATTGACGCCAAGAAGCGAGTGATCGATAGTGGCTTACTTGGTAAGATTTCGCATGTGGAAATGTGCTGCTATTATCATATGCGAAAGAACGGCAATCCACCGATCGAGCCGGTTCCAGATTTCCTGGATTACGAACTTTGGACGGGTCCAGCACCTCTGCGGGCTTATGATGGTTTGCCTCATGGTGGCTGGTGGCGAACTTTTATGGCCTATGGGAATGGAATAACCGGGGATATGGGAATGCATATGTTTGATACGGTGCGTTGGCTTCTGCAGCTTAAATGGCCAAAAAGTGTGAGCGCTAAAGGAGGGATTTATGTTCAAAAAGAAGGGAAATCGACGATCGCGGATACGCAGACAGCCTTATTTGAATACGAAGATCTTAATTGTGTCTGGCAACATAGAACCTGGGGGGCAGCAGCAGACCCTGAATACCCTTGGGCATTTGTGATATATGGTGACAAGGGTACCTTAAAGGGAAGTGTGATGAAATATGAATTTATTCCAATCGGAGAAGGCAAGCCCATTCGACAGGATGTTATCTTAGAAAAGGAGAAGTTCCCTAAAGATTTGATGGAGCACCGAATCGAATTGCATACAGCTCCTGCAACGAGACAACATATGCTTGACCTTTTATCGGCAATTGAAAATAATCATCTCCCTGTAGCGGATATTGAAGAGGGGTATATCTCCACAGCAAGTTGTATTTTGGCCAACTTATCCATGAAGTTAAATCGTCCTTTGATTTTTGATCCAGTACAAAAAATATGTGTTGATGACCCAGAAGCAACTCAATTATTACGAAGATCATATCGAAGCCCATGGCAGCATCCTTATTAATAAAAGTCTTGTGTATATCGTTTCTTTCGTCGGCGGTGCCTTACAAGGTATGCTGCCACATATCCCAGTTGTCGCCATAACGAGTATGAAAAAAGATCAAGCAAACAATGCTTCTGACGAGGCTTATGGTAAAACACGTCAGGATTGGTTTGATGCCCATGAATTACTGAAAACGAACACAAGCGATTTTATCCACCTGTCGACAACAGCATCCGGTCATAATATTATGCTTGAGGAGCCGACTTTGGTTATCAATGCTTTTTCTCAATTACGAGGCAAGCTCTAAGGAGCAGAAACTGGCATTTAATCTTTATGCTCCAGCATTAGGCTGAGCTAAATATTGAATGCCGGTTACTTGTATCGCTGCATCTTGTCTGAACTTCGAGTTCTAAATTTCTACAAAATTCAATCCGTTCTTTACTCGATTAAAAAGACGAGTGCAAGATGGATATCAATACGACGATAATAAATAATTATGCTAGGCTTAGAAAATCATTATTCTTTCTGCCTATTCTTCTATTAGTTTTACTTGTAGTATTTCTATATTTCAATAAAGCATTAAGTATTCATGGTTATACGGGAATACAGAAGAACAGTTTTTTCGCCATAAACGCTTACCTGGGGCAATATCCCAATCTTGAATCTAACTTTACACAGTTTGGAGATTGCTTAATTAGCCTGTCGCTTTTGAGTGTTTTTGTATTATATGGCCCCAAATTATGGGAAGCACTGCTATCGGCATCTTTTATTTCGGCTCTCTTTTCAGTCTTGTTAAAACTTATATTTGCTGTTCCGCGACCTGCCGTAGTATTTAACCATACTAGTTTTTTGATTACAGGGAAGATGCTCCTTGGTCACAATAGTCTACCTTCCGGTCATTCCATTACCATATTTACCACATTGACTGTCATCATGTACGCTTTCATCCCTAAAAGATTAAATTATAAAATAGTGTGGTTTTTGAGTTTAACATCGCTTGGGCTAATACTAGCTTTATCTCGGGTAGCATTGGGAGTACATTATCCATTGGACGTTGTGAGCGGCTGCATTATAGGATACCTTTCGGGACTATTGGGTATTTTTCTAAGCCGGGAATTGAAAATTTGGAATTGGGTGAGCAATAAACGGTATTATCCTATTTTCATTTTATTATTCCTCGTTTTCAGTATTGTATTGGTCAATAGAATAATTAATGATAATTTGCTAATATTTTATTTTACATTTATCTGCTTAATTATTACACTTTATAAAATCATTACCATTTATGCTAAAAAATAGCTTAAAAATAGTCCATTTTGTTATATTCATGAGTGTGTTGAATTTTATATTCTTCCATTTTCCATTTTATACTTTTGTATTTAATAATATTGATTATAAGAGTTTTGGCGGAATTGTTCTGATCGGTAGTTTGATGGTTTTGATGCTGACCATGAATGCCTTTGTACTTTATCTATTTTTTTCCCTTTCTCGTCGTTTCGGGAAAGCTATACTTGTATTGTTTTTTCTAATCAATTCAGTCGCTGTTTATTTTGTGAATACGTATAGCGTTATTTTAGATGAAACGATGATCGGTAATATATTGAATACGCGATACTCCGAGTCTAGTGGTTTCTTTTCCCTGAAACTGATCATCTATCTCGTGTTTCTTGGTATTATACCCAGTATCTTCATCATTAAAGCTAAAATAGTAAAGGATAAACCAAGGAAGTTTTTTATCACTTCCTCCGTTTCATTGTTATTTATTGTCATTTTGATATTTGCCAATGCAAGTAACTGGCTTTGGATCGATAAGAATTCAAAGACTTTGGGTGCACTTGCCATGCCTTGGTCTTATACCGTCAATATTTCACGCTTTTATATTCATGAATATCAAAAAAATAAGAAAGAGATTTTATTGCCTGATGCGACGATAACTGACCACAAAAAGACAGTAGTTGTACTTGTTATCGGTGAATCCGCTCGAAGGGATAATTTTTCGTTGTATGGCTATAAGAAGAATACAAATCCTCTGCTTTCAAAGACACCAAATCTTTATCATTTTGATGCAACTTCTTGCTCTACCTATACGACAGCAGGAGTAAAATGTATATTGGAGCATAAAAATACGGATGATTTGTACGAAATCCTGCCAAATTACCTTTACAGAAATGATGTCGATGTGATATGGCGAACAAGTAATTGGGGAGAGCCACCGGTACATATTAAAGAATATGAAACAAGCGATCAACTCGCCACAACCTGCAAAGGCGAAGGATGTGCTTACGATGAGGTACTTTTAACTGGCTTAAAAGAAAGGATATCAGCGAGTAAAAAGGATAAAATTTTTGTTGTCCTTCATACAAGTACAAGCCATGGACCAACATATAGCAAGAAATATCCCGCTCAATTCGAAAAGTTTAAGCCTGTGTGTAATAGTGTGGAGCTAGGGAACTGTTCTAAAGAAGAATTGATAAATGCTTATGATAATACCATTGTTTATACAGATTATATTTTGCATAATCTGATTGAGGATCTAAAGAATTTGAAGGAATATAACAGTGCCATGTTTTTCGTCTCGGATCATGGGGAATCATTAGGTGAAAATAACCTCTATATGCATGGCTTGCCAATGAGTATCGCTCCAAAAGAACAATACGAAATTCCTTTTATCGTGTGGGTATCTGATAACTCTAAACAGCTGAAACCAAATAAAACTTTGACGCAAAATCATGTATTTCATAGTGTATTGAAGTTTCTGGATATGAAGAGTCCTATCTACGATGAAAATATGGATATCTTCAAATAGTGGGCATAAAGGTCGTCCGGGTGAAACAACTCGGCGCGTACTGCCTGATAGCGGGTATTGTTCGATATGATGTATTGGGAGGGGACTGAGTCATGATTGCTCCTTCCAAAAAACGTTAATCCGGATATTGGATAACCAATGTTTTAAACAGATACTGATCCAATGGATTAATAATATGGTTGATATAAAATTGAAGGGAAATTAATCTCGCTATTTAACTATGATTTTCTTACTTCTCCTGTAAAAAAATAAACCGAGATAGCTCTTTTTTGTTCCGACTAATTTGTATCTTAATAAACTGTATAGCCATCCGCAATCTCATGTTTTAAGGCCTTAAATTGGGGTATTAACTTGTTGGTCACATTGGCTTCGAAACTTTGTCAAAGGAATATTGCTGCAGTTTTTAAAAATAGGGGGAAAATACGAAATGAAAAAAATTATCGTCATTGCTGTCTACAGTGTTGTGTTGTTTATGTCGTGTAACAATAGGGATGAAGATAGGGGAAGTGATGAGGTTGCTGAAGTATCTCAAAGCGGAATAGCCTCAGTCGTAAAATCATACTTTCTCTATCATGAAATAAGAAATGTAGACTATGCTATCTATATCAATGACGTATTGGCAGGACAATCTCATGAAAATGATGGTATTCCGGGGCCCTATAAGCTGAACCAGTATATAACTTCATCAGGAAAGCAAATTGTGAAAATGATCATATCTGCCAACAGTCGAGAAAGAGAGATCACCCCAGAAATTTTGGGAGAAATCAGTAAGAACACAGGCATCTATTTGCTTTTAAATAAAGATTTCGAGAATATTAAGGAGCTCAAAAAACTGCAATTTCCGCACATCGAAAAGCCTGTTCCTTCCTATGAATGTATATGGGAATTTGAAACGGAATAGGATAATTTTTCCCTAGGCTTGCATTACTAGTTGATTGATCAGCCGGAAGTTATCATCGTCAAAACATACTATTTTGACTTCCGTAAGTGTTGTATCCGCCATCAGAAACTGCGTAATGACGCGGATGGATAGTTGAGCAGCTAGTTCTTTTGGGAATCTGTAAATCCCCGTACTGATATTGGGAAAGGCGATCGAATGGCAACCATTCTCTACAGCTAATTTGAGTGCATTATAATAACAGCTTTCTAATTTTTCAATATCGTGATTTTTCCCTCCATTCCACACAGGGCCAACTGTATGAATTACATATTTAGCGGCTAGCTTGCCTGCAGTTGTAATGACGGCTTCACCGACCTTGCAGCCTCCTTGTTTAGCAACAATGTTACGGCATCCTTCCAGAATTTCCGGCCCACCGGCGCGATGAATAGCGCCATCTACACCTCCACCTCCAAGTAACGACGTGTTGGCAGCATTTACAATAACATCGACTGCAATTTTTATTATATCGCCCTTTACTACGGTTATTTTATCGGTATTATGTGACATAAGATTAATCTTAATTCAAAGATATGAAAAATAAAATAGCAGGTCTAATCAGTGTATTAGGGGGATAGCCATTGAAGTTAATGTCTCAGGTAAAAAAATAAAAAAAATATAAGTGTAGTTAAATAGCTACACTTATATTTGTAGTCAAATAACTACATAACAAGGAGCGGTCGGTAAAAGACCTCGCATATTTTAGGAAATAAGAATAAGACCAAGTGTTGAATATAGAAGCGGTGACTATTAACGTGAAGTAATTAACAGTATAATAATTAAATCATAGCATTATGAAAAGAAATAGGATAATTTATTGGATAGCAACCGTATGGTTAGCTGTAGGATTATTGTCAACTGCTATCATACAGATTTTTAAAATTCAAACGGAAGGAGCAGGTGGGATACAAAATGTTACTCATTTGGGATATCCTAGTTATATACTTCCTTTACTTGGGATCTGGAAGCTTTTAGCCGTGGTTGCCTTGCTTTGGCCCAAAAGGCCGCTCTGGAAAGAATGGGCATATGCGGGTATTTTCTTTACCGCTACTGGTGCTTTGTGTTCACATATTGCATCGGGAGATTCTTTCGCTTTAATGGCTCCAGCACTATTATATATTATTCTAATTGCTACTTCTTGGTATTTCAGACCAGCCGATAGGAAATTTGATTTGAAATCGTGTTGAAAACTGTGATGAATTTAATGAGTTAACCGAAAATATACACTGTATTATGGATTCATCAGGAACAGTAAGTATTTAATGCTTTAACCTTTACTCTTCAGATGAAATATGGTGATTTCCGGTAGTATCCCAACTCGGCTTGGATAATCCAGATAACCGAATCCAACATTTACGTACAATGCCTGATGCTTTTCACGGTATAGGCCGGCCCATTCACGGTAAGCATATTTCACTGGGCTCCACTGATAATTCGGGTTGTTATAGCCGAATTGTCCCCCATGTGTGTGTCCACTGAAAGTGACGTCGATTGTGGGATATTTGGGTATGATCTCCGCGCGCCAATGGGAGGGATCGTGTGAAAGCATAAAGTTGATGGGCGAAGATTTATCTACTTTAGACATGGCCAAATCGATATTCCCATAATTTTTGGGATTATTTGTTCCCCAATTTTCGACGCCTATAATGGTAATCTTTTCGTTATTCAGTATCAGTTCTTTCGATTCATTGAGAAGTAGTTGCCAGCCTAGTTGTTGATGAATGGATTTGAGATTTGAAAGATTTTGTTCCCTGGTCAAGTTCATTTGATCAAAGAAATGATATCTGTTAAAATGATAATCTCCATAATCGTGGTTTCCAAGTATAGAGAATGTGCCTAATGGGGCCTTCACTTTATCAAATATGGATAAATAGTCCTCCATTTCGGTAGCAAAATCATTGATTAGATCCCCTGTAAAAAAGATGATGTCAGGCTTCTGCGCTAACAAGAGGTCGATCCCTTTTTTTACAGCAGTTGAATTAAATAGACTACCTGCATGTATATCGGAAATTTGCGCTATAGTAATTCCTTCAAATGATTTCGGTAACTTAGGTAAGATTAAATCGAGGTGGTTGACCTGATATTTATACAAATTGAAGGCAAATCCACGTGTAAGTGCAAGGATGGGAACACTGGCTAGCAGAAGACCGCTTTTGACAATAAAATCTGATCTTTTTATAGGCGGTAAATTTCCAGCCTGTTTCGGCGAAGATTTAGTTTTTTTAAAATGTCTGTTAATTATTTTGAACGTATATACAATAGTATCAATACCGATAAAGAAAAGATAGATTATCTTACCAAAAAGCGCCGAAAGCGGAAAAAACACGAAGCAGGCAGATTCAAAACTAGTCCATTTAAAAAATAAATTAAGAAATATGCACAGATAGGAAAGTATACTGACAGACCACCAGACTATGTTTAGTAGCTTTGGATTGGATTTCCAAATTGACAATGTCCGAATTCTTAAGAAGATTAAAAGATCTAAAAAAATGAATAGCATTAAAATTTTTAGATAAGCATAGAACTGTTGGAGCATATTCGAAGTTTAACTAATTTGGACCAGGCATATCTGGAATAAATAATTGGATTACAAAACCTAAAATAGGTGTTTTTTTTCGTAATCATAATTTCATTGTTAAATTATTTTCATAGTAAAAGACTATTACGCTTTGTAGCCTATAATCTCCTCTTGTTTTGTGTCATATTATTGACGAATGTGGTGTCACAGATGTAGGGTAGAAGTTTTAAATTTGTCCCTATTTGCAACGGATTGTACGCTATTAAAGAAATTTTAAATCATGGGAAAACGAAAAGAAAATTCGACAAATAGGATTAATGAACAGTATATTATTGAATGTGATTTAGCATATGCTGTATGTAAAATCGGCGGCCGATGGAAGCTGCTGATACTTGCTAAATTGCAGCATGGAAAGTTGCGGTTTGGTGAAATTAAACAATTGATTACAGGGATTACCGATCGCATGCTCACCTTGCAGCTCAAAGAATTGGAAAAGCAAGGACTTGTTAAAAGGATTGCTTATGCAGAAGTGCCGCCCCGAGTGGAATATCAATTGACTGAGATTGCGGCAGAACTTATCCCTATTTGGTGTCAATTGGAAAAATGGGGCGCCAAGCATAAAATGATAACGTAACGGCAACGTTGTTTCCTGTAATTTTTTTATCAATACCTAGATTAAAAAAGATTATTATGGGCGCAATGGAAATTTACACTATGATTGTCTCTTAAAGATTTTTATTTCAGAAAATCGACCTTGTTTTAGATCCCAGGTATATTCGAAGGCAATGGAATAGCCTAAAGATCTAATTTTCCACACCTGGTCTTTTTCATGGCCAACTATATAGTGTAAGAACCCTGACATTGCATTTTTTCCAATTTCGTCAATATCTTGATTAAAAGGGATAATGCCATTTGAAAATGAAAATAGCTGCTGTGCAGCTTCGTCGGGTTGAAGTATATTACTTTTTAATGTTTGTTCTACCATTAAATTTTCATCAGGAGATAGTTTTAGTTCCTGCCAATTTGCACCTAAATCGTTTCCCTTCCCAGTTTCTTTAAGTATTTCATTTTGAACTTTAATGAAACGAGACTGATTTTTTAGGTAAAAAACCGATAATCGCTTATCAATAGTATCTTGCCATTCTTGAGGACTGACTTCCTGTATACCTGTTGATGAATAGCTGTTCCAGCGTATTTCGTCCATTTCTTGGTAGAGTTTCTCTAATTCATCGGCTGACTTCTGAATTACGAACGGGAACTGAAGTCGTAAATATTCCGCTTTATTGGGCAGCGTATATTCCGAATGATCGATAACCATAGTTTGTAGATTCAGGTTAAACCTAAGCATATAAAGCCTATTTACTAACCAAATTTGCCAAATATCCTCTTTTAATTGTTTAGCGAACACTTGATTTCCAAAGGTATA
Organism: Sphingobacterium sp. UGAL515B_05; assembly: GCF_033097525.1. Classification (NCBI taxonomy): domain Bacteria; kingdom Pseudomonadati; phylum Bacteroidota; class Sphingobacteriia; order Sphingobacteriales; family Sphingobacteriaceae; genus Sphingobacterium; species Sphingobacterium sp. UGAL515B_05. The sequence continues at coordinate 5,382,967 of NZ_CP109907.1, read as the reverse complement.
AGCTATTGTAGCTTCGTTTGTTCCTGTATTCGATTGCTGATAAATCACAGGTTGAATAATTCCACTGATAAGTCTGGCTATTTCAAGCGGACGATAACATTGCAATAATGTCACAGTTGTGAATTGTGGATTTTCAAGCATTTTTGACAATTCTTCGGAAGGATGTCCATCAAACCTAATTGCGTTAAGGACAGCTGGGGGCGGCTGTATCTTTTGAAAATACTTTTTGCGCAGTTGTGTTAAACTACCGTGCGCTCTATGGGCATAATCAAAAATTGGATCGAACAATGCAAATTGTTGTTCAGTCGTTAGTGTGGAATCCGATAACTTACTTTCTATTTCACTAATAAATTTAAAAAATTCCTTTTGAGTATTTTGCTTTTGATCCTTTAGTTCGCGGTCAATAATCTGAGAAGTACAAGTGGCCGCCATCAATAAGAAAAGAACTGTTGACAGCGTTATTTTTAAAGATATCATGTGTTGATAGATTTTATCTTAATGTTAGCGTACAAATATCGCCTTTATATTTAACATGCATATCGTATAAATGTTTATGATTACTTAAAGTTCGCTATGATAATGAATGTAAATTAATTTATTTAAAACGATCTTAGGTTGTATGCTGTTTGGTTTCTAGAGCGATTTGGATTGCGGAATTTCGCCCCATTCGTATCAGGTCAGTAAAAAAGTTATGCTATTATGGACAATAAAAATAAGGAACAAATGACAACAGCATATTTGCAAATTGTGTTAAAAGCGAATTCTTCTAATAGAGGAGAATTGGGAAGTACCTATAATAAATTCAAAGATTTATTTCCGGAACAAATAAAGGGAGCTAAAACACAAGAGCTACTCATCAGCGATGCGGACATACAGCTCCTATATGGCTTTGATACCTTTGAACATGCAGAGGCCTTTTTGTCAACAGAATTATATAACAATATCATCCTCCCCGCATTAAAACCATTAATGAGCAATAATCCTGAGATCAAAATATACAATGTGGCTTAAAGAAGATTTAACTTTCATCGAATAGACACACATAATCCATATTTTAATATTGGATGAAAATAGAGTTTCCCAAATTATTAGTATACGAGGTCGCGAAACATATTAGTTGATAAAAACAGAATTGCTGTTGGTGAAAGTGTACCTGTAGGATTATTGCAATTAGCCTTTTCACATGGAGGCAGCAGGTTAAGTTTTGTTCGCTTATATGTAAATTGCTCATCGGCACAGGAGTGTAACCACCGAAAAAGTCGAACTTCGATCAGGTATTAAAATGGAGGGTGCCTAAGCTACCTATGCATGATAGCCATTCGAAACGTTAAATGAGCTATTAAAGCTAGATAGATCGTCCCACAAATTTAGGACAGCCCTTTTTAGAATCGAATATTCGATATAGTATAGGGAGGGCAAAATAAATAAACTTGTTAATGGAAGGGTTGTCCATGTTAATCTCTGTCCAAGAATTTAGGCTTTGGACAACCCCTTAACTTTATGCCTCTCTTTTCAAATCAAAAGAGACATATTTTTCGTAATCAACTAAAGATCTCACCGGAGTTGTTACACGCTGTAAATGCTCCATATACATTTTTGCCACGTTCTTCCATACCGTTTGTTCTCCATAGCTGCGTGCTTTGAAACGATGCCATGCGAGTAAACGATGCGATCTACACAATAGATTGATATTGTCACGCATGCTTTCTATGTCATTAAAAGGGGTAAGGATGCCGCGTTCATCTTTTAATAAATCTTTGGCATGCCAGTAAGGTGTGGAGATAACTGCAGCGCCGGCACCAACAGCAAAAGATAAGGTGCCACTACTAATCTGCTGTTCGTGAGGGTATGGAGATAGATAAATGTCACATGCGGTCAAATACTCCTTTAGTTCATCATCCGTTAAGAATTTATCAATAAAAACCACTTTATCGTCTAAACCGAGTTGATTAACCAAATTTTGCAATTCGTAACGGTAAGATTCGCCTTCATGAGCAAGCACATTGGGATGTGTTTTTCCAACGATCAAATATTTGAATCCTGGGAGATCAATACCCGACAAGGATTTGATGGCGTATTCCAGACCTTTGCTTCTTCCGATTAGACCAAAGGTCATCATCACAAAGTTCTCCTGCAGGTTCAATCTGTATTTGGCCAATCCCTGATTATAGTCAAATTGTGGCACGCCATGTGGTATAACCTTAATCTTATCAGCATGCGCCGAATTGAATTGCTCCTTTAACAATTCTACTCCTTTTGGCGATAGACTCACAACAACCTGAGACTTTTCTAAAAGTAACTCGATAATTTCTCGCTGCTGTAGGGATGGGGTTTGCAGAATAGTATGAAATACGGTTAACAATGGTACATTAAGGTTGTTGGCGATTTGCGTGATGAAAATGCCGTCCACACCACCAAATATTCCAAATTCATGTTGAATAATACAATAGTCGTATTCCTCATTAATGATACGGGCGGCTTGATGATAGCTGTCAAGTTGGTCCTTAAAGATGATAAAACGCACAGATTCGTCAAAATCCTCTAAACCCAGTTTAGATAAAGCGATTATGTCTATTTGGACATGAGGATCAAGCTCCATGCCTTGTTTGAGATCTTTGGTAAAAGTTGCCAACCCACATTCTTGAGGCGGACAAGTGCTAATGATTGCTATTTTTTTCATATAACTTAACCCTCCTTTATTGTATTTTGTGCTTCTTTAACTGGAAGGTCCAAAATAGCCATGAGCAATAAATAATAGCCTTTCTCTAGGTTTAATTTTTTCGCTTTTTCATTAATATTTTCCATATCCGTATGCTATTTGAGTGTAAATTCTTTTGATCTAAGTGAATCAAAATTTATACCTAAAGATTGTGTAGCATGCTTTAACCGTAGTTTTTGAATAGAAATAGCGTAAGATTTTATGGAATTTCCAAAAAATACAGATCAGTTACGTATTTATAGCGTAGGAGAGTTAGAATTATGCTCTTATCATTTAAATAATCCTACTAATCAGATGCGAATTTTCGGAATACTGTTTTGTGGATACAAGTTTCTTTACGAATTCAACTTTTTATACATTTGATCAGCTATAATGTTAACTTAAACTGCTGTTCGTGGAAACGATACGTATCGTGTACAGCGCTGGACCATGGTATACATTAAATTTTAAGATATATTAGTATTATGATAAAAATCAGAAAGATTAAACCAGAGGATAATCTGATATTAGCAACGATTATACGGGGTGTTTTTGAAGAGTTGAAGGCTCCGCGCTTGGGAACAGTTTATTCCGACCCTACTACCGATAAGCTTTTTGAGCTATTCCAAGAGGTGAAATCTTGTTTGTGGGTCGCTGAGGTTGATGGGGAAATCGTAGGTTGTTGCGGTATTTTTCCGACTGTTGGACTTCCTAACGGTTGTATTGAACTCGTAAAATTCTATTTGTCAGCTAAAGCAAGGGGCAAAGGTATCGGCCGGGAATTAATGGATAGATCAATAAATTCAGCCAAGGAACTCGGTTATTCCAGCATATATCTAGAGAGCTTACCGGCTTTTAGCGATGCAATTAATATGTATAAAAAACAAGGATTTGAGACACTCCCCGCTCCAATGGGCGAATCGGGACATCCCGGTTGTGATGTCTGGATGGTGAAAGACTTAACATAGGAGACATTTTTTAACTTATTACCATGTTAAAATCTAATAAATAAATTTATCTGAACACTTCTCAAACAATTGCAATACTCCTTTGGTTGTTTATGTAAGTTAGAAAGACAATTTCATGAAAATAGCCACCTATAATATTAATGGTATCAATGCACGTCTTCCCGTGCTGTTACGTTGGTTAGCGGAAGAATCACCTGACGTCGTTTGTCTTCAGGAGTTGAAATCTCCGCAGGAACGTTTTCCATTGAAAGAAATTACTGACATCGGATATCATGCGGTTTGGCATGGTCAGAAAAGTTGGAATGGGGTTGCGGTACTTTCCAAATACGACATCGAAGAAGTCTCTAGAGCTCTTCCAGGGGATTCCGAAGATGTACAAAGCCGCTATTTGGAGGTTGTGATCCAGCAAGTCGTGATTTGCTGTCTTTATCTGCCCAATGGGAACCCATTTCCGGGGCCCAAATTTGACTATAAGTTGAAGTGGATCGAGCGCTTAGCAAAGCGGGCCAAAACGTTGCTTAGTATGGATGTTCCAGCGATACTCATTGGGGATTTTAACATTATTCCAACAGAAATGGATACGTATAAACCTGAAAAATATGTCAATGATGCATTGTTTAGGAAAGAGGTGAAGGAGGCATTCAGTCAACTTCTTGAAGAGGGCTGGCAGGATTCTATTCGTCAGCTTTTTCCGGATCAGCAGGTTTATACGTTCTGGGATTACTTTCGGCAGGCTTACAATCGAAATGCTGGTTTACGAATTGACCATATCTTATTGAGCCCTTCAATTCAAGATCGTTTAATTGAAGGCGGAATTGATCGCGATGTGCGCGGATGGGAGAAGAGTAGCGATCATGCGCCTACGTGGATTCGATTACGAAATATCAGCAAGAATGGCTAAGAAGATAAATACCAGTGCGGGATTGTTATTGTATAAATTTCAGGCGTTTGAAATTTATTTTTTCTTAGTACATCCTGGAGGACCCTATTTTACTAAAAAAGATGAAGGCTCGTGGACAATCCCTAAAGGGGAAATCGATTTGAATGAAGATGAACTTGATGCGGCCAAAAGAGAGTTTATTGAAGAGACAGGCTATCTTCCGCGTGGAAATTTTATTGCGCTAAATGCTATTCAACAAAAAGGAGGCAAAATAGTTAAGTGCTGGGCAATTGAAGGAGACATAGATCCTGCTAGACTTGTAAGCAATACCTTTGACATGGAATGGCCGCCGAAATCGGGGAAAATGCAAACGTACCCTGAAATAGATCGTGGCGATTGGTTTACATTTACGGAAGCCAGGAAGAAAATAAACGAACGACAGATTTCTTTTCTGGAGCAAGTTATTGCACATGGAAAATGATCGTTTATTTCAACATAAGTTTATTGTGCAAGCACTACCTAGCGGATTTCATTGCTTTAACTTTTGTTGTGTTATCATCCGATACCAATTGTTGGTATATAACTGTTTCCATTCCGTATAAGGCGACCTTGCCTTCACTATTGCTATGAATCCCATACCCATATGTCTTTGTAAGAGGGGAGGCGCGCAGGCAAGCTTGTCCTCTAGAGAAAAAAACTGTTCTAGCTTCGGGATACTCATCTGGCGTTAGGTCCCTTCTTTCCGCATAGACTTGGAAAATAATGTCGTCAGATGTATACTGATAAGGCGCTGCAGCGATTAATTCATATTGTCTTTCAGCTATGGTTTTATGGCGTTTTGATGGTGGAATAGTACCCTTAACTACTTTGGTATCTGTAGCAGCTTCAATTAAAGTATTGAAGTAATTTGTCGAATGGGTTTTCATAATTTTTATTTTTCTTTAATCAAAAAGCATGTAATGATAGAAACAAAAATAATAGAATATCTTGCGATCTGATAGCGGATCGCAAGATATCTTATGAATTACTGATTATTGTTGCTGTTCTCCTACAGTGCTGCTTTTATAGCGGCTAGGCAATCGGACTGATATTTCATGATATTATCTTTTTCCGAAGCGGAGATTTTTCCTTCAACAAGATTTTTTTCAATCTCATTTTTAATATCCAATATCGATTTTTCTTTGTCCAATGCTTTTTCTGCTGATTCTGCATTAATACGGTCTACCCAGGTTTTGCCTAGCTTTGTATAAAGCTCTTTAGCCTTATCATTGGAGAGTACTGGGGCAGTCACTGAAGCAATTGCTGCATTGGCCGCAGCTTTATCTGAATAAACGACTGCTTCCGCATCTTTTGTTGCAGCATCTTCAGAGGTTTTCATGGCCTCTTCATTGGCGTCAGCTGCTTTTTCCTCCGCATTTTCCATGTGCTCGGTTGCTTTTTCTTGTGGTGTTTGATTGTTACATGAAACTAGAATTGCTGCAGTCGCTAATGAAGCGAGTAATGTTTTGTTTGAAATCATAATATTATTTATTTAGTGACAATGTTTAAATGACAAGATTTACTGATGAATAGTTTTACTAACTAAAGACTAACATCCTATCTTTGCGTAAATATTACGGAAAATGTGGTTTATACTTGTTTTGTTGTAATCGGTTCATTATGAGTTTTGTGGCGTTTTGCTTCAGGACTTCTCAATCTATTAGCCAGTAATATAAAACCGTATAAAATTTCGCCGATAGCTTATATTCTTTCGAATTCTTTCTATGACGTTATTTATACTTTAATTGAGTAATATCCAAGATAATCCAAACAAAGTCGTAAAAATTATTGTTGATTAAATACAGACTGCTTGTCCGGTCATGAAGAAAGTTTTAAAGCTAGGCACCTTTCCAACCTAGCTTTTTTATTTTTCACCGAAATAGCCAATTAATAGGCTTTAATACCAGCCATCCGGATTACTCAGATTCTGAATAATTATTGGACAATCGTTTGATCCACTTTTCGTAGTTATTTTTTTCTATATTAGCCTTAGATATGACATGTTTGAAGAGGGGTGCTAGATTTCATTATGCGTGGCAAATTATCTCTTTCGAGAATTTCCTATTATTAGTAAGTTAAAAGATTAAAAACTAGCAAAATATGCGTCAACTGGAGTGCCACGAAGAAGAAATCCACCTATGCGGTAAAATCCAATATTTCGGTTTCCTTTGTATTTTTAATGAGAGTGGGTGTGTTGCCGCAAGTGAAAACCTATCTGCATTGCTCGATATTTCTATGAAAGAAATCTTGGGGAGATCGATCGAGCAGCTATTGCCTTTGATATCGTCCGAACCGGAGTTGAATCTCAAAGAAATAGAAAAACAGATCACAGGGGAGATATTTACCCGTTTTGTAGAACGCATTCGTATCAAAAATGTAGATTATTATCTGAGCATTTACCGGTATGATGAGAAAACATATCTTGAAGTTGAGATCTGTAGTGAGAATCATCTAAAAGCAACCCGTTTATTTTATTATGCAAAATACCTGGAAGAGCAACACGGAAATGCTTGGCAATCATTGACTGTGTTGATTCGCCAGATTATTGGTTTTGATCGTGTCATGGTATACCGTTTCGAAGAGGACAATAGCGGACAGGTAATTGCAGAGTCCATCGCAGATGGGATGGCCTCATTGATGGGCTACCGTTATCCAGAATTTGATATTCCGGCACAAGCACGCGCGCTATATGTTAAATTCCCTGCACGCCATGTAGCAGATATTGAGGCACCAACTATTGCTATACAGGGCCTGGAGGCAAGTGAAGTAGACCTGACTCGTTGTAGCCTCAGAGCATTGTCTCCCGTACATTTACAGTATCTTAAGAATGCAGGTGCACGTGCCAGTGCCAGTTTTTCCATCGTTATCGAGGGAAGACTCTGGGGGCTGGTGGCCTGCCAGAATAGTCTAGCTTTGACTGTGGACCTTGCCCAACGCCACTTATGCGCCTTCTTAACGCAGTATGCTATAAATTATTACCTTTCAGAATATCAAAGGGAAAATCTTGTCGCGCAGACTATTATGGGCGTTATGGAACGTGACCTGAAGTCTGAATTATTAGTAAACAGTGATATCGGAATCGTGCTTGAACGCTTCGCTCCGCAAATCTTGGAAATAGTGGAGGCAGACGGATTGGTGATCAAACATGACCGTGGTTCCAAAACTTGGGGTGTAGTACCGACAGAATCAGAGCAACGACAGATTGATCTGTATATAGAAAAACAGGGCGAGAGTGATTTATTTTTTACATCAAATTTTGTTCCTGACAGGACCGACCCAGTACAATCGCTCATATTTCCTGGTATTTTACGGATAAATATTCTTCCCAGCAATAAATGGTACATCTATTTATTCCGCAAGGAGCACGTATATGAAGATGTGTGGGCAGGGAAACCCGAAAAAATATATCATTACGATTCCGAAAGGGAAATAGAGTTTCCGTCACCCAGGACATCATTTGAAGCCTGGCGTGAAACGATGAAAGGCAAGTCTATTAAATGGAAAAAAACGGAGCTTTCCTTCATTGAAAAAGTTGCACAAATAACCCAACAGGCTATTGCGCAACGGGGTGGGGAGATTGCTCAGCTCAATAAGGAGCTCGTAAGATCAAACAATGCCTTAGATACGTTTGGCTATACATTGACTCACGATCTTAAAAACCCTCTTTCTTCCATAAAGCTTGCTGCGCAGATGATGTTGATGAAAGACGATCTTCCGAAAGAGATGTTGCGAAAAATGGCAACGAATATCATCGATGCGACTGGACTGATAATAGAAATGATGGATAAGGTTTATCAACTCACACAATCTAATTATGTAGCATTCAAAACAGAACTGATCGATCCGCGAAACAAAATTCTTAATATTCTCGAAAGCTGCAAGCAGCAGTTTGACAGTACAAGGTTGGAATTTGTCTTAGGGGAGACCTTGCCCATTCTCGGGGAAAGAACACTGTTATATCAGCTGTTTTTAAATCTGATCGGCAACGCGATAAAATACAGCAGTAAAAAAGATCAACCAAGGGTGGAAGTTTATAGTGAAAAACACGGCCATTCAGTTTACTATTATATTAAAGACAATGGCATTGGGATGGATATTCAGGATGACAGTAATATATTTGACATTTTTAAACGGCTGTCAAATTCGCAGGGCTTTGAAGGATCGGGGATTGGCCTTTCCATCGTCAAACGGATAGCGGATCGTCTTGATGCCGAGGTTACAGTAGAAAGCGATCTCGGCGTGGGTACAACGTTCTGTGTTAAATTTAGAGGTTGATAGATAATGATCCAATTTACAAATCCATTATGGTATCCAAACCACGTTTTACCTCTTTAGAGCTCCCCATTTTAGCTAGCGTATGCTCGCCTTTATCTATTGCATTCAGGATGTTCTTCTTGGCAATAAATGGACTGGTAAAGTCAATTAAAATATCAAAATCAATATCCTCATTTGCATTTTCTATTGTATCAAATGGAGGAATTCGATACGTTTTTATATTTAGAATCTCAGCGAGATTTTCTCCCTCATAGGTGCGTGAAAGGCCGCCAACCAACCGACCCGGCCTGTCGCTCCTGCAAAAAGCAACTTTTTCATCATTTTTTTTAACTATTAATCACTATAAATAACATGTTTTTGATTTCGATATCAGCTAAATGAGTTAAAACTCCTTTATTTTACACAAACAAGAAGGATCTTTAAATTGTTGTTATACGTAAAGTGTTTTCAAGTTTAAACTATTTGTCCATGATTATGCCCGAAAAACAACTTCTACAAATGCTTATCCGAGTTCAGGATGAGCTATGCATTACGATTTCCATCAATACCCATCGCACACATCCTGATAACCTAAGCGATCGAATAAAGATCAAAAATCTTATCAGAGAAGCGATTGATAGACTAACGGATAAGTATGATACGAGGGCAGTTGCTGGCCTTATCAGACAATTGGAAAGGATAGCGCAAGAACTCGATATTAATTATAATCTCGAAAGTCTGCATATCTTTGTTTCAGATACGGTAGCAGAAGTTTTCAAGTCTTCATGGGAGACAAACCAAGAGGGTGTCCATATTAGCAATACATTTGCTGTGCGCCCCTTGGTTAAGGAGATTGGCCGTCAAGCCAGTTATCTTGTGATGTTGCTTTCGCAAAGCGGTGTTCATCTTTTTCGTGCCTTGAATGGGCGCATTGTTGAGGATATCAGTAGTGAAGAGTTTCCTATTGCCGAAAATCAATTTTACAATACATTTCCCGATAAAAGTAGTGATGCTAAACATCTTGATGACCTTTTAAGGGAATATCTTAATCGGGTAGACAAAGCTCTCCTGCGTTATATTGGGGACTCAAAGAGTGTAACACTCGTGTTTTGCACAGAGAATAATTATAGTAAGCTCTTACAGGTTGCGGATAGACCGTCTATCTATTATGGATACTTGCCTATAGATTACAATAACATTGAAACACATCAGTTAGAGAGCCGTGCCTGGAATTTTATGAAACAGGAACTGGTACGAAAAAATGAAGACTACTTTAAAGAACTGGAAGCAGCTGTGGGCAAGGGTTTAGTGATCACTGATCTGCAAGAGATTTATCGTGCATGTCAGGATGGTCGTGGGGATCTCCTAATTGTTCAAGAAAATTTCCATCAGGCTGTAAAGATTCTTTCAGATCGCGATATTGAAATTGTAGACAATAATGTTGGACTGGACACGATTGACGACATCAGCAGCCTATTGGCGCTATTGGTGGATGAAAAGGGTGGACAAACGGTGTATGTTTCACAAATACCGAATATAGAGCTTCAGCCAATTGCGCTTAAGATTAGGTATTAAAATGTGACTTAACGATGTTTGCTGAATAACCATCGCTGGAGCGTATCCGTTAAAAGAAACGGAATAACAATATTATTGTGCTGTAAATTTTCAAACGTTGTGAATTTGAGTTTGTGATTCCCTCGCAATTTTTCGTACAAAACTATGCTGCCATAATAGGGATTTTCGGTGTCTTTTTCGCCATGAATCAGCCAAATGTTTTTATTGCCGAGTGCGTTGAGATTAGATAGATCGGGTACGGCAGCGATGGAAATCATTGCTGCGAATTTATCTGGAGACAGGCTCATCAAGTTCTGCGCTGTTGACGCGCCCATTGAATAGCCTATGAGATAAATTCTATCGCTATCAATATTGCCATATTCGTTTTCAATTGATTCTATCAATGCTAGAATCTGTTGTGCGTCTGTTGAAGGCTTCGCAGTAAGTATTCCATCTCTATTAAATTCATAATCGGATGAACGCTTTTTAAATTGAGGAACAACAACGAAACAATTGAACCTAGCATAAATCTCCTCTCTAACCCAGGTTCTTGCCAAATGCTCTAATTGGTTTTCATTGTCATTTCCTATTCGTGATGAGTTATGAAAGGTAATTACAATAGGATATTTTCTTTTTGAATGGAAATCTTTTGGCAATAGAAATCGATACGGTATGGTGGTGATCTCATTTTTGAATATCCTCTTTTCATATCGATTCGTAGATAATTGGCTTAATGTATTTCTAGTTTCCACATATGTTGCACTATCAATTGATCTATTATCATATTCGTGTTTTTGTGCAAAACAAAAATTGCAAGTAAGTATGCTCAACAGAATACCAATTTGCCTACTAAAGCTTGAGCCTTTTTGATGCATAAGATCTTAAAGAGATATTGATTAGCTTTTTAAGTAAAATCTAATTTAGATAGCGTAATCCTATTGTATTGATTATTGTATTAAGTCCCTGTTTAGTGATGATAAATAAGGTCGCAATAATGATAACTCTTAGGACAAGTTCGATCTTATTATAATGGTAAACAGAAAAATACTGATAGAAAAATATGATAGTATATAAAAAGATAAGAATTACGAATAGTAGGTTTACCGTTAATATTGTGGAAGAGTCGTCAGTTAAAATCAACGTAAAAGTGATGAAAAATCTTAAAGAAACAACAGCTGCCAAAAGAAAGATATTGAGTACTAAATTTTCGGTATAATTTTGTCCACTTTTTTTAAATATCAGGTAACTCATCAGTGCATTAAAGGGGATGACGATAAATGTAACGAATTTCGAATAATCCTTAATGACTTTAGACAATCCTGAAACACTCTCCTGGTTGAGTACATTCTGTAGATCCACCTTTGTGAATTTTGAGAGAAAATAGTTGATGGTAAGTACGATAATTACGGTTGCGAAATAGTTGAAGTGCTTCGCTCTTCTACCTTCTATGTATTCCCTAACACTATGGCCTGGCCGCGTAAACAGTTCCTTCATCGTATATAGAAACCCATTGTCGAAATGGAATATTCCATGAATAAAATCGTGGATAAAAAAATGTTTTAAGGAATATCTGTGAGTGGCGGCTGTTTGTCCGCAATTGCTGCAAAAATTAGCTTCGATTGCACGATCGCAATTAAGACATCTATTATTCATTATCGGGTTAATTGTTTTTGCAAAGATATATTTATTATCGAAAAATCAACAAACTGCAAGACTCAATTTTCATCGTACTGAATTGCAATTTCAACGAAAAATAATACATCGAAAACCATTTCTACGCTGAACATAGTAGAGTAGTATTTATATTTGACTAGTAAATCAGTAATGGAATTTACAACGAATGAAAGTAGGGGGGAGATCAGTTCTAATTATAGAGAACGGGGATGCTGACTAATTTTTATGGAAAATAGATTTCAGTCGCATCATTTAGATGAACGATCCATCAGGATATTCTTTACCTGAAAAAAGTATACCTATTTTATAAAGTAATCGATCTATTCGATTATGCAGGAGCCTCTTGATTTTCCAAAAATCGGAGGTTTTGTTTTTAGTTACCTGCGTTAAGTTAATCATATAAATAATAAGGCCAACCCTAAGGAACTGGCCTTATTGTTTACAATGTTCAATTCAACCGGGGGCTAATCATTCGTGTGGTCCTCTGTGGCAAATGAGAACTTAACTGATTTTTGTGGATAAGCCTCCATACTCTTGCGGCTTGTATTTTTGATAATGGTTTTGATACTAACGCGATCTCCCAATTTAAAATAAGTTTCTACGATTTGATAATCTAGTAAATAGGGACCACAAAAGTAGTTTCCTTTATCATCTTTTTCGATGACACCCTGATAAAGCCCTGTTCTTGTCTCTTTTGGCATATGAATTTAATTTGGAGAACAAAGGTAGTAAGAGTATTTGGTGAAATGATATTAAAGATGAAATTAGAAATGGTTGTAACGAATTAACTTTTTTATACTAAAATTTAGAAATATATGTAAAACCTTCGGATAGTTGACATCTATTGATCTTTATCTATCAAGGAATGAAGGGCTTGCTCCTTGGATGACGGCGTCTAGAATATCTTTAGCAAAATAACTTCATAAGGTCGTCTTATGATATTAAAAGAAGACCACTATGGGATCGATTGATCTCATAGTGGTCCGTGGTTTTTGTGATTATAGACGGTCGCTTATTTGCTTTTTACACAACGTATACCGACTTGGTTATTTTGATGTATATCTACGATTGAAACACCTGTCGCTGTTAATACCAGTGCAGGTTTAGAGTTCCCTTGAACTGTCGCACTCGCCCAATAGACACCTAGGGCGCCAGTAGGGATATTGTTGCTTCCTGATGATGAGCGAACAAAAGCATTGTCAGGCAGGAACATATAATTATCTTTATTGGTGGTTGGCACGACGGATGTTCCTAGAAACCAGCCTGTCTGTCCATTGTAGCTACCTCTAGCGGTACCCATATTAATCAATGACTGATATTCCGTTTGCGTAGCTGTTCGCCATCCGGTGCCTAAAGCACCTTCACAATATGTTGCCGATCCGTTTCCTCCATAAACGCTTCCTTTTATGTATTGCGCGGATGCGATTGTGATGGGTGAAGTGCCAGTCAAATTGGCTGAACTCCAGTAGTAATTGGAGGTAGGTACATCGATTGCACCTTTAGGTACTAAGCGAAGTTTTAAAGTGTATTTTACCCCTTTTTGTAAGCTTAGATTCGATAAATCTATTGTTCCAGAACGTACGCCATTTTGTGTGGAGTTTAGGGACACTGTTCCAAAATTAACTTTACCGGTCGTCGTTCCTTCGGTAAGAATAAGTGCCGCATTACTTGTCCATAGAACACCTGTACCACTAAATACGACGTTACGAGCTACCGACGAGCCACCTTGGGTGAACAGACCATCGGTCAATTTAACAGAAGCTGTACCATAATTAGGAGAGATTGTACTACTGGTCATGGATGTGATATTGCCAACCACATTGGCAGATGTACTTTCTAAAGTGGCCTGTACTTGTGTAAATAGGTGACTCAAGATAAGGTCAACAGATAGTGTTTGGTTAGCAATTACGGTGACGGGTAATTTTTTCCATAAGAGGTCTGTATCTGCGCCAGTCACATTAAAGGTAATGTTCGCTAGTGCCTGATTAAAGTTAATTGAAGGGAACACCAGGCCATTTGCCACTGCGATAGCAACAAAAGTATAAGGACCTGCAGGAAGCGAGAGATTCCAATTTGTACCACTGGTCGAATATGTTAAAATTCCTGTATCTTTGACATAATTTCCTGCTGCATTATAAACCGCAATGGCATATTTGGCACCTGCACCTAACGAAACAGGTGTTGTTGCCATTTTAAGTCCTGTTGACGCACGTAATGCGTTCGATGAAATAGCGGCCTCTGGTGCCAAGGTAGCTAATACCGAAAGTTCATTATTAAATGGAACAATGGATTCCTGAATGTTTGAAAGTACGCTATTTAAACTTTTGCTGGTTGATAATTTTAATTGAGGGTCAGTATTTTCATCGGAGAAAGAGACTCCACCCATTTTCACGCTAACATTGCCATCTGTCTCAACAGCTGTGTTACTTTCATTTTTGCTACATGATGTGAAAAGTATAACAAGGAAGCTGAGCAATTGAATAAATTGATTTTTCATTTTTCTTCTTTTTGGTTAATTGATAGTGAATTGGGGGACTACCACCAGCCGTCACTTTTACTTTGAGTTTGTGATTCTTCGTTGTCCCAGGTTTGTTTTACATCCCCAGAAGTATTACCATTTGAACCAGCAGCAATGCCATTTTCCAATAAAACGACAGTCATTTGAATCTGAGGGACCTGGTAGGCTTGTTTGCCAGTCGGAGATTTAAAAAGTTTCTTTTTCATAACAATGTAATTTATAAGTTGAAATATTTTTATAGTTCTTTCGTCAGCCAATGGCTTATTACATGGGCTAATGCGCGAGACGTTAGCTGATATGGCGTATTTAAATTTCAGTGTAAAAGACGCATTTTATTGCGGTCTTACATTACATTCGATCGTGATATAGCATGTTTATGGGATGTTTTAGACTGGATATAACAGGAACATGTTATGTTTGTAGTTGTATGTCTACATGCTTGCAAAACAGTGTTTTATGGTTGTTTTAAATAATTATATTTGTCTTACTAGTTTAATTAGACAAGCCATACTTATGAAAATCGCTAGCCATGCTGTTATCCTAGATGACCAGAAAATAGTTGCTTTTTCTTTCGCACTCTTGTTAAAACGGGAATGTGGAATAGATTTGGTTCAATCCTTTAGTCAAGGATCTGAATTCCTTCAATTTTTGCGCGCTTTCGGGAAGCGGTATTTGTTTGTTTTTTTGGATTACTATCTTCCAAATGAAAATGGCCTTTCATTATTAACTGAAATCAGGCGTATAAATGGAGATGCAAAGGTCATCTTTTTGACTGGAGCAACGGCTCCTGTCGTAATATCGAGTATCCTTCAATATCGTCCAGAAGGTATCCTAAGTAAATCTTGTGAATTAAGTGAAGTCTTGGCTTGCTTTGAGGCGATAAAGAAAAAAGAAGTATATATATGTGAGGAATTTGAACGTATCCTGTCTACGCACGGTAAGAAGATTAAAACATTTACTACCCGGGAGATTGAAGTATTACAATACTTTTCAGAGGGTTATAGCGTGGCCGAAACTGCTTCAAAAACCTTTTTGAGTCCACACACAGTCGTTGCACATCGTAGGAAGATGATGGCAAAAGCAGATTGTCAAACGATAGGACAAATGCTTAAATACGCCCGTGAGCATAATTTAATTTAAAAACATTGCACACCGGAGGTATTATGGGGGGTATTATGATTACTGTATTTATTGTCAATATACAATTGATAAAGTTGATTCAAGTAATTCCTTTTGGAATAAGGGCTCTCTACAAAGATCTGATCTAGTTTATGTTTGGCGGACAAGATCAGAGCAAAAATAGATATTTCATGAGATCCATAATGTAAACAAATTTCTTTTTGAAGCTTGGATGAAAATGGCATAATGTATTCTTAGTGAATACTATTGATTAAAGCGCACCAATCGCTTACTTGGAACGAATGATGCGTAGAAGGGAGGATTATTTAATTAAAAATGGTAACCAAAAGATAAAGCGGTTCGAATACCTGCAAAAGGTCCGCTGGTGTTTATTGTTACACCTTCAGCATTCACTTCTTTTTTGATTTTCAAGAGATTACTGTCAAATTCATCCAGCTGTTTTTTTACTTCACGTTGCTCATCTCCATTTAGTGGTGTTCTCCCTTCAAATGTTCCCTTATTGAACCCATAATTTGGACCAATAATACGCCAATCCAAGTAGATGTCTTGGCCGATTTTCCACTGGCTACCGACAGCCACACCTCCTGTAAAAGCATTTAAGGCACCGGATATGGACACTTCTCTGTGATAGCTCGATTCATCGACGGTAATTTTGGTGTGAACGTTGTAATTGGCGTATTTGACAAATGGTGCGATATAGAATCCCTTAAGTAATTCTTTATTACTGACGTAGAAGCGTACTTCTGGTGTGATGGAAAAAGCTCCTAATTTGGCTTCGCCTAAAATGTTGTTGCGATCGTCAAAGGCGGAATCCCAGAGCGATTTAAAGGGTAGATTGGAACTGGGACGATAGCTTACCGTTCCATTGAGCGATAGATGTTCATTGAGCGACCTTTCGTATTCCAGTGAAACATTACCAACAGTTAGGGGCCAAATATTTAGTTTGATCAAATTAGGTTTTTCTTGGGCCTTTAACCCAGTGATAGCGCATAACCCAAAGGTAAGCATGGCAAAGTAGTGTAATTTCATGGTAGTTTTCCAAAAGTCAGGTTGTAAAGATAGTCGAATATATCTTTAATTACTAAAGAAAAGCCAAGGCGTAGAATTTGTTTTTTAAACATTATATCTTCTAATGGTTTGGAATTGAATTGTTTTAAGGAACGATGGTTAAGTTGATTTTGTTGTTTAAATTTCTGTTAAATTTTTATTTTTAGCAGCCGTAAACATTTTTGTGTTTGCTAAAATATCCCTTCAGTTTATGACACAGTTCTTTTGAGAAACACAAGGATGAAAGTCGCACGGTTCACATACCGATCAATTTGTATTTACTTTATAGGATGATATTATTTACATTCATAAAAATGACGGTATTCGAAGATGCCACAAAACTGAAGTCGGAAAAAATGAAGTAATGAACGGGGAGATGCGCAAAGATTTTATGACGAGCTGATTGTCAGACTTTAAATCATACACTGAAGGAAATTACTCCTTCAGTGTAATTAACAGATTAGAGTTTATTGCCTTCTAAAGTGCTTATACTTTTAGCGGGTACTATTAACGAATAGACACCTGAGCTATTCGGATTTACAGCGCCGACATTACCCCAATGCCCCGAACTGCTTGCGGTGGTTTGGTAATTGTTCAATGCGCCGCTTGCAAAACCCGTAAGGTTGATATCCAATGGAACTGCTGCGGTTCCCGTGTTGGTGACAACCAATGCAAACTTTCCTGTTTGGGGATCTTTGTAAGCTGAAATCAATAAGCCATTTGCATTTTGAACCGCTACATTGATTCGCATATAACCTGCTTTGATAAACCTGGAATAGTGTCCCATCACATCATACGTTTTTGGAAATTCCAAAGAACCATCACTTTTTGTGCATATGAGTGCTTCATTATTTTGAAAAGCTAACATACCTAACCAAAACACATACGCATTGGCATTACAATCTGCAAGAAGTTTATGCATGTTAACCGCCAGTTTGAGGCCGCCTTCAATGCCGCTGTCATAATTCCCACCGTCATCTGAAGCTTCTGTTACCCACATTGGTTTGCCACCAATACTAAAATTCCACATGGAAGGACTCTGGTTAAATCCACGTTGTCCAGAAATAATCCCACTGATCTCAACGTAGCCATGTCCTGCAAGGATGTCGACTTTGCTTCTGTCCATGCCGGAAAGGAAATTATCGGCAGTTCCCCAGGCCGCATTTTCAGAAGATATAATCTTGGTCGATTGCAGACCAGCGCTGTTTAATTCAGGACGTAGATTGTTGGTAATAAATTGTCCCAAATGGGAGGAGTTCCAATAAGAAGCATCCCAGTCTGAAAAGACATTTTCAGGTTCATTTGATGGGGAGATAGCATTGATGGTGATGCCTTCATTCTGAAATGATTTTACAAATCCAGTCAAATAGCGTGCAAAAGCTGTTGAAGAGGTATTAAAATTAAGTCCATTAAACCATTTCCCGGAAATACTGCTCGTATTGGTCTTCATGTATAATGGTGGAGTCCATGTACTTGCCATAACGAAGGGGACTTCATAGCGTTCTTTCGCTTTTTTGATGATCCAGACCTGCCCAAGCTGTTCTTTTTCGTCTGCTGTCAAATTCTGATATGTTGCACTATTGGGATCCACGTCAATCGAAACTCCTGCAGGTTTAATGGTAACGACCTTGGTCTGTTGGTTAAAAGGGTAGGTATGAAGTACCTTACCACGAAGGATATTCAGTTTCAACCCACTGCCTCCCCATAAATAATCCAGGATACTATCTCTTTTTGCGGATTCAAAGAATGGAACAATCCGACCTCCGAATGCACCAAATCCATCAATCTTTTGATTGGTTTGATCCCAATTCAATGTTGCAATTGTAGCTCCTGCTTGCGCGGATACTGCAGCTTTTTTGTTAAGTTGTGCCTCTGGATTCTCAAGAGTCAAAGAATTTTTTTGGCAGCTAAAAATAGAAAATGTGGAAACTACGGCGAAAACAGTATAAAGTCTGTTCCAGCGACTGGTTAATTTTAACATAACTTAGTTTTTAAGATTTGTGAATGAATCATTAATTTAATTGTGCTTGGTTTTTCAAGCGGTTCTCATCGTCGTTGTTTTGTTTGCCTCCTTTCTTTAGTTAAAAAAATAAACATTCACCGATTTCCACATTGGTTAGTTTCCGAAAATTAATAAAATTTTGGGATAATTTATTATTACTCTTATTGTTTTAATTTTATTTTTTATTGATTTAAACATAAGTACATATTTTTTTAATGGTGACTTAATTTTACCCCTTCTTTTCTGCCGAAGATGGAGATTAAACTTGTCATTGATTACGCATTAAAAACTGATGTCTGATGGCATTTTCAAGTTCACCCACCATGTGTTGATCAACGGTATCGTTGACAATAATGACGATGCCATAATTGTATGTCGAATACAGCACACATAAGGTATTATAGCCTATTTTAGTATTCCCATCGTGATAGAAATAGCGGGCACCACGTTCATCACGATTGATCATCCAACCGAGCCCCATACCAAATCCATCGTCTTTTCCATAGGTCAGTTGATGTGTTAGACGAAGGGCTTTATCCTTTAATTTGAGGTTGGCTTCGATGTAGGTTAACATATCATTGATCGTTGAATTCATTGTTGGACCAAAGTAAAATCCCCTCAAATTGGCAAATGGAACAGGCTGACCTTTATTATTATGGCCTTGTACAATGTCGTTTTTTTGCAACTCATTCAGGTAGGGGATTGTATGGTACATGCCAAGGTGCCTCTTCAGATATGCGCTGATAAGATGTTCATAGGAATTCTTATAGCTATTTTCCAACAGCGCAACAAGTACCATTACAGCCATGCTATTGTAGCTGAATTTTGTGCCTGGAGTACTGTCCAGCTCGGCTTTCCTCAGGTCGTTGAATAGGCTGTCACGACTATAATTTCCAAGGTAGTCTACCTGTTGTGGAATAGTGAGTCTCTTTAAACTATCGGCAGCTTTGGTAGAAAGCAATCTGAAAGTCTTTGGAAGTGCTGAAGTATGATTTGCAAGATGCTTAACAAGGATTCCATGGCCGTCGTATTGCAAATTGGGATAGTTTCCGGGTAAGTATTTACGGATATCGTCATCTAGGTTGATTTTCTTCTCAATGACTGCTTGTGCAAGTAAAGCGGCTACAAAGGTTTTCGCTACCGATCCAACGTTGTAATAGTTATTGGCCTTTGGTAGCTTTTCTTTACTGTAGTTGTATGCGATTTTTTTTCCCTTGGTATAAATTCCGATCGATACACTGTAGGTGTGTTCGTTCGAGAGGTAATCTGTAGCCAGTTGATTGATAGTGGTATCGAGCCAAGTTTTTAGTTTATTGTCAGTTTTAACGGATTCAAGATACTGTCCTTTTAGTGAAGGACTATGTAGTAGCAATAAGGTGCCTAAAAGAATTGTGAAGGATTTTGACAACATATTCATAAACGTTTTAGTACTGTTGATGTTGGTATCTATCGTGGGTATTTGGAGAAGCCTTTCGATTACTTATCACCTTGTGGCATGTATCAATTGTATGTACCAAATTGTTACTGAAAGATACAAATTATTACTGTAAATATGGCAAAGCTTAGTTTATGAAGCGACGGTAGCCCTGTTGGAATATTGTTCTTATTTATGTGTTTTATAGACAAATTTTGTCGTGTATTTAGGCTTGATTTATAGCGTATGTTTCTATAAATTTATTTTAGAAATATCGTGATTTATTTCTCTCTGAACGAGAACAATATAGCAATGAAAGCCAATGTCCGAAAATAATTTTGCTGAACTTTATAAAACTTGGTCGACGGATCAGTTGTTGTCTGTGGTAGACAATCCCGATCACTATGAGCCTTCTGTGCTTGAAGCTGCCGAGATTGAATTAAAAGGTCGACAGTTGACCACCGAGGAGTTGACAGCAGCAATATATGTGCTTAACCAGCGAGAAGCGGAAAAAGAGACTAATTTTGATACAATAAAAACCAAAGAACAATGGGCTATTACCGGTAGATTTGATACGCCCAGGGCACAAGTGGTCAAAAGAAGTATCGTGCGGATCTCATTTTTTACAGGTATCCTCATTGTATTTAAAGGCTATAATCTTTTTCCTGCACTGGTATATCCGATCAAATCTTTCAAAGAGCTACCGGATACCTACACATTACTGTCCTACTGCTCACACTCTTTTTTGCAAGTTCCTCATCCATGGTTGTTTCTACCTTGATGTACATGCTCTTGCAAAGCAGCAGGGAGACCAAAATTTTAGTGGAGTTCAATCCAATTCTACAGCCATATCCTTTGGAGATGTATATCTTACCAATTCTGCTCTATGGTTTTTTGACGTGGATTTTGTGCACAAAAAAAATACGTGAATGGCTTTAATGCCGATTAATTTCTACTTTTGAATGCAAACCTGCTTTCGTGGTTTTTTTGGAAGTTCGCGACTTCAAATTTTGTAGCCGTTACTAAACAAAGAACAGTTGCTATAGGGACAATAGACTAATAAATAGTGTATGAATATTATTGAAAGCATAAAAAAGACGAATTGGTTGCATATCGCATTATTTTACGTATTGCTGATGGTGGGAACTTTTGCCATACGGAAGCTTCCTAATATTTTCCAGATGGCTATGAAAGATGTTTTCAGTTTTCCATTGCCCTGGAATATGAATCACGGATTTATGATTCTGATTATCTCGGCATTTTTTTATGCTTTGTCAAAAGTCGTTTCCACCGTTACACTTTTTGGCCCTAATAAAACAAAGTCACTTTTGTTTCCATTCTTTTTATTCGCAGGATATGGTATTTATGGATTCAAAAATAATTACGGTGTCGATGAGCACGTTTGGGCACTGTTGTTCTGCCTGTTTACATTGCTGTATGATATCATGGAGGAATTTACTTGGCGGGGCTATTTGAATGACAGTCTAGGTGAAATAAAATGGCCCATTAAAAGTGTGATAACGGGAATGTTTTGGGCGATTTGGCATCTTTTAATTTTTGATAATTTCAGCCAATTTGGTGGCTTTGCCGGATTTGTGCTTTTGTGTATTGTCTTTTCATTTGTATTGACTTTCTCCACCATAAGAACCAATTCAATTATAGCTCCAGCAACTTTGCACGCACTGTTGGGGAAGACAAATTTAGTCACCCTGTTATTATTTATACTGTTTATTATTTTATTGCTTTTTTGGAACAAGAAATTCAAGGGATCAACCAGCGAGGCTGGACTCAAATCGTAGGGAATTGCTAGATGACCATTGCTGCACACAGCCGATCAATTTTGAGTACTGACCGTAAGGAGCAGAGGATATACAGCATAGCGATCTATAAATAAACTGCTGCTCCCTAGGCCATTTAGACTATTCGGCAAGTTTATCGGCATGTCGATGCATAAGTTTCCAGATACCCTGCTCTTTTCTGAAGATTTCGGTGATTCTGAGATTGAAAATCACCACGGTATCTTGCCCTTTTACGTTGACGGACGAACGTTGTATACCCGTCCAGTAGGCTAGCGTATCGCTTGCATCTTGATGGATCACTTCAAATTTGTTTTGTGCACGCGGAAGAAAATTGGAAGCTCCTTTTCGATTAAAATCATTGACCTGGGATACTCCAGAAATGTATATTCCATTGGGTGGAAAAATTGTTGCAGGCTCATTTGAGACAGAAATATCTTTTAGGGAGTCAAAATGGCCTTCCACAAAATCTGTTGAGGCTTTTAACCGGGCAGCCATAAATTTTTCAAAATCCAAGAGTGCATTATTACCTGTTTTCATATCTTTTATCTTTGTTTAATTACACAAAGTTCCTAAAATGAAATTATTCTAACCTGTGACAATCGTCACATAATGTCAAGAGTTTAGCCTTCTTCGACGAATTCTGCTTAGGGTTTCTCGAGCTACCCCCAAAAAGGAAGCCAATTGAGAAAGGGGCACACGTTGTAGGATTTCAGGGTATTTTCTTTCTAGATAAGACAACCGTTCAGCAGCCGAATAGCATATAAATAGATTAGCAAACTCTTCCTGTCGCGAGGCAAACTGCCTGATGCAATGCCGTCCCAACCGCTCTATTTCCGTGACTTTCATTGCGAGTTCAAAGAGTTTTGTCTTATCGAAAATAATAGCCGTTAAGTTCTCACAAGCAACAATGTTAAATTCTGATTTCTTGCCGCTGCCAAAACTTTGAATGTTGGTGGCAATATCGTTTTCAAAGAAGAATCCGATGTTTTTGACGGTTCCGTCTATAACATAATAACTTCTACAATAGCCTTTATCGATAAAAAAGAGCGAATTGCAAACTTTCCCCTGTTCTAGCAGCAAATCATTTTTTTTGAAGTTGCGCAATGTCAATGTTGGCTGTAGTAAGTGCCAGCTATCCGTCGAAAAATCAACCAGTGCGTGAATGTAATTTCGGAGATTGTCCATGGTTAAACGGTTTCATCGTCGTAGTGGCGCATAATGTAGTAAAAATAGTCTATCATCTTCAGGTAGTTTTCAATGCTAATGTATTCATTGGTACTATGCATACTCTGCTGTTCAGCGTGATTAATTTTAATGGGCATAAAGCGATAAATATGATCACTGAGATTTTGGTATTTGATAGCGTCGGTTCCGCCAACGGTCAGGTAAGGCGTAACAATAAGATCAGGGTACATCCTGCGGATTGAAGCTTCCATCATCTTATAGGCTTTAACGTCTGTTGGTGAGACTTTGGATGCTTCTCGGGCATTGTCGACCTGTTCGATTTCAACATCAAACCCGCTTGTAGCCTGCTCGACATGATGCCGAACTTCCTGTAGGCTGTTTTCAGGCAGTAGCCTAAAATTGACAACAAATTCAACTTCAGGTGAAAGTACATTGGGGGCGTCGCTGCCTTTCATCATCGTCAGTGCCGTAGTTGTTCGCACGAGGGCATTAGTCGAATGGTTTTTCGTTAGTTGAGCCAGAAGTAAAGGCTCCATAATCCAGCGATTAGCGATCGCAAAACGGGAGGTAAAAGACATACTACCACCGACCTGTTGAAAAAAGTTTTGGATAATAGGGCTGATCTGTGCTTTCATCTGGTGATTTTCTAAGCGTTGCATGATGACTGCTGCTTTACCAATTGCACTCGTTGTTGGCGGCATCGAAGAGTGCCCACCAAGACCTTTAACCTTAATTTTCAGGGATAAAAATCCCTTCTCCGCGCAACCGATCAAAGCTACATCGGAGCTGATTCCCTTGACCGAGCCCTTCTCCAGAATGAGTCCACCCTCGTCATAAACGGCTTCGAATTTAAGGCCCTTTTCTTTGAAGTAGTCTGCGATTTTGGCCGCGCCCCGTACGCCACCAACTTCTTCATCAAAACCAAAAGCGAGGTAGATATCCCGCTTCGGCTGTACCTGTTCTCGAACCAACTGTTCCGTAGCTTCAAGTAAGGAGAAGAGCATGCCTTTCATGTCTAAGGCTCCGCGGCCATAAATGCGGCCCTTGGCTACTGCCCCCGAAAAAGGAGCATAGTCCCATTCTTCAGCTATTTCACTAACGGGCGGTACAGCCTGCTCTCTAGGCTGAAATAGCGTTGAATCGTTGTTTTTTATAGCAGCAGAACCTGGAGGTACCACATCCATATGCGAAAGAAAGAGTAGCGGAAGTAAGCTATTGTCGCTTCCCTTGAGTCGAATGACTAACGCATGGCCATTGACGGTATAGGTTTCCAGGGAGCGATAGATCAGTGGAAAATTGTGCCTGATGTAAGTATTAAGTTCTTCAAAAGGAACATGATTAAATAATGTCGAGTCGCCGATAGAGATTGTGGCTATTTTGATGCCGCCGGCAAATCGGGCAACAATGCTATCATTGACCGCTGGTTGCACAGGCGCTGCAGCAGATTTTTTGACACGGGTAAACGGGTAAGTCAGCGTTCTAATTAGAAGCGCAATGATAAATAGGATAAGTAAGACAAAAAAGATTAAGAGAATTTTCTTCATAACAGACTTCATATCAGTATAAGAACTTACCATATATACGCTGGAAATAACTTATCCAGCGCATATCCTGTTGTTTCTAGTAGAACACGAAAGCCCTTCGTTTGTTTCTTATTTTCCGTTAATTGTGCAATAGCTCAAATTCCTGTTGAACCGTTTCTTGCCCATTAACGATAATTGAAATTTTATGTTTCCCTGCATAGAATTTTCGGGTAGTAATCAATTTAAAAGATTGCTTTCGCTCGATACGGTTTATTTCGGCCCCCTGATAAGTTCGTTCGCTAATTTTAAAAACCTTTCGAGATAGCTGACCATTTGACTTTTGATAATATAATCCATACTCCAAACGTAATGACCTGGCGCTGCTGCTTCCATTCTCAATTTCAAAGGAAAAAATAAGGTGTTCACCTATTTTAACCGCCGGTGTATGGATGCTGAGATTCCTAATATGAAAATCACTACTATCCAGTCCATAAAAGTTTAGAATCGCTGGATGCCCTTGTTTGAGTAAGGTGCGGCAGCCATGTTTGATGATGGCATCTGTATTTTTACTGATGCCATTCCATTGCTGGGCAATAGTCAGAACGAGATGGGGATGATCTTTGGCAATATCGTTGAGATTGTTGGCTACACTTCTTCTGACGCTCTCGGATGGGTCATTATGGAGGTTTTGGAGGATGGGCAGGATAGGGGAAGGGTCGTTTTTTAACGATGGAATTGCCATCGCCCAGGGGAGTCGGGGCCTCGATCCTTCACTTGCAAGGCGTCGAACCTGAGAATGTGGGCTTTTAGACCATCTTTCCATTTCCGCGATCATACGAGATCCATAGTTGATAATAAATGGACGAACGGCAAATTCGCAGGTTATAAATCTCGTGACGATTTCAAATGACTGTACAGCTGTTTCAAAATCTCCGATACCGTAAGTTTCTATATAGTCCGGAAAAATAACATATTCAAGGCCTCCCGGATGCTTCGTTTCTAGGAACTGTTCCACCACTTGTGTTAGTAAGGCTGCTGCTTCGGGAAAAGATGCCGGCATAAATTCGTGCAAGGCCGCTGTGCTGTGTTTTGTACGCTGTTTCCATTCCATTTCATGAAAACTGTCTGAAAAAATGCGTTTGATAAACTGTTCTCTGTTAAAATTGTTGTCAACGCGGTGGAACTGATCGGCAATAAACTGATAAAATTCCCGTGTATATATATCTTTAATAAGGGCCATGAGCTGAACAATAGCTGTTAAATTTCGATTAATGAAGACAAGATACTATTTTTTAGACTTTAGTATCTTGTCATGTGAGCGGATTAGTTCGTGGCTTCTACGCCAAATTTTTTGATCGCCTCAGGGCTCAGCGGAGTGAAAAAGTTAAGCATGTTACCATCGGGATCACAAAAAAGCAATGAGCGATTACCCCAAGGCATTGTTGTCGGTTCCTGAATGATTTTTGAAGCACTATTTTTGATCCGAATATATTCATGATCTACATTTTCAACTAAAAATTCAATAATAATGGGGGCCATGTTGCCAAAAGTAGTGAGGCTGTCACTAAACATTTGCATCGTGCGAGTACTTCCTATAGCTAGGGTAATCGAACTGGTGGAAAGCTCGGCAAAATCTGGTGTAAACCATTGTGCGGTGAGCCCAAGGATTTCTTCATAGAATCTGACGGACTGCTGAATGTCGTTTGCAATCAGTCGAATGGATGTTAGTTTCATGCTGATATAAATTTTATTGATAACAAAGTTAAACGGGCTATTGACAATAGTTTGTCAATAGCCCGTTCGAAATTGTCCATAAATTTGCTTATCATCGCGAGATTAATACGTCGTCAATAATTCCAAATTCTTTGGCTTCTGCAGCAACCATCCAGTGATCCCGGTCGCTGACATCATGTACACGTTGATAACTCTGTCCACTGTGTTTGGCAATAATATCGTTCAGCTCTTTCTTGATTTTCAGTACTTGATTGGCCGTAATTTCGATGTCCGAAGCCTGTCCCTGTACACCGCCAAGCGGCTGATGAAGCATCACCCTTGCGTGTTCCAGCGCGCTACGTTTGCCGGCAGCACCGCCGCAGAGTAATATCGCACCAAAGGAGAGTGCCATGCCGGTACAGATCGTTGCAACATCCGGGCTGATCAATTGCATCGTATCATAAATACCTAATCCCGCGTAAACTTCGCCTCCGGGAGAGTTGATATACAGTTGTATATCTTTTTTTGGGTCAACAGATTGAAGGAATAACAGCTGGGCTTGTACGATATTGGCGATGTTGGATTCTACAGCAGCGCCCATAAAGATAATACGGTCAATCATCAATCTGGAAAATACGTCCATCTGCGATACGCGCAATTCGCGTTCTTCGGTGATATACGGCGTCATGGCCAGCGGAATGCGTGACTGCTCGATACCTGAAATATAATGATCTACCAGATCTTTTTGGACATAACAATGCCCTACCGCAAATTTGCGGAACTCATTTTTGTCAATCGTCATGATGTTAGGAATTTAGAATTTGCTAAATAACTTTATTATTTTTTTTCTAAAAGAGACATGTTCGGGATGTGTAAATAGTTCCTGCGTTATGGCTTCAATTTCCATTTTCACTTGTTTACGTCCGAATTGCCGAATAGCTGCATAAGCTTTTTGTTGGGCAATAACCTTGTCTGCCAACTCTTCGTCCAACGCCAATTTCGCTTCAAAAAGCAGTGCATCTTCCGGCTCAGCTATTCCAAAGATATACGCTTCTATCTGCTGGGTTTCATTCCATGAAGTCATCATAAACCAGGGATTTTTGTTTAACGGATTCTCTAACTTTCTCCAGGCATTTAAATTTTTGAACAGTGGCGCTCCTTGCTCCCGAATAGCCATATTCATCTGCAATTTCCTGCAGTGACATTTGATCATAATAAAAGCTTTTCAAGAGTTCTAAACATTTACGCCCAGCAGTCTCCAAAAAACGAAAAAGCCTTGTGCTAGAAGGAGACTCTTCGGTTGTCAAAGCAATATCCACTTGATCTAGGGGAAGATTTGGACTGGATTGACCATACCGTTTTAACCATAGATTTTTGGCTGTTCCAACCAAATAGCCAATATCGTTGTTTAGTGGTGCTGCTGTTAAAAGAATCTTTTCATAATACACCAGCAAAGCGTCCTGAAATACATCTTTGGCTTCATCCAAATTACCACCCGTGCGACTGATATACTTAGCCACGATGGGAAATGTAGTTTTATACAAGTTCATAAAGAGCACCTGTCGGTCTATTGTTCGATTTGAATTGATCAATTGTTGCATAGCAATATCATTTATAGACATGTACCAATTTAGCGAAAAGTATCACCTTTTATTTGAAAAATTAGTTAAACAAAAATGCTTCCCAAAAAAGGGAAGCATTCATTCGCTTATTCGAGTTCGCTTATTCCAGTTTATGTTTCCGCTGCTCAGGGCTATTTTTTTAAATTCAGTTCCATCTGGATATTACATCGTTGATAAGGACTTGGATATCCGCTAATCTTTTGGAACCCCAACTTGTAATAGAGATTGATTGCAGGTTTTAAAATGGTGTTGCTCTCGAGAAACAGTTTTGAAGCCCCTAAGGTTTTTGCTTCTTCAATAATTGCTCTTCCCAAAAGGTAGCCTATACTTTTGCCTTGCACTGTTGGGGATACCGCCATTTTTGCCAATTCATAGTCAAAATCGGGATGATTCATTTTAATAAGTGAGCATACACCTACAGGTTCATCATTATAAAGAGCAACCATAATTTTGCCCCCTTTTGCCAAAATATACTCCTCGGGGTTGTCAAGTGCTTTATGGTCAGTTTCTTCCATTTCAAAATAGGTGGAAATCCATTCCTCATTCAAAGACTTAAATGCCCGGCGGTATGTTGAATTGTATGGAACAATGTTGACATCCTTACTTTCACGTATTTTCTTTTGTTCCTGAACGCGTTTCAGCAAGGATTTTTGTTCAAGGAGAAATTCCCATTCAGCTAAAGCTTCCCATAGATTGTGCGTGGCTTCCTGGATAATCCCATCTATGGCGCGATCGATATCGATGCATTGAATTTTCATTCTTTCCCAAAGCATTTTTCCTTTATCGGTCAATCCAACCATATTTCGCCGTTTATCTACAGAGCGAAGGTTATCCTCTACAAGACCTGCGTTGATCATTTCTTTGACGATTTTAGTGACTGATGGCTGGGAATGGCCAATCTCTGTTGCTATATCGGTAATTGTTTTTGAATCACCCTCAGACAAGATAAAGAAAACGGGAAACCACTTGGGCGCAAAATCAATCTGATAAAGCTCATGTAATCGGGCGGCCTCTTCTGTGATATTTGAAGCCATGTAGCGCAATCTGCTGCCTAATGCTATTTTTCCTGTTTTTTCAAATAGTTCCATCGTATTATAAGTAATTATATAACCAGTTATGTAAATGTAGAAAAATAATTTAAATGTTGTAAAATTTAAATTTTAAAATTCTGTTAAAACAAAAATATATGGTTGCTTTTTTCGTTATATTTCAATAAATTCAAACCATAAAAAACCAGAACCCCTTAAATTAGACCAAAGGATATGAACGAGTTAGAAACTTATTTCCGAAATAATGATGCGAAGCTAATTAATAAATGGATGCATTATTTCGATGTATACGATAGACACTTTAGTCGTTTCAAAGGCAAAGAAATCGTGGTGTTGGAAGTTGGGGTTTTTCAGGGCGGCAGTCTTCAGATGTGGAAGAACTATTTTGGTGATCGTGCGAAAATTTACGGTATTGACATCAATCCGCACTGTAAGGAACTCGAAGAAGAAAATGTAGAGATATTTATTGGTTCACAGTCGGACCGGAAGTTCCTGCGCAAGGTAAAGGAATCCATTCCGCCGATCGATATATTGATTGATGATGGTGGTCATACGATGAAACAACAAATTGTGACATTTGAGGAGCTTTTTGATCATGTGAAAGATAATGGTGTATATCTTTGTGAAGATTTGCATACCTCTTATCAGGTATTTTACGGCGGTGGCCATAAAAGGAACGGTACTTTTATTGAATACAGTAAAAATTTTATTGATTACATCAATGCTTACCATTCCGAGCAACGTGGATTGAAGGTCAATGGATTTACGCGTTCGGTAAGTTCCCTACACTACTATGATAGCATCTTGGTCGTGGAGAAGCATCGAAGGGATGAAGCGCCAATACATATGAAAACAGGGGCGGCGACAGTGAAAGATTTCAATGCGGCTCCCACAGGATTCGATGGATTAAAATGGAAGATTAAGAAACCTGCTTTGACCATGATCAACAAGTTGCTCCGTTTTTTCCGTATTGGCGGGTTTATGTGGCGTTAATAGTCTGTGGAGATAGCATCTTTTCGTTCATGTGTATTGTGTTGTTAGCTGAAAAAGACGCTTAAAACGTATTTCTTTCCTAAAAAATTATAAAATAGTTGAATTTGTATACTGAAGGAATGATTATGGTAACATTTTGTAAGCTTCAATAGATTAAATTTGTAATGTAACACAAATTACATCTACTAAAAATATACTTACCTCGCTCCGGTTTCCAAGAATCCGTCAAGTTCCACCGGAGTGGGTAAGTTTCTTTACGCTATAATATATGTTCATTTGTTCCTTGAGCACTGCAATATTTAACTGCAATATTTAATTGTTTGGTAGCTTATCCTTTTTAATACGCATAGATTCTATTGTGTTAATGTTGGATGGTCCCGCCGCAATACAATGTTCTATTTCGATTTTCCGACGCAGATCCTCAGAGTTTAGTTCAGCTTTCCTTTTAGAAAAGATTTAAGTATGTGCATGCTGTTGATATATGAGCGTCAAAATTATAGTGGACTTCATGTTTGTATATTGGACAAATGAAAAAATACTTGCCTTGTTGATCAATAAATTTGTAAACAAATGGAGTGATTAGGATAACGAACCAACGGACTAATGATTAGCTTTGTTTTATTACGATAGGGCAAATTGTAGTTGCAATATGTCGCCCTTCATTTCTCCAGAAAAATTTACCGGCGAAAACTTAGAATCGTACGGACCAGTTTAGTTGTTAATCTAAAAGATTAGATTAACAAGGACTTACAAGAAAACAAAAAAGGCAGATCATTTAATCTGCCTTTTGGGTAAGTAATCGGGCTCGAACCGACGACCCCTAGAACCACAATCTAGTGCTCTAACCAACTGAGCTATACCTACCGTGATTTTGATGTCACAAAAGTAGTATTATAGCTTATATGTTCCAAATGTTTTTTAAACTTTTTGACTAAACAATTGTCTATCAAAAGGTATAATTTTCAAGCATGCCCGTTTAGCGACCCTGGAGAATAATATCTAGGTAATATTTTCAGGTTAAATGCCTAAAGAAGCAGCTTGGTCTTTAATTTGTATACTATAGTTTATGGGAAAATTTTTAAAATTTTTAATTATCGTAGCCATTTTGGCAGTGGGCGCTTGGTTCGTGTATAAAAAATATAACAGCGGACCGGCAGTGGAAAGCAAACATCAGTTGTTGGTGGATCGCATTGAAGCAATGGGAAAACTGGAATTGGTCAAATACCGCTATAGCGATGTTGTGGAGCATAAAAACGTGAATACGTTTTTGCCGGATGCAAGCGTATTGTTAATCGTCAAAGCAGATGCTGTAGGCTGTGTGAACCTTACAAAACTTAATCCGGAAGATATCAAGGTTGTAGGAGATTCGGTTTCCATCAAATTGCCGGCTCCAGAAATCTGCTACATTAAGATCGATCATGAAGCATCCAAAGTCTATGATACCAAAATGGCGTTCTTGCGCGAAGCAGAGCTTGTGGATGAAGCTTACAAAGCGGCGGAAAAAGCTGTTGCTGATGATGTTAAGAAGTCAGATATTCTGCAGCAAACCAAGGCCAACGCAACAACCGTGTTTAAACCGCTCTTACAGGGATTGGGGTTTTCAAAAATCAATCTGACTTTCGAATAAATCCAACAAAAAAGCTAGGCAATGTTAACATTGTCTAGCTCTCTACAATAAATCTAATGTCCAGACACCTCAGGACGAGGATCTCATAATCAAACTATTATCACGTTAAGAACAATAGCCAAGTTATATTCGTTTTACTTTTTTGTCGATGTATCGGGCTGTGGTGTTGGCGGGATTTCTCCACGGGATTCTGCAGATGTGGTATCGCGATATTGTATAGTCGTGGTATCGTTGGGAACGGAGTCCCGCATCAGTTCCTTTGACTTTTGATCATCAGTTTTAACGCCATTACATCCATAGGCTGCTAAGCAAATTAGACCGACGGCAATTAAGTTTGTTGGGTTTTTCATATTATTTATTGTTTAATGATAGCATATTGCTGCATACGCTCAGCCGAAGAACAAAGGTCAAATAAAAATGGTTTTGGATTTTCAAATTAGCTATTATGATATAAAAAGGAATCCAACCTTATATTCTTATTTTTTAGATGAATTATGTTGTAAAAAACTTTTTACAATTGAGTGCTGTTCCTATGAGTAAATAAGTTCATTAAACAGATAGATATGATTCAGATACTGCTTGTCGACGACCATCATCTGGTAAGGAGTGGTTTTCGGCTGATTTTGGAAACGCAAGATGATATCGCTGTTTTGGCTGATGTTGAAAGTGCTGAGGCAGCCTTGGATGTTTTAAAAATCAATCATCGACCGGATATGATCCTTACTGATATCAATATGGGCAAAATGGGAGGGATACCCCTCATTAAATTTGCCAAACAAAACTACCCAGATATAAAAATCCTTGCGTTGACGATGGAAAATGACAAACATATCGCCGCAGATGCATTGCATGCCGGTGCAGATGGCTATTTAGTGAAAGATAGTAGTTGTGAAGAGGTACTTTTTGGTATTCGGCAAGTTTTTAAAGGAGAGAAATATATCAGTGGTTCCTTAGGTGTTTCCTGTCTTCATGCGTATAAAAACTATGCGGATAGGGTTCCTGACCTTAGTCGGATTTTGTTAAAATATGATATTTCAGAACGGGAATTGCACGTATTGAGACTGATCGCTGAGGGATACACCAACGGTGAAATTGCTGAGCGTATTTTTTTGAGCAAACGTACCGTAGAAGGACATCGACAAAAACTTATTGAGAAAACCAATACAAAAAACACCGCGGGCCTTGTCCGATTTGGTTTTCATCATATGCTTTTACATTAATTAAAAAACAAAAAATAGAGAAATATGGCTACAAAGAATGAAAACCGCGTTGTCGGGACCGAAATGGAAAAAAAGAAAAAGGTTAAGCTAGGAGTGGACGGGGAGGCACTTTGGGATGTAAACGATAAGGATCAAGGAGATGCCGAGGCTGGTGTAGACCCGCAGGTGGATCAGCTCAATGACATGCCCAATGACCCTGCTGATAGGCCCAAGGAAAAGAAGAAATAAAAAAGACCCGCATTTGCTGCGGGTCTTTTTATGTTGGCCGAACCCTTCTGTAAAAAATCGGTTCTATTTTTTGCCCTGTTTTTCGATGGCTTTAATAAGTTCATCTTTTGTCATATCATGACGTCCCGTGATATCCATTTTCTTTGCCATTTCCAAGAGCTCAGCTTTGGTTTTTTCTGAGCTTCCATTTTGTGAACCTTTAGCCGCAGAAGCGTTTTTAGCAATTGATGGAGCTGATTTTTTTTCTTTGTTGGCGCTGTTGCCCTTCGATTGTCCTTTGGCAGTCGTCTGGCTTGAACTTTTTGTTGTATTCATAATGTTCTGTTTTATTTGTTACTTATATGCTGAACATGTTATATGCACAAAAGGTTGTTCGTTTTAATACGTTATTGAACGGTACTATTACGCTTTGTTCTTTTTTTCCATAGCAAATGCTTTGATCATGGCTTTATTAAAAGCGGGTAAATCGTCGGGCGTGCGGCTCGTAATAAGTTTATCGTCAACGACGACTTCGCTGTCTTCCCATAATGCGCCAGCATTAATGAGGTCCATTTGAATGGCTTCGATTGACGTTATTTTTCTATCACGTACCAAATCCGCATTAATAAGTAATTGTGGACCGTGACAAATCGCCGCGATCGGTTTATTGCGTTCCCAAAAAGCATTGATTAAAGCAATAACCGTTTTATTGGTTCTCAATTTATCGGGGCTTATGACTCCACCGGGCAGCAGCAAGCCATCGTACTTATCCTCTTCTGCCTCCTGAAGAGCAACATCGACAGGATAATCATTTGACCACTCATCACCATTTTTTGCGCGAACTTTTCCTTTAGCGGGTGATATAATGTCCGTTTTGGCACCTGCATTTTCCAGCGCTTCTCTGGGGCTGGTCAATTCAATTTCTTCAAATCCATCTGCTACCAATATGGCAATCCGCTTATTTTTTAAATTTTCCATATCTAAAGTTTGTTTGTATTATATGTTTTGTGTTCTTAAAGGGAACGGATCTAAACTTACGAAGGTTTGATATAAATTACCTTCGAGCTGGTTTTTGCCAATTCACTTAATGAGTAGCTAAAGTAGATTTTTAATTTAGATATCGATAAGTGCAAAGCTGGTATCGTCACCATGATGGGCTCTCAGTACAGGTACTGCCACATTGTAAATCGGTATTCCGGCCGGGGATAGGGCTTTGAATTTTCCCGCATGCGCATGCCCATGAAAGGCAGCAGTAACTTTACGCCGCTGTAACGGCTCCATTAAATGTGTTGAGCCTAAGAAAGGATAAATCTGTTCGGGTTCGCCAACTACTGTTTCCGCTATAGGTGCATAATGGAGTAAAGCGACTTTTTTTATAGCTGCATGCTCTTGCTCTAACCTTGCCAAGGCACGGTCCAGTAGCAATGATTCGTTTACAGCTTCCTGCACAAAACTTTTCATAGCATCTTCGCCGAACATCGAGAGCATATAACGGTCAAACCCGCCACCAAATCCTTTTACCCCAGCAAAACCAATATTTTCGATCACGATTGCTTCGCCGTCCAAAACCGTAATTTTACTGTCGGTCAAAATTTGGCGAATCTGTTTCTGCCGTCCCTTTTCATAATCGTGATTTCCTAATACGGCGAGGACCGGAACTTTGATGGATTGAAGTTCGGCAACGAGTAATTCAGCCTCTTCTTCATCCCCAGTGTCGGTTAAATCACCACACAATAGCAGGACTTTTGCCTTTTCTGAAATCTCTTCAAATTTTGTTTTCCATTTTCCATGCTGATTTGCATTCATATGTATATCGCCCAAAGCGGCTATTGTTGTCTTTTTATTCATCTCAAACAGTTTTTATGGTATATGATTTATAATCCCATTCTTTAATATCGATCTCATATTGTGTCTGGTCGATGAGCGGTCCAAGGCAAACTTTCTCTAAGCATGGAGGCAGTTCATATTGGTCTGCTGCGCGCTTAATAAGCTGATCAAATAATTCCTTCGGAAGAATATCGCGATAGTCATGCGGATAGGTAAACTGAAAGATGAGCATTTGGGCCAACAAGAGGTGCCAATGTTGATCCATCCGGGATAATAAAAGATCCCAGTCCAGTTTCTTCCCATATTTTAGCCAAATATGGTTTATATCGGCACTGTCGTGCCGCTCTCTGTTTTGTACATACAGCTTACACCAAACAAGTTCTTCTGCAGGTATATAACGTACGGTTGTATCAAACAACACTCCCTCAGGCCCCCTGTCAAACCAATCTTGTTCTACCGTACAATTGTGATTAACACTATCAAAAATAATGTCAATAAAGTAGGGGGCCTTATAAATCTTGGCCAGCCATCTCACATCCGTCAGTTCCGTTTTATAACCACTGGCGGCAAAGTGCTTGAGAATTTTTGGGTATTCGCTGCTTTTGCAAAAAATATCCATGTCTTTCGTAGGCCGTATGATCCCTGTGTAGTGAAACATAGCCAAACCGCCACCTACCATAAATTGACATCCGTTCTCTTGTAGCAGTCTCAATGTATCTTGAAAGAAAGCCAAGCAATCCTCAGGTGGATTATCTAAATGAATCATATTGTCTACTTTTTATTAAAGACAGTCAAATAAATGCAGTAGTTTGTTGATAGTCAATGAAAACGTATTATCCACCAGATTAATAGTAAAAGTACTCTATTTAAAAATTTTTGGAACTCGGAGGGCTCTTATCGATGTTCTGAAATAAAATGGTCTGAAATAAAATAGCGGGCTCATTGCCTGATGAAGTATGGATGGACATATCACAAAGATCTAAACAGCATAAATATGGACAGTTTTTTTGGCTCTGGTGAGGATCTCACGATGTTACAGATGGGATCGCGCGCGTTTATTATGTTTATTATAGCGCTTTTTCTGGTTCGACTAGGAGGAATTCGAATTCTCGGCCGAAAGTCGGGTGTGGATTTCGTAATCATTATTATGCTAGGTGCAGTGTTGGCTAGAGGGATCGTTGGCGCCTCGCCGTTCCTGTCAACGGTGTTCGCTGGCTTTGTAATGATTATTGTCAATAAAATCCTGGCCCAGGTATCGGCCCGGCTTCCCTATTTGGGTAATATGGTAAAAGGTAAGCCGGCTGTTTTATACAAGAACGGTAAAATCCAATGGGATCAGATGGACCGACTGGGTGTAAGTCGCACAGATCTACTGACGAGCTTGCGGCTAGAAACAAACAGTAAGCACCTTGATGAAGTTGATATGGCTTTGATGGAACCGAATGGCCGAATAAGCTTTACACTCAAGGAAAGAAAATAAATATTTAACAGATAACTCTTCCTGTGTAAAAACATATTGTGACGTCGAAAGGGATCACCTGAATCAAAGCCTATTGACACTTCACATAGCTAACCTGGGAAGGGGTAAAAAACATAAATAAAGATAAGATTATGATAAAATATTTTTATTTGGTCGTCGCATTTGCAGCAACAGCGATATCTTGCGATAATAGGGCTAATAATAGCGAGGAAACTTTGATAGACACAGCCGTTAACCAAAATGGCCTACCGTTGGACGATATTCACCGAAGTCGTGGAAAAGATACGACAAAAAATGAGGGTGGGAGCGCAAAAGATGGTTTGCCATTGGACAATCTGGATCGCGGTAAAAATACGGATTGACCTGGTTGCATCTTTACGAACGATGGTGCAAAATTATTTACTTCCCGAACGATAATAGATCCAACCTGGTAACTGCTCCAATGGGTTTGGTATTTTCAGATCTACAAGAGTATTCAACCCTAGTTCTTGGGATAATTTTCCGAATGCATCTATGTCATGAACTGGATAGAATATCGCGTGCTCATTGGGCATATCCACATTCCCTTGTAACCAGCGGTAGCCCTCGGCATGTAGATTGTCGATAAAGGTATCGGTAATAACTTCCAGGTAATGCATCATTTTGTTGATCCACGTAAGTTCGTCCTTTGCTCGCGTCGGATAGTGTTCATGTGTAAAATCGAGGATCAGTTGTTCGCCCTCCATGTCCCAGCCATCGCGAATCATCGCCAAACCCATAGACCGAACTTCTTCCTGATAAAAATCCTGCCCATAGCTCATTTTAATTTTGCCCGCAATAGGACTTTCTTCAATTTTAGCACGTAGCGCCATTTGTCTATTAAGAAGTTCATGGATGTAGTCGAATGTCTGTTCCATGGTATGATAAGAATTAACGAAGGACAGAGCCGTAATGGCTTTGTCCTCCGGAGTGAATGAATGTTATAAATACTTTTATTTTAATGTCGGTTTGGGCGCTTTGTTCTTAACAGCTGGGGATGGTGCATTTGGTGTAATGTGCATATCACTTATCGAAGGATCTGAAGGCTGCATATTTTTAAGTTGATCAAGATGTTTTTCAAATGCGGGGATTTTATCGGTAGCGAATTTCTTAAGGTCGGCATCTGTAATTGCTGTGCCTGTACTTGCATCTTTGAAAAGTGAAATAGCATCCTGATGACTCTTGACCATCAGATCGGTATAGATGCGGTCAAAACTTGCTGTGTCCGCATTATTGAGTTGGTCGATCATCGGTTTATAATTTTGATCGTCGCTCGTGCTCAGTTGCCAATTTTTATTCTTTACAATGGTCGACAGTTCATTTCCTGCAGCAGTATGGTCGTCTGTGATCATCTGTGCATATTGTTTTATATTGGGGTTTTGTGATTTTGCAAGAGCAATGCTTGCTGCCTGCAGTTCGAAATTGTTGCTGGCCGTGGCTTTGCTGGCAAAGTCCAAGTCTCCAGGCTGTGGCTGAGCGGGTTTGCTGTCTTGCGCCTGAACAGTTAAAATGCAGGTGAAAATCACAAGCAGCGTTCCCAAAGTTTTTAAAATGGTTTTCATAATGCTATTTTTTAATTGTTAACGATGTATGCTATTTCGGTTATCATTTCCTTTTTGTCCATAACTAATGATGATAGCGGATGTTAAAATGGATAAAGACAATACCGATGAAATAAACATATGCTCTTTTATATTTGTGTTTTAATAGTGAACAGTGGTCGAGAAGCCAGGGTTTGGAACAGTTATATTTTACGTACTTAAATCGAAAGCGGTGTTGTTTACGTAAATAGATCGTACAAATTCGGATTGCACCATAATTAAAGATTTAGGTCAATTGTGTGCAGTCAACAATCAATTTCTCAACTAAACTAAAAACAAACCGCTATGAAACAGTGATTTTTTGCCAGGTATCTCTAATTCATATTTCGGGGCCTTGTGTCGGAAAAACTTGTTTTAACAAAAGCATCTATGTAAAGAAAATATA
The DNA here is from genome assembly GCF_033097525.1 of Sphingobacterium sp. UGAL515B_05. Lineage (NCBI taxonomy): Bacteria > Pseudomonadati > Bacteroidota > Sphingobacteriia > Sphingobacteriales > Sphingobacteriaceae > Sphingobacterium > Sphingobacterium sp. UGAL515B_05. The sequence continues at coordinate 5,344,530 of NZ_CP109907.1, read as the reverse complement.
AAAGGCTCAATTTCGTTGGGCCTTTTCCAAAAAATGAGCGATGAAATATTCAGACAATATGGGTAGTACAGCTGTACAATTTACAGTAATCCCAATGACGGGAATTTATCTTTATTGCATCAGTAATCTGAAATGCTAATCCGTCTTGTCTGCTCTATCACCGTCTGAGGAGTTGTGTCTTTCTTTTTGAGCCTTCATTTTAAAAGCGTGATTTTCCTTTGCGGCATCAATTGAGTGTGTGCAGGTAAGATCACCTTCCTGAAGCGCCAGTTTAGCGACGTGGGCATAAAATTTCGCAAGCTGATCTAGTTCTTCTTCACTGAGATCTTCCAAATTAACCATTCGGTTACTAGTGCCTTCGTGAGAGGCAATCAATTCATTGAGCTTGAGGTGGATTGCCTTTGAATCTTTATTCTGCGATTTTTGAATAAGAAATACCATAAGAAAAGTAACAATGGTCGTACCTGTATTGATGACCAATTGCCAGGTTTCAGAGTAGTTAAATATGGGGCCACTCACTGCCCAAATGATAACTGTAGAGGTTGCAATAATAAATGCCGCTGAACTACCGGTTGCGTGTGTCGCCCAGTTTGAGAACCGTTCAAATAAGTTTTTTCTCTTTTTCATTGCTAAACTTTAAGTTTCTATAGAGACCCCACTGAAACCGAATTTGTTTGTATTTATTGGCTTTATCTTAAAAGATCAGTTTTTCAAATGTTTTTCTGCTCCATAGCTAACAACAGCCTACTTGCTTTGTTGCTACTGCCGTATTTGAGCTTTGTATTGACTAGGTGTGACTCCTTTTATGGACTTGAAAATTTTATTAAAGTTTGAAAGGCTATTGAAACCACAGGCATAAGCAATGTGCGTGATTTGATGCTTATTTTCAACAATCAATCTACAGGATTCACTAATGCGCACCTCATTGACAAACTGGACGAAGGTTTTCTGCGTACGGGATTTGAAGTAACGGCAAAAGGAATGTTTCGACATATTAGATAGCTGCGCAACTTGATCCAATTGAATTTCTCTAGTATAGTTGTTAAATACGAATTTAAAGATGCTGTCAATTTTACTATTGTCAATAGGACTATAGTTGTGGGTGTATCCGGCACTGGAGAGGTATTCAAATTCATCTGTGGATATCATCAACTCGATAATCTCCAACAACAAAATGGTTTTCTCAAAGCCATAATCCAGCTGTACGATCTTTTTTAGCTTTACCTTCAATAGTTCCTTTGTTGCGCCACGGAATAGGAGACCACGTTTTGAGGCCGAAAAGAATGTTTCGATTTTATGTGTCTGAAAGAAATGCCCTAAAACTTTAATCATTAATTTAGGTTCTATGTACAAGGCTAAAGAGCGGGATGTTTTTGTCTCCGCGATGGCCGAGCCCGGGCAATTTATATTGTTATTGTGCCAAACATGTGGCAGATCGGGTCCTACAAAAGTGAGTTCATCAGAAACAAAGTTACTCACATTATCTCCAATGATCCGTTTTCCCTCACTTTCCACAATATAGGTCATCTGACAGGCGCTATGAAAGTGAAATTCGGTAGAAAAAAAAGGTCGCTGCACATCTTTGGTCGCAAAAGTCGTAATAGCTGCACCCTCCAGAATTTTTGCAAAAACAGGTTTCATGCGTTTGGTTATTTTAATTAAGAGCGAGTAATATAGCTTATTTTGTCCTAAAAAGAGATAAACAAAGGTAAAAATGTTAATATAGTAGGAGAAATGAGCAATCGAGCAGTAGTCACGGTACTGTTAAGCGCGTATTTTCGTATAAAATAACGCGTAGAAATTATGAATCCTAAATTATATCCTTATAGCATGATGCTCGTCTTTGTCGTATTTTGTGCGACAGCCTTTCGGTCTACAGAAAGAAGCCGCCCCGTGGCTCGCTATGGATCTATAACAGGATTAAAAGCAGAGAAGGTAGCTTATTATAAGAAACTACATGCCAATGTTTGGCCCACGGTACTTCGAAAAATCAAGGCATGTCATATCCGCAATTATTCTATTTTTTTGAAGGAAATAGACGGTAAATTTTTTCTTTTCAGCTATTTCGAATATGTAGGGCAAAATTTCAAGCATGATATGCAGAAGATGGCGTCCGATCCAGAGACACAGCGTTGGTGGAAAGAAACGGATCCTTGTCAGCAACCCCTGTCCGATGCACAGGAGAAAGGGGAGATATGGTCTGGTATGGCGGAAGTATTCCATACGGAATAAGGAAAGAAAAAGAATGAATGCTGTAATAACCAACATCATATAACCATGAGAAAGAAACTATTATTTAGTCTGGCCCTTGCTGTATTGGGAACAAATCTCTGTGCGCAGACAAAGACTATTGTACCTGTTCCATCGATACATCCCAATGCTTATCAGCGGGAGCAAATTGACCGAAAATATGGTATGTTCGTTCATTTTGGCATGAATACATTTCATGATCAGGAGTGGACAGACGGATCTAAACCTGCTAGCTCGTATGCACCATCTGCTATTGAGGTAAAACAGTGGGTTTCAACGGCAAAGGAAGCTGGGATGAAGTACATGATTTTGGTTACGAAACATCATGAAGGTTTTTGTTTATGGGATAGTAAGTATACGGACTACGATGTCGCGAGTTCTTCAAACGCGACAAATGTTGTGCAGGAGCTGGCTAAAGAATGCGCCAAACAGGGGATGCGCCTTGGTTTATATTATTCTTTATGGGACCGAAAGCAGAATCCCAATGTAAAAGACATGTCTGCAGATGCAGCATATAATCAATATATGCTGAATCAGCTTAATGAGTTGGTTGATATGACCAAAAAGTATACAGATATCGTTGAGCTTTGGCTGGACGGTGGCTGGGAAAAAGAGAGCTATCGATGGCCCACGCAGGCGATTTACAATTTGATCAAGAAAAAGGTTCCCGGATGTCAAATTGGTATAAACTGGAGTATAGGATCACCTGAGAACACAGACAAACACATTGTTTTGCCGAAAGATCAGCAGAATTATTACCCTATACGTTATTTTCCAAGTGACTTTAGGCTAGGTGATCCTTATCTTCCGGTCGATCCTGACCCTAAACTTTTTATGGCTCAGGGGAATACGTACTATATGCCTTTTGAGACAACAGTGGTCCTTGGAGAACGCTGGTTTTATAATACTACGGACAAGAAATATAAGTCTTTGGAAGAGCTTGCGGGGATTTATCAGACCGCAACCGCACAAGACAATATCCTGATCTTAAACGTTGGTCCCAATCGGATGGGGCGCATAAAGGATTCGGATGTTGACATTTTGCACAAATTAAAGAATAAGTTAAAGTTGTAATTCAAAATAGATTAACCTAAACACTAAAAACAAGTACGTTAAGATTTTATGATAAAGACGTTTGATATTCAGGATCGGAGATTTCCTTTGGCCACAGGTGCCGGCAGTGATGCGATACACAAGGATCCGATCTATTCTTATGCTGTAACTCGATTGGTAGATGATAAGGGACGCGTAGGGACAGGTCTTGCTTTTACACTGGGTGCAGGAAATGAGCTGGTCTGTCGTGCTGCGGCTTTTTATGCCGAACGATTGAAAGGGATTCCAATTGAAGATCTTATGGCAGATTTTGGTCAGTTGTTTAATAAGTTGAGCAACGAACAGCAATTTCGTTGGCTGGGCCCCCATAAAGGTATCGTTCATTTGGCCCTGGCTTCGGTCACAAATGCCTGTTTTGACCTCTGGGCTAAAACGAGAGGAGTTCCACTTTGGAAGCTGTTAACCGACCTTAGCGCTGAGGAGATTGTCAACACGTTGGATCTTTCCTATTTGGAAGATGAATTTACAAAGGCTGAAGCGATCAGCCTGCTGGAGTCGACTATCTCAACCAGTCATAAAAGAATGGGCATTATAGAAAAGGGCTATGTGGGCTACGACACATCAGTAGGCTGGTTTAACTATTCTGATGAAAAGGTACGGGAGAATTGTAAACGTGCTTTAGACAATGGCTTTTCCGCAATGAAACTCAAAGTAGGTAGTGAAGATCCATTACGGGATATTCGTCGTGCGCATATTGTACGGGAGGTTGCTGGTGATGAAGCTAAAGTCATGCTCGATGCGAATCAGCAATGGACGCTACCGCAGGCGCTATCCATCTGCCAAGAGCTTAAGGAAATGAACCCTTTTTGGGTAGAGGAGCCGACACACCCCGACGACATTGTTGGGCATAAACGCTTAGCCGAGCACATTGCGCCGATAAAAGTTGCCATGGGTGAGCATGTGCCGAACCGCATCTTGTTTAAAAATTACCTTCAAATGGGTGCGGCGGGATTTGTACAGGTGGATGCTGTTCGGGTCGGCGGCGTGAGCGAGTTTATATCAGTGAGTCTACTTTGTCGAAAATATAATATTCCTGTTGTGCCACATGTCGGTGATATGGGGCAGCTTCATCAGCATCTTGTTTTGTTTAACCATATAAGCCTTGGGCACGAGGCTTTGTTTTTGGAACACATTCCACATCTAAAGTCTCATTTTGTACATCCTGTGTCTATAGTGAATGGTGTGTACCGTACGCCAATGGATGTGGGAAGCAGTTGTGATTTGTTATAAGTTGACATTATGTTAGGAAATTTAGATTTAGGTATCGCCATCTTCTATATTGTGTTGATTTTGGTTGTCGGCGTATTGGCTGGATCAGTGCGATTGAAGAAAGTAAAGGAAAAAAGCGCTGAAGGGTATTTTTTGGCTGGAAAGACACTCCGGTGGCCGGCTATTGGCTTGGCGCTTTTTGCAACTAATATTTCAACGGTACATCTGGTTAGTTTGGCACAGAGTGGATTTGATACAGGCTTGCTTAACGGCAACTTTGAATGGATGGCTGCCTTTACTTTAATCTTATTGGCACTTTTTTTTGTGCCATTTTACCTCAAATCGGGTGTTACAACCTTGCCCGACTTTCTGGAACGGCGTTATGATCGCGCCAGCAGAGATTGGCTCACGTTTATCTCCATACTATCGGCCATTGTTATTCATATCGCTTTTTCGATGTTGGCCGGAGGGATTGTGCTGCGGACCCTTTTTGGATTTAATATGTATTTGAGTATTACCGTAATCTGTGTGATAACTGGAATATATACGATATTGGGCGGATTGCGCGCTGTTGTGGTGACGGAATCTATTCAGACAATTGTGTTGCTTGCTGGGGCTTTTATTATCAGTTTCGCAGCTTTTGACAGGATGGGCGGTTGGATGCCAATGAAAGCTGTATTGGTGCAGGACAATGCCCTCGATCGTCTTTCTATGCTCCGTGGCAGTAATGATGAAAGTGGAATGCCTTGGTATGCCGTATTGTTTGGCTATCCGATTTTGGGTATCTGGTATTGGTGTGCCGATCAGACGATTGTTCAGCGTGTTTTAGGAGCCAAGGACGAAAACCATGGACGTGTGGGCGCCCTTTTTTGTGGTTTTCTGAAAATTTTGCCTGTTTTCATTTTTGTGCTTCCGGGGCTATTTGCGTATACCCTGTTTAAAACAGGTCAATTGGATTTAAGCAGTCTTGGCGTAGACGAGCAAGGGCAGGTCAATTCAAAAGGTATTTATACACTCATGATTACGCAACTTTTGCCTTCGGGATTGATCGGTGTGTTGGTAGCGGCGCTCTTATCGGGTTTAATGAGTCAGATTTCGGGGGCGCTAAATTCGATATCAACCATGGTGAGTTACGATATTTTTAAACAGCGGCGTCCTGCTGCTTCCGATGGGCAGCTGATTCGTATCGGGAAAATTGCCGCAGTTATTGCCATGGGATTTTCCCTGGCGCTTTTACCGCTATTGGATCGCTATGAGAGTATTTTTTATGGCATAAATGATGTGATAGCCCATATTGCACCACCAATAACCTGCGTGTTTCTTTTAGGTGTGTTTTGGAAAGGAGCATCAGCAACAGCTGCAAAACTTACCCTGTGGATAGGTTCTGTTTTTGGGGTTGCCGTATTTTTGCTGAATAAACTGCTACCTGACTCGTGGGTAGGGCAGACACCATTTATGATGATGGCTTTCTATTTGTTTTTGATCTGTATGTTACTTCAGGTTTTGTTATCGTATAAGTATCCCGTGCAGCATACTGCACAAAGTCGGGATTTGTACTGGAAGAACCCCATGGATCCACTTCGGGGAAAAACCTGGTCGGGTATCGGCAATTACCGTATTTTGTCGGCTTTGCTGCTAGCTATTGTCGTGATTTTATATGTAATTTTCAACTAATTTTTAATTTGTTCCAGTTTTTTGGAACTTGATGCTGAATTCAAGAATAATAAAACGTGAAAACTTTAGAAGATAAAATAATATTGATTACCGGAGGAACTGCTGGTATCGGTTTGGAATGTGTAAAAGCCTATGTCAAAGCAGGGGCAAAGGTGGCCTTTATTGGTCTTGATCAGGCATCGGTGGATGCAATAGTTGAATTGATCGGTGCACCGCATATCGGCATCTGTGCGGACGTTACGCGAGCGCGCGAAGTTAATTTGGCCATCCAAAAAACTGTTGCTGTTTTTGGGGGGCTGGATGCAATCCACAACAATGCTGGTCTGGCAAGCCCAGCAAAGCCTTTGCATGAAACTACGGACGATGAATGGGCAAGGTTGCTGGAAACCAACATGAAAAGTGTCCTTCTGACTACACGGTATGGCTATCCTCATTTAAAGGAATCTGCTGGTTGTATTCTAAATACAAGCAGTTTAGTAGGGGATATTGGCCAGGAGAACCATGCGGCATATGCTGCCACAAAGGGAGCTATCAACGCGTTGACAAAATCTATGGCGATAGATTATGCACCTGTCGGTATACGTGTCAATTCGGTTATGCCTGCAGCTGTTATGACACCCATGCTCAATAAATGGACACTGGAGCAACCGCATCCGACACAGGTTTTTGACTTTTTGAAGGATATTCATTTGCTGGGCTACTGTCCCGAAGGTGACGTCATTGCTGATGCCTGTGTGTTTCTACTATCAAACCAAGCGCGTTTTATCACAGGGGTAAATCTACCTGTAAGTGGTGGTGCTGAATTGGGGTATCGCAGAAATGTATGACAGATTTTTTTATATTAACTACAATTAGCTTGCATTTGAAATGCAATTTTTCTAAGTTTGGCGCGCAGTCATAGGCTGTTTATAAATAATACATCAATCATGAGCCAGAAATTTATATATAATACCCGTTATCCTTCTGTTGAAGATCTAAAGATTAAAGCGAAGAAAAGGATTCCCCGATTTGCATTTGATTATCTGACCGGAGGTGCAAATGAAGAATTGAACCTTGCCAGAAATGAGAATGATTTTGATAATATTCTGTTGAAGCCGCAATATCTGCTTGCGAGTGAAGAAATAGACTTATCTGTAGAATTATTCGGTCGTCGTTACAGTGCACCTTTTGGTGTTTCGCCTATTGGACTTCAGGGATTGATGTGGCCGAATGCGCCGGAAATTCTTGCGAAAGCGGCAGCAAAAAATGATATTCCCTATATTTTGAGTACAGTATCAACAAGTAGTATTGAACGTATTGCCGAGGTATCTGATGGGAAAGCCTGGTTTCAGCTCTATCATCCTACGGAAAACAGGTTGCGTGATGATATTATTAAACGTCTGGAGGCTGTTGAATGTCCCGTATTGGTGGTTCTGGTGGATGTACCTGCTTTTGGACTTCGTTATCGTGAAATAAAAAGCGGATTGTCTATGCCGCCTAAAATGAGTATCGCCAATATCTTGCAGACTTTTGCCTGTCCGACTTGGGGAATAGAAACATTAAGGCATGGAATTCCTTCTTTTGCAACATTGAAGCCTTACATGGAAAAGGGACTTGATTTAGCGCAGCTGGGACAGTTTATGAACAGAACATTTACGGGTAAAGTTGATGTTGAGAAAATTAAAGCTATTCGGGATCTTTGGAAAGGGCCCTTGGTGCTTAAAGGGATTGCTACCGATGAAGATATGCAGGCTGCTATCGCATTGGGTGTTGATGGAGTCATTGTGTCAAATCATGGTGGACGACAGCTCGATGCAAGTGAATCTTCGATCAATTCATTGATCCACTTGGCGAGCAACCCAGAATATAAAAAGAAGATAAAAATCATGTTAGATGGTGGTATTCGATCGGGGGTTGACCTTGCGCGGGCACATGCAGTTGGATCAGATTTCAATTTTATGGGAAGACCATTTATGTATGGCGTTGGCGCATTGGGCAATGAAGGTGGGGAACATACAATCAATATGTTTAAGACGCATTTGTATCAGGTTATGAAGCAATTGAGTCTTTCAAAGATTGAAGATTTTCCAGAACGTCTGCAGGCTATCCTGTAACGATTGTGGTAGGTCGAGTTGTCGACCCAGCATTGGGCAGGCCTGCTATAAAAAGAAGAAAGTGTCTCTTATGTTTGTATTAAGCAAATGTAGGAGACATTTTTTTGCTTTATAGGTTCGCTTGAAAGGTGGTCGGCTCTGATGTGGTCAGTTAATTTTTAGACGCAGCAAAAGAAGTTCAGCTGGTAACCAAATTCGTTCTTTTAACAGTGATTGTACAGTGCTCGTTCAGTGATTGTTCAGTGCTCGTTCAGTGATTGCTCAGTGTAGACTGAATAAACAATGACTAATTACTGTCTAAATGTTGATTGAAAACTGTTTTTTGTTATAATTTGGTATACGTATTTTTCCGAATTAATATTTATCTTTATTATCTATAACATAATCAAGTAATTATGGCGATAATCAAAAACGGTATCAATGGAACTGTTTCCGGGAAAGCAGGTCCTGTTGTATTTGTGTCGACGAAGACAGGAAATTATGTACGGTCTCTCCCTCGCGTTAAAAAACGGGAGCCTACTCCTGAGCAACTGCTGAGTAGGAAACGCTTCAAAATTGTGAGGTCACATATTAGCCAGTTAAAGCCGATCATCAATGTGGGGTATAAAGCGCACAGCTATCCTAAGCGGGCATACGATGTTGCAATGTCATATAATTTGAATGAAGCACTTATTCGGGAAGAAGATGGTTTTGTGGTCGATTGGCCGAAATTTATGATTGCCAAAGGAAGCCCCAATCCCATTACTTCCCACACAATGGATTTCGATCAAGAAAACCAGGTGCTTCAGGTCACCTGGGAATTTGATGCCTATCTGGAGGAAAAGTTTGACACGGGATCTTACGATTCGTTCTTAATCCTATATAATGCAGCAGATAACGGAGGTGAATATCCACTTGTGACAAACGGGTTGAAAAGCAGCTTAATGTCTGGCAAACAAAATGTTGAAATTCCAAAACATAGAAAGGAAGCGACCTATGAGGTGTATATCTTTTTTATCGAGAGTTATGGTGGAGGGAATACAGACAGTCTGCACCTGGGTACGCTAAAGGTTTGAGTATAAATATGGATGACACGATCTTCTATTATAAAATTGCATAAAAAGGGCAATCCACTTTTGGATTGCCCCTTCCTTTTGTCTACTATTGGAAATAGTCTACCAGTCGATATTTCTATTATCTGTTGATCCTACTTCCCATTGTTCGTTGACTTTACCGCTGTTGGCATCTTCTGGTCTAGCGTAGGCCGAACCAGCTGCAATACCTTGTTCAAGTTCGATTGTCGTTGTATTAATTTTGGGGGCGATGTATGCTAATTTCTTTTCCATAATATCTATTTTTATCTTGCTGTTCCTTTATGTTACACGCAGCAAGTTTTAGTTTTTCTGATTACTGATCTATTTATTGATTATTGGCAAGGGATTTTTTTCTTTCCAGCACCTACACCCTTGATAATAGTACGTCCATCAACAAGTTGGGTTACTTTCACGACATTACTTTGAGTTGCACTCCAAGGGAATGTGTTGAAGCTGTTGCCATTCACGAGTTTAAGTTCGTATAAAGGACCGCCGGATGTTTTGCTACCAAACATGGTAACTTGGCCAGTTCTGCTAATCACGACCTTAACCAGCGGGTTTGTACTGGTACCTTTCATGTTGTACACTTCGTCAATTCTTTTGCCCGTTTCGATATTGTTACCTGCATATTTGCTCCCGTCGAAAAATTGGATATTTTGCGTAGAGGCAACCGCATTTGATTGAAATTGAATTTCCTGTTTTGCTAATTTGACACCATTTACTTCCAGATTGAATGCATTGTCCAGTTCGGTGATGTCGAAAACAAAACCATAGTCTGCTGCTGGAGCGGTAAAGCTTCTGTCAATGGCAGTTCCATTGGCATAGAACTTACCGTCTTTCATAATACCGGTTTTGCCACCCGATGTTGTTGCTGGATAGCTCCAGTCCAAACCATTGCTGGTTACATCTTGTGTACAGGTTCTGAAGTTAAGTTTCAGATCGTATTTTTGTCCGGGATTGATCTTAACATTTGGAATGGTGATGTTTGTTTTGGTCTCACCATCAAGGGTTAGACTGCCGAGCATCAATGTTCCGTTGCTGGTTGTGGGGTGGATCAATAGCGCTGGGTTACTAATTACAGTACGTAAGCCATTTCCTAAAGCCGGGAATTGCGTAGTCACACCGGCGTTGTTCAAGCCATTGTATATTAGTGTTTGGTCTGAAAATTTCAAATTTGCACTACTGTGACTAGGTTTTAATACTGCAGTCCCGATTTGAGTGATGGCTCCGGTCATACTTGGATCCATGGTCAATGTTGTGGTGATTTGGCTAAATCTGTGTTTTAATACAACATTTAAATTGTTTACACCATTTTTTAACGTTAATGTGCCTGTGTAATACATTAAGTCGTCACTTATGTTGTTTAAGCTGGCTTCGGACAGTGTATTTCGATTGTTAATACCCGGTAATACTGTTGTGCTATTGATCGAATAAGCAATGAACGTATATGATTTTCCAGCGTCAAGAGCGATGCCTGCGGCAGTAGCTTCCTCACCGTAGCTATAATCCTTTTCTGTTACATAAGCTCCTTGGTTGTCATAGACAACAACTTTATACTTGACGTTTTTGTCCAATGGCTTCTCTTGTGTTTGGACAGCCGCTAGTTTGGGGGTGGATGAAGCAACGAGGCTTTTTGTAACCGCTGAATTGTTTGTTAGGACAACGTCAACCGAGCCTCCGTTTTCTAACGGTACAGTCATTTCCTGTACATCAGGTGCATTGCTTGATGAATGCGAAGCGTTTGCAGATGCTTGCTTTTGAACAGCATTGTTGTCTGTTTCATTGTAAGCTTCTACGCCCGATAGATTGATTTTAACGACAGTTTCTCCTGTTAATGTGGTGTTTTCTCCACTTTTGTTACATGAGTAGAGGCTAAGTGCAAAAGCACTGCAGCCTAGCATGAACAGGTTTGTCAGTCGGCGATGGGGGATTAGATTCATGTTAATTGACATTTTGTTTTGTTATTGATTTTTGATTATTTGATTTCGTTGTTGATTTGTACCGCAAAAACTCTTGCAGTTGTATGCCGATTTGTATTTAAAATATGGTATACCATTGCTTTTTTTGTTGCTTTTGTTTTTTATCGATGCAATTATATAAATAGCATTTTACTTAATATCCTGTATTTATGTTATCTTATATTTCTTGTAGAGAAATATCTACAATAGTGTTGTTTTGTGGGTAAAATGCTGTTTGAACATGTTTTTGTCGTTTTTCTGTTAATTATAATTCGTTTTATTTGAATAATAATTTACTTATAATTAATGCGTATGTCAGGTAGTAGTGCTGTGTAGGATTGTGCGGTTTTGTGAGACCTAGGGAACAAAAAAAACGCTCGGTTGAGAGCGCCTGTCTCTTTATTCTATAGTAGGCACTGGAGCTGATGCGAACCCATAGATTTCCGGGGCTAGGAAATTTTAATTTATTTTTTTTTACATTTGTGTATTCATGAGGTTAATTGTTTTCATATTGATAGCCTATATTATGGGACTTTCTTTTGTTCCCTGCAGTGATTCTAGCAATCGCTGTGAGCAGACTGCTATGGAAACACTATTAAACCAAACGCATAACCATAGTGATGATGCATCTGATGCCTGTTCTATTTTCTGCTATTGCAATTGTTGCAGTGGAAATATAACGGCTTATGCCTATCAATTTCCGCAAATAGATGGTGTCCCGGTATCAATTTATTTTGATAATCGTAATCCTATCCGCAATACAGCGATTGTTTCCAGTTATTTTGGAAGCATCTGGCAGCCGCCAAAAGTTAAAGCTTAATTTTTCGTAAAAATTCTAAAAACAAATCTGATGGAGCGTGCTATGCTGTTCATTATTCAGCTTTGTGCTCGGAATCCGCTTGTTGTATTTTATTACGAGAAGCGATGAAGCTATTCTAACGAGCTATTATTTAAGCATTAATCACGTATATTGTGTTAGATCATATTATAAAATTTAGCATTAAGAACAAGATCGTTATCGGTTTAATGACCTTGTTGCTTATCATTTGGGGGGCATGGAGTGCGACGAAACTACCCATAGATGCCGTTCCCGATATTACCAATAATCAAGTCCAGATCTTTACCTCTTGTCCAACTCTTGCCGGACAGGAAGTCGAGCAATTGGTGACTTTTCCAATTGAGCAAAGTATTGCAACTGTACCCAAAATTGAGGAGATCAGGAGTATTTCACGCTTCGGGCTTTCTGTCATTACCGTTGTTTTTGACGATGACGTAGATATCTATTTTGCCCGTCAGCTGATCGGTGAGCGTTTAAAAGAAGCGGTGGATCAGATTCCACAGGGTATTGGTAAACCTGAGCTGGCTCCAGTAAGTACCGGATTGGGAGAAGTGTATCAATATATTATCCATCCCAAAAAGGGAAGCGAAAAGAAATACAACGCAAAAGATTTGCGAACCATGCAAGATTGGATTGTTGCTCGTCAACTTTACGGAACTCCTGGAATTGCCGAGGTCAATAGTTTCGGTGGTGAGCTTAAACAATATGAAGTAGCTGTTGATCCGAATAGACTTAAGGCTATGAATATCACGATCCCAGAGCTATTTACCGCCTTAGAGAAAAACAATCAAAATACAGGTGGTGCCTATATTGATAAAAAACCGAATGCATACTTTATCCGGGGGATTGGACTGGCGACCTCTTTGGAAGATGTCAGAAATATCGCTATCCGAAAATCAGGGTCTATACCGATTTATGTAAAAGATGTTGCAGATGTACGGTTTGGTCATGCTGTGCGTTATGGAGCCTTGACATACAATGGTGAGGTAGATGCTGTGGGTGGTGTCGTCATGATGCTAAAGGGTGAAAACAGCAATGAGGTGGTCAATCGTGTGAAAGAAAAACTACCGACTATCCAAAAGTCTTTGCCTGATGATGTGGTTATAGAGCCCTATTTGGACCGGACAGACCTTGTTGGACGTGCGATCAGTACCGTTGAAAAAAATCTGATTGAAGGTGCCCTGATTGTAATTTTTGTCCTGGTATTATTTCTTGGGAACTTGCGGGCAGGTCTTATCGTTGCTTCGGCAATTCCACTGGCGCTGCTGTTTGCACTTGGATTGATGAACGTCTTCGGCGTAAGCGCCAATTTAATGAGTTTGGGTGCGATAGATTTCGGTTTGATTGTGGACGGGGCCGTCATTGTGGTGGAAGCTACGCTACACCATTTAGGCTTACGAAAGTCAACCGGGAAATTGACCCAGGCCGAAATGGACCATGAGGTATTTGAATCCGCTTCAAAGATCCGTACCAGTGCTGCCTTTGGTGAGATTATTATTCTTATTGTCTATATTCCAATTTTAACATTAGTGGGTGTTGAAGGGAAAATGTTTCGTCCAATGGCACAAACAGTTGGGTTTGCCATTTTCGGCGCATTGATTCTCTCGTTAACCTATATCCCCATGATGTGTGCTCTGTTCCTGCCGAAAAAACACAGCGACAAGAAAACGTTGAGTGACCGGATGATTGCGGGACTGCAACGTATTTATGCGCCTTTATTACAGAAAGCCATTCGGTTTAAATACCTAATCGTGAGTTTAACTGTTGCCATTTTTGCTTTGTCGGCCTTCTTTTTCAAGAACATGGGTGGCGAGTTTATTCCACAATTGCAGGAAGGCGATTATGCATTCCATTGTATACTTCCTCAGGGAAGCTCGCTTTCGCAAAGTATTGAAACCTCTATGCAGGCTTCCCGGATTATCAAAGAGTTTGATGAAGTGAAGATGGTTGTCGGTAAAACAGGAGCTGCGGAGGTGCCAACGGACCCTATGCCACCGGAAGCCACAGATATTATGGTGGTATTGAAGCCTCAAAAAGAGTGGAAGTCGGGCCGTTCTTATGAAGAACTGGGGAGCGCTATTCTGGAGAAGCTAGCAGTAATTCCGGGTGTCTTCTTCGAAAAAAATCAACCTATTCAAATGCGTTTCAATGAGTTAATGACGGGTATCCGTCAGGATGTTGCTGTAAAGATCTTCGGTGAAAACATTGATTCACTAGCCGCTTACGCCAATGTGGTTGCTGCTCAGATTCAATCTGTTCAAGGGGTAACTTCTCCACAGGTGGAGCGTGTATCCGGTCTCCCGCAAATCAATATCGTTTATGACCGCACCCGTATCGCAAATTATGGATTGACAATTCAGGACGTCAATGATGTGGTGAGTACGGCCTTTGCCGGTCGGAGTACGGGACAGATCTATGAAAATGAACGTCGCTTTGATCTGGTCGTCAGGTTAGATACAACGCACCGAAACAGTATTGATGACGTTCGTAATCTGATGATTCCTACAGATACGGGTACGCAGATCCCGCTTTCTCAGGTTGCTGCCATTGATTATAAATTGGGGCCGGCCCAAATCAGTCGCGAAGCTGGTAAACGAAGAATTGTGATTGGATTTAATGTGGCAGGACGTGATGTTCAAACCGTAGTAAAGGATATCCAGCAGCAATTGGCTACAAATGTAAAACTTCCCGCGGGTTATTATTTCACCTACGGAGGTCAGTTCGAGAATTTGCAAAAAGCGAGTTCGCGCCTGCTGATTGCTGTGCCAGTTTCCTTATTGCTTATTTTTATGCTGTTGTATTTCACGTTCCATTCCTTTAAGCAAGCCACGCTAATTTTTACTGCCATTCCTATGAGTGCTATTGGCGGCGTATTTGCATTGATGTTGCGCGGCATGCCTTTCAGTATTAGTGCCGGTGTCGGTTTTATCGCCTTGTTTGGTGTGGCCGTACTCAACGGTATCGTTTTAATTGGGACATTCAATCAGTTGAAAAAAGAGGGTGTCGATGATATTTTTCGACGTGTTAAAGAGGGTACTTTGACCCGTTTACGTCCTGTACTAATGACAGCGACAGTGGCCTCCCTGGGCTTTTTACCGATGGCAATAAGTACAAGTGCTGGTGCTGAGGTTCAGAAACCTTTGGCAACGGTTGTTATTGGCGGATTGATAACGGCAACTTTCCTGACGTTGTTTGTGCTGCCCTTATTGTATATAATCTTTAATTCTAAATTGAATATGAAACGAAGTAGGGGTGTTAAGACCTTTGTTACAGTACTTGCTTTCTTATTTATGGCCTTGGCATCTCAGGTGTTTGGCCAAGAGCGCATTTCTGTTACAGAAGCTGTGGAAACTGCGCTGAAGAGCAATCGTCAGTTTCAGATCAACCAGGCTGAAATCGTAGGCGCTGGTTTCAATGTTAAAACGGCGACCGAAATTCCCAAGACCGGTATTTTTTCAGAAAATGAAGATTACCGTCCTACGGATAAGGCCGGCTTATTGAAAATTGGTATAACACAAAGTATTGCCTGGCCCGGGCTCTATGCCGCGCGTAAAGAGTATTTTAAACAGCAACTAAAATATGCGAATTTAAATACGGATGTATTAAAAACTGCAATTACCAAAGACGTAAGGACAGCCTATTTTCAACTTTGGTATCTCCAGGATCGCCAAAAGCTGTATATAGAGCTGGATAGCATCTATACAGCCATGTTCAAAGCAACTGAACTTCGCTTTAGAACGGGTGACGTGGCTGCGCTGGACAAGATCGCAGCGGAGGCAAAACTGAAGGAACTGCAGGCGCAGCTTTTTCAAAACAAAAAGGACATTGTTATTCAGCAACAGCAACTTATGCTCTTGTTGGACCGTAACGAGTGGATGCTCCCTTTGGATCAGCCCTTGGAGAAGATCGTCGTGAACGCCAGTCCAGCTACGGAAACAGCCCATCCTTTACTTGTTTTGCAGCAGCAAAATGTAAATATCGCTTCATCAAATATCAGTGTTCAGAAAAATACAAATAAGCCTGAGTTCTCGGGTCGTTTTTTCTCCCAACGTGTTTGGGGAGCCAAGGATCCCTTATCGGGATTTTCGGTCTCCGCAACTTTTCCGGTCTTTAGCCTAGGCGCGTATAAAAGTAAAGTGAAGGCTGCCAACGCTGAAATGGAAGTTCAACAGCGTAAGTTGGAATATGAGACGCAGGTATTCCAGACAAATAAAGGGAATGCACTTGCTGAAATTGACAAGAATAGTGCGTTACTACAATTTTACGAGTCTTCGGGTTTAAAACAAGCTGATGCCATCATTAAGGCGGCTAGTTTGGGTTATAGGACAGGGGAGATCAATTTTGCTGAATTAAGTCAATTTTTAAGTCAGGCCATTGGGATTCGCCAGAATTATTTAGAAGTCCTCAATCAGTATAATCAATCAGCAATTCAATATAATTACTTCAATAACAAATAAGTCAGCAATGAAAGTTTTCATAAAGATATTTATCGTATGTATAGCCGTTACTGTTTTTTACGGTTGCGGTTCTAATGAGTCGGAGCCTAAAGGTCAACCGGAGGGAAAGGAAGCGCCTAAATCCGAAGAGGGGCATGAGGAAGGTCCGGTTACTGTAGCGGCACTGAGTGCTGCGCAAATAAAAGCTGTGGGCATCGTTTTTGGAGGTATTGAAGATAAGGAACTAACGGCTACAATCAAGGCCAATGGACTTTTAAGTGTCCCCAATAACAATAAAGCGAATGCAACGGCGCTTTACGGTGGTGTTGTAAAGACATTAAACGTGCAGCTGGGTGACCAGGTACGCAAGGGGCAGGTGATCGCTACGATCACCAACCCCCAGTTTGTACAGTTGCAGGAGGAATATGTATCCCTTGCAAGTAAGATTACCTTAGCTGAACAAGAAATGGCAAGGCAACAGGAACTCAATGAAGGTAATGCGGGTGCACGGAAAAATCTGCAGGCAGCAACAGCAGACTTCAACAGTTTACGGGCTCGAAAGGCCTCCTTGCAACAACAGATCCAATTGATGGGCATTAATCCCAATAGCGTGAATCTTTCTAATATGCGGACCTCATTAGCCGTAACAAGCCCTATCAATGGAACAGTAAGTAATGTTTTTGCGAAAATTGGTAGTTATGTAGATGTCTCTTCGCCAGTGATCGAGATTGTCGACAATAGTCTGTTGCATTTAGATCTGCAGGTGTTTGAAAAGGATCTACCTTTGGTTAAAGTCGGACAGCTCATCAACTTTCAACTGACCAACAACCCGGATAAGACCTATACCGCCAAAGTTTTTACAATTGGATCTTCCTTTGAAAATGATAGCAAGACCATTGCTGTGCACAGTACGGTTGTAGGCAGCAAAGTGGGCTTGATTGATGGGATGAACATCACGGGTATGATCGGTGTCAATAATGTACGGACTCCGGCTGTTCCGAATGACGCAATCGTGGAGGCTGACGGCAAGTATTATATTTTTGTGGAGACAGACAAGAAACCTGAGGAGCATGAAGAAGGGCACGACGATCACGGGCATGCGCACGATGAAGGTGAAGCAAAACATGCGCATAAAAATGAGCAAGAAGCTGGGCAGCATGGCGAAGAACAGGCTAAAAACATCAATTTTGAAAAAATAGAGATTCAAAAAGGCGTGTCTGCTTTGGGATATACGGCGATTACCCCGGTTACCGAAGTTCCTGCCGGAACGAAAATTGTTATAAAGGGTGCCTTTTTTATCAATGCTAAAATGAGCAATACAGGTGGGCACGAACATTAATTGACAGTATTTGTTAAGATAATCAAAGCAAGTTATGGAACATCAACATAGTTATGATGCACAAGGCAGACAGCTTTGTTGTACACAGACAGAAAAAATATATAGTCAGGCGGGGGCTGAAGACCTTATTGGGAAAGCTCCAGCTTCCAGTCATAGTCATGATCATAGCCATGATGAGGACGGTCACGATCACTCAACGGCAGGGGCTAGTCAGATGCAGTTATTTCTACCCGCGCTAATTTCTTTTATTTTGCTCATTGCGGCAATAGCGATGGATAATTGGATTTCACAAACATGGTTTAAGGATTGGGTTCGTTCGGGCTGGTATATCGTATCTTATCTACCTGTTGGGTATCCTGTAATCAGAGATGCCCTAAAGAGTATTGCTAAAGGGGAAATCTTTTCGGAGTTTCTTTTAATGAGTATCGCTACGATAGGAGCTTTTGCGATCAAAGAATACCCAGAAGCTGTAGCGGTGATGTTATTTTACGCCGTAGGCGAGGTATTTCAGACCTTGGCGGTGAGTAGAGCTAAAAGTAATATTAAGGCACTGCTGGATCAGCGTCCGGATGAAGTGACCATTTTGGAGAATGGAAAGAGCAAAGTAATCAAAGCCGCAGACGCAGGTATCGGAGTGATTGTTCAGCTGAAACCTGGCGAAAAGCTCGGGCTCGATGGTGAATTGCTTTCTGAACAAGGCGCATTTAATACTGCTGCGCTGACTGGCGAGAGCAAGCCAGACACAAAAATGAAAGGTGATGTTGTGCTGGCAGGAATGATTAATATGAACACGGTGAGCCTAATTCGGGTGACAACAGCTTATCAAGATAGCAAACTGAGTAAAATCCTTGAGCTTGTACAGAACGCAACAGCTCAAAAAGCACCTACGGAACTGTTTATCCGCAAATTTGCTAAGATATATACCCCAATTGTTGTGTTTTTGGCTATTGGAATTTGCTTCCTGCCTTACTTGTTTGTCGATCAATATGTATTTAGCGACTGGTTGTATAGAGCACTCGTATTTTTAGTGATCTCCTGTCCCTGTGCACTCGTCATCTCAATCCCTTTGGGGTATTTTGGTGGAATCGGTGCCGCGAGTAGAAATGGTATACTTTTTAAAGGCAGTAATTTTTTGGATGCGATGGCAGATATCCGGCATGTGGTGATGGATAAAACCGGAACAATGACTGCCGGCGTTTTTAAGGTGCAGGAAATTAAGCTACAGGCTGGTTACGACGAGGCAAGAATTTTAAAGCTCGTCAATAAAATAGAGAGCCATAGCAGCCATCCAGTTGCAACAGCGATTAGGGAATACGCAGGTGCGATCGACGAGTCTATTAATCTCCATAATATAGAAGAAATCGCCGGACATGGATTAAAAGGAATTACTGAAGGCAAAGAGTTGCTGGTGGGTAACTTTAAATTGCTGGACAAATTTAATGTAGCCTATGATATCGATCCGAATAGTATCGTATATACGACCATTGCCATCGCGTTGGACGGTAAATTTGTAGGATTCATGACCATCGCTGATAGCATTAAAGCAGATGCCGCGCTTACAATTCAGCTACTGCATAAGCTCGGTGTAAAAGCAACGATGTTGAGCGGGGATAAGACGACGGTAGTCGCCTATGTTGCCAAGGAACTTGGAATAGATCGGGCCTATGGCGACCTGCTTCCGGAAGATAAAGTGAATAAGGTCAAGGAAATAAAGGGGGTAAACGAATCTGTTGCTTTTGTTGGTGATGGTGTTAACGATGCTCCGGTTGTTGCACTGAGTGATGTTGGAATAGCGATGGGTGGACTGGGCAGTGATGCGACGATCGAGACAGCAGATGTCGTGATACAGGATGACAAACCTTCGAAGATTCCAATGGCCATTCGCATTGGGAAACAAACGAAAAAAGTTGTTTATCAGAATATTGGCCTTGCTTTTATAGTCAAAGGAATCGTGTTGATTCTTGGAGCTGGAGGTTTGGCAACAATGTGGGAGGCTGTATTTGCCGATGTTGGCGTATCGTTAATTGCGATATTGAATGCCATTAGAATTCAAAAAATGAAATTTTAACAACTGGCGCTAACTTACACCCGCCCTTTTCATTGGACGAAATGAAGGGCGGGTGTATTCCTATTTTTATTCGCTATTATTTAAAATACTAAAAATATTAGTATATTTGAGCGTGTAGGTCCACGAAGTGAATAGCCTATTTTTTAAATTACCTTTGTAAGGTATTACCTGGAGTTAAAGTGATGACGAAAGAGCAAATTGCCGAATTGCTTGAAGGAGTACCCTCTGCAGTCGGCGTATATTATATTTATGATAAGCATGACGTGCTAATTTATGTCGGCAAAAGTATCGATATTAGAAATAGGTTATTGCAGCATTTTAGAAGCACAGATTTTAAGGAACGCAAAATCCAAGGAGCAGCCTGCAGAGTTGGATTTGAACTGACAGGTCATGAATTACTAGCGCTATTGCATGAATCTGACCTGATCAAAAAATATCAACCCTATTATAATCGGGCGCAGCGTCGAACCTACTACGGATTTGGCCTTTATCTAGCAGTGAACCCATCGGGCTATCAAGTTATTCAAGTTGAGGCGCTTGATCCCGAGCGAGAAGAGCTGATGACCTTTTCGAGTTACCAGGAGGGGCGCGAGCAATTATTCAATATTGTGGAAGCTTATCAGCTCTGCCAAAAAATAAACAAATTACAGACGTATACGAAACATTGTTTTCAATATATGTTGAAGACCTGCAAAGGGGCATGTATTGGGCAGGAGCTTCCAGAAGACTATAATCGAAGAGTGCAGGAATTTGTAGCCTCTTCGGAGCTTCCGATGGGCGAGATATTTTTGGAGCTCTTAGGACGTAATCCCAAAGAAAAGGGACTTGTTTACTTGTTGGATGGTCGGTATAAAGGATTTGGCTACTGCAATAAGCGTGTATATAGCGAAAAGAAAAAGCGAGAAGCCATCATCTTCAAAGCGGAAAACAGAGACGTTAGACGTATCTTGAGACGTTACTTCAAACTCAACCCTGTTTCGGTTTTTAACAACAATAATTTACTGGTCTACTAAGCCAGTAAATTATTATTTTACCGTCGGTAAGAACTTTTTGTCGTTCTCATCGGAATCTTTATAGTAGGCTCGGGCTTCGTCCAGTTTATGATGCATTTCTTCACGTACCTTTTGGTATGCTTGAACATTGTATACATTCTGCATTTCCTGTGGATCGTTCTCTAGATCGTATAATTCCCACTCATCTTTGTCATAATAGAAATGGATCAGTTTGTACCTTTCGGTACGAATTCCATAGTGTCGTTTTACCATATGAATGGAAGGGTACTCATAATAGGTGTAATATACGGCATCGCGCCATTGTTTTTCTTTTCCATTGAGTAGACCACGAAAAGATTTTCCCTGCATATCTTTCGGGATTGCAAGTCCTGCATAATCTAGGATTGTGGGGGCAAAATCAAGATTCTGAACAAGTGCTTTTGAGGATTGGCCAGCTTTAATTTCTGCTGGATAGCGGATCAATAAGGGGGTTCGGAGCGATTCTTCATACATAAAACGCTTGTCAAACCAACCATGTTCACCCAGATAGAACCCTTGGTCTGAGGTGTAAATGACAATTGTATTTTCGTCGAGTCCATTGTCTTTCAAAAATTCCAATAGACGTCCGACACCTTCGTCCACCGCAGCAACGGTACCCAGATAATCCTGCATATAGCGTTGATATCGCCAGCGCATCAGGTCTTCTTTGGACATGTTGCGATATTTCATCTTAAAATCTGCCATGATTGGGTTGTAGATGGAATCCCATGTTGCGCGCTGCGCTGCAGTCATTCTTCCTAGGTTTCCATTGAAGGCAGCTTTATCCCAGGATAGATATTCTTTTAGTCCCAATTCATCCATTAGCGCAGGAGGTATCTTGTTGTCACCAGCCCAGTTCATGTGTTTAAGGATATTCATTTCAGCGGTTTTAGCAGCAGTTCCTCTTCCTTCGTAGGTGTCGAATAGATTATTCGGTTCTTTGTAGGTTTTTGACGTATATTGTTGAAGATGTCGCAAAGCCGGTAGCCATTCTCGGTGTGGCGCTTTTTGATGATAGAGCACACAGAAAGGTTTGCTGGTATCTCTTTTAGCGATCCAATCTAGGGTCATATCGGTGGTAAGATCCGATACATAGCCTTGTATTTGTTGTTTTACACCATTGATAATAAAGTTTGGATTATAATATTCGCCTTGGTCAATAAGTACCGCTGAGTGGTTAAATCCCTGGGGTAGGCCATCCATATGGATTTTACCGATTAATGCCGTTTGATACCCGTTTTTTTGGAGAATCTTGGCAAAGTTGTCCTGATTCCAATTGAATTTTGCCTCATTATCAATTTTCCCATTCATATAACTGTGCTTCCCAGTTAGGAGTACAGCCCGACTGGGCGCACATAAGGAATTTGTCACGGTCGCACATGTGAAAATGGCACCTTCTTTTGCTAATCTGTCAATATTGGGCGTTTCATTCAGTCCGTAACCATAAGCGCTTATCGCTTGATAACCATGATCATCACTCATGATATATACAATATTTGGATGCTTTTTTGCATGGCCTTTTTGGGCCAATGCCCAAAAAGGTACAAGGGTGTACAAGGTGAAAGTAAGTATATAATGATGCAGTTTCATGGTTAAGGTTTGAATGTGTTATGCTGAACGACTTTACCTCAGGCTAATATAGGTGTTTTCATTGAGACAAAGACGGTGCTATTAGTTTAATGATAGGTTGTACTATTTAAATGATTTGTTTATTAAATTATTCTGATAGAAATTTGCATTATTAATAATTTCACTTATATATGAAGAAGAGTTTATTAGCACTTGCACTGGGGGGATTAGGGATAGGAATTACCGAATTTAGTATGATGGGGATGCTACCGGACGTTGCCGAAAGTTTGCAAGTTTCAATTCCGGAAGCTGGTTATCTCATTACAGCTTATGCCTTAGGTGTAGTTATCGGTGCCCCACTGTTGGTGGTTTTTATGAATCGATTCTCGCCACTTAAGACTTTGATTATCCTCATGGGATTGTTTACCCTATTTAATGGACTGTCTGTGGTTGCTCCAAACTATGGTCTTTTATTAGTCTCGCGTTTTATTTCGGGATTGCCACATGGCGCTTTCTTCGGAGTAGGGTCTGTTATTGCCAGTCGATTGGCCGATCCTGGTAAAGAAGCGCAGGCTGTAGCGACGATGTTTTCCGGATTGACAGTTGCCAATTTATTTGGGGTTCCATTGGGGACCTATATTGGACATCATTTTTCATGGCGTTATACTTTTCTATTGATTGTTATCGTCGGTATTTTGACCATGTTAGCCTTAAAGTTGTGGATGCCTAAGATGAAAGCAGCACCTAAAAATAATCCTTGGAAGGACTTTGGCATTTTTCGGAATGTGAATGTCTGGTTTATGGTTTTGTTATTTTCAGTAGCTCCAGGAGCGTTGTTTGCCTGGATAAGTTATATAGCCCCGCTGATGACTGAAGTGTCTGGTATTGCTGATAAATACCTGCCTTATATTATGGTCCTGGCTGGATTAGGTATGTTTGTTGGGAATTTGATCGGAGGGAAGTTGACGGACGCTTTTTCTTCAACAAAGGTGGTTGTAGCCGTACTGGTGGTTCAGATTTTATGTATGTTGGTTATTTACGGGCTGTCTGACAACGTTTGGGTATCCTTGGTGATGACTTTTTTAACCGGAGTCACAACTTTTGCGCTGGTACCTTCGTTAACCTTATTATTGCTTAACTCGGTAAAAAGTGATGCTGAAATGTTGGTTGCTTCTTTAGGACCTGCTTGTTTTAATATTGCAAATGCATTGGGTGCCTTTTTAGGTGGTGTACCCATTAATCAAGGCTATGGTTATACTTCTCCGGCCTTGGTTGGTGCGGTTATGGCAGCTTTAGGAATCGTAATTTCCTTATGTTATATCCAACGAAGCAAAAAGCAACCGGCTGTAGTTGCCAAAAAGGTTCTTGAGGATGCGGTAGGTCAGCTTTCGTAGCGTCCATTATGTTGTCATGAAATTTGCTATCGGTTTTAAAAATATAACGTATAGAATTGGTGTTACCCTAGATTTCCACCAATTCTATTGAAGATGGACTGAAATTGAACATCGATATTTTCACCCAGGTACATGCGCTTGGCCTGACGTTTTATTGGATATCCTTGGTTCAATAGAAAGGAAACTGCGGTTGTATTCTCTTTCGGTAGCACAACTTTGGAATTTTGCATTAAATACATTTTTAACAATGCCATTCCTGCAGCTTGTTCATTGGCAACAATAAGGCCTTCACCCAAAGAAGGAAGATAATAACCGCGGAGCGTTTGGTTCTTCACATAAATAAAACCTGAAATGAAATGTGGTTCTATTTCGCATCGTCTATTTTCAGCTGCGGTTGTCAGGTCGAGCCTCAGAAGTTGCTCTTTGTATCGGGATTGATAGTACTGTATATTATTGTCCGCTTCTTCAAGATGGGGTGCTTGTATATCATCAAAGAAAAGATAAGAAGAAGATTCTTTAAAGCCGAGCTTTGTGTAAACCGGCGCGCCCATATCCGTTGCAATGAGTTGAATGCTCCTGCATTTTTTGCGGTTTGCTATACGAATAAGTTCTTGGGTGGTTTGTTTCCCATAGCCTTTTCCTCTTTCATCCGGAGCGACAATAATATGTCCCAACCAGGCAACATCATTATGGACAATAGTCGCCCCTATGGCCACAATTTTCTGATTGACCAGGAGTTTTATGGGGAAACAAAAAGGGTTTTCTATATAATGTTGTATTTTGATCGTCACATTGCCCCATCCTTCTGGGCTTAGGCTCGTTACTACAGGGAGATCAGAAAACTGAATAGGTTCAAAATTCATCTAACATCTATTTTATTGCTGCTTTATTGTATTTGTTTTTATATTCAAGGGGAGAGAGTCCTGTAAACCGACGAAATATCTCGCGAAAAGCCTTTATGTCCGTATACCCGATAGCGTACATCACTTCATTTACCGTTTTCCTTGAACTTTCCAACTCTTTTTTTGCCGATTCTACTTTTATCCGTTGAAGATATTCCACGGGCGTATTGCCTGTCGCTTTAATAAATCTACGGTCGAAATTCCGACGTCCGACAGTGAATTTTTCAGATAACTTCTCCATGGAAATTTTTTCTGAAAAGTTATTCTCGAGATAGTCCTGGGCACGCATGACCATTTCGTCTCCATGTGACTTTTGACCATTAAAGATCATAAAATCGGACTGTGTTTGTCTGGCAATATCAATTTGAAATATTTTGGAGCAATAAATAGCCGTCTGTCTGTCGTAGAACTTTTCGACCAGGTAAAGGAGAAGATTAAGGAAGGAATAACCGCCACCATTGGTATAGATTCCTTGCTCATCAGTAATAATTTGTTCTGTTTTTAAGTTGACCTTTGGAAAGAGCTTATGAAAATTTGCCGCTGATTTCCAATGGA
Source organism: Sphingobacterium sp. UGAL515B_05 (assembly GCF_033097525.1). Taxonomy (NCBI): domain Bacteria; kingdom Pseudomonadati; phylum Bacteroidota; class Sphingobacteriia; order Sphingobacteriales; family Sphingobacteriaceae; genus Sphingobacterium; species Sphingobacterium sp. UGAL515B_05. The sequence continues at coordinate 5,319,028 of NZ_CP109907.1, read as the reverse complement.
TAGAGCAGTTTTTGTTATCCAGAAGCCCCGTAGACGCGAGCAGATATGCGCCGGTACACATGCTTGCAACATTTGCTCCCTTGGTATAATGGTCTAATATCCATGCTGAGAGCATGCTATTCCCAGCTTCTATTGCACTAAAATTGGAAATGACAGCGGGTACAATAATGAGGTCGGTTTTTTGAATTGTAGCGATATCTTTCTGCGTCATGACTGTTAATAATCCATTGACAAAGTTACTCTGCCTAGAAACTCCTGCCAATTCTATATTAAATATAGGTTCCCTGTTCAGTTGATCGTAATAGCGGTTCGCTTCTGTGAATACGTGGTATGTTCCAACAATGCACGATATGGTGTTAGGGCCTGTCTGACTGTCTGGAACTAAGATCGTTAGGTGTTTCATGTCGAAAGTTTATAAGATTGGATAAACGATGGTACGCTTATTTGATACTATTCAAATATACCGAAACGACTTGTCTAAATCAACCGCTGAGAATGTCTATTTTACACCCCTTTTTGTGTTTTGAAGTCCGCTATATTTGATCTATAAATTTAAATTAATACGACAAGATGGTACGAATGATCGCAATATATAAGACTCCTACGGATAGGGAGGTTTTTGACAAACACTATTTTGAGATACATATTCCCTTGGCAAAAACGCTTCCCGGACTTATTCGTTATGAGGTGGCCAAGGGTGGAATCATGTCGACGACTGGACACGACGATGTGTATTGTATTGGAACCTTATATTTTGAAAGTTTAGCAGCGATTAAAATAGCATTTGAGTCTGAACAAGGAAAGGCTTGTGCGGTTGACCGGAGAATCTTGGCACCTCATGATCATGATGTTCAGATTTACATATGTGATTCGATTGAGGTATAAGAATATAAGAAGTATGAGTTAACGTTATAAAATACGACGAATGATGAAAAAGGACGATTTTAAAATAAGCATTACCGTTGAAGCAGGTGCTCAACGCGTATTTGAAGCAATCAATAATGTCCGCGGATGGTGGTCTCAAAATATTGAAGGGCCAACCGCTGCTTTGCATGATGAGTTTATATATCATTATCAGGACGTACATCGTTGTCGAATACAGATAGAAACGATGGAAACAGATCGTAAAGTAGTCTGGCGGGTCCTCGAAAACTATTTTAAATTCACCCAGGATGAACGGGAATGGACTAATAGTTCCATTATCTTCGATATTGTGGAAGATGCGGGTACAACTACATTACATTTCACTCATCGTGGGCTTAATTCCCAGATGGAATGTTATCAGGTATGTCATGATGCCTGGACGTATTATATAATGGACAGCCTAAGACAATTGATTTTAACGGGGCTGGGACAGCCTACTCCAAAGGAGGAAATAGCGCTGGGGGCTATGGAAGAGAATCGCATACCACATGATCCTGGGACAAAAAGTATCTACCATAGACTGTTGATTGAAACTCCTGTAGAGACTGTTTACAAGGCACTTACAATGGCGGAAGGACTAGCAGGCTGGTGGACACCAGATACGAGGGCAAAGCCGGAGATCGGTGCGATCCTGCGGTTTGGATTTGGTCCCAGCTATTTTAAAAATATGGAAGTTATTTCGCTGAAGCCTTATTCCAGGGTCGAGTGGCGCTGTGTTAAGGCATTTGAGGAATGGATTGGAACAACACTGACCTTTGAACTTGAACCTCAGCAAAAGGGATGTATGCTGCTGTTTCACCATGATGGCTGGGCAAATTATAGTGCGGAATTTGCTTCCTGCAGTTTTGATTGGGCGCTATTTTTCCGGAGTTTAAAATTTTTCTGTGAAAAAGGAAAGGGTTTTCCTTATCCCGAATTTAATGTATAAAATTCCTGAAGGGGCATAGTGTATTTTTGGTATAAAATGAGACTATCGCAATAGCTCGGCAATCGCATGCAGATAGTCTTTATTTTTAGAAAAATCATTATGTCCTTCCTTAGCCAAACGTATCAATTTATCCTGTTTTTTAAAAAAGTTACTCAGTTTAATGGAAGAATCAAAATAGACGGCATTATCCTGGTCTCCGTGGAAGATGACCGTTCTACATTTTACTTTTTGCAATGCCGCATAAAAAGATCATATCCGTTATCAGTATAGATATTGGCAATTTTACCCCAGGTATCTACAGCCCCATTACTGCCATGCAAATAGAAAATTAGTCCTTTGCTCTTGTCTGCCTTAAACAAGATTCCATGGAGTTTAACATGATCTGCTGTTGTGATAAATTGTTCTTCAAATTTGCCCTGAAAGCGGAACGTGGAATCCTGGAGCTTTTTACCTGGAAACAGTTGTTGTTCAAGTATTTCATTCCAGTTTGGCTTCACTTTAGATTTACTGTTGGATTGCGCATGTACTACGGGGTATAAAAAGATGAATAGCAAGAGTAATAGTATTGGACGTAACCAAAGGTGACGGTAGAGTTTTGTTAATGTGACGGTATTGTATGAGTGCATAAAGATATTTGGTCTATGATTTTTATTGAAGTTACACATTTCTATGGCATCCAGAAAATGGGAAATCTATAGTTTTAGCAAGATCTTTTCTTAATATACTTAACCTAGATTAAGTATATCCCTTAATCCAGGTTGTTGGAAGCGGGCTTCTTCTTGTCGTACCTTTGAGATAACAATTTAAAATGAAGTGAATCAATTTGGGCTTCAACTTAAATTCATCAAGAACGATAAAAAAGGAGATCACAATATGAAAAAATCAATTGAAAGAATTTTCCAGCGTCCAGCTCAACCGGGTATGGTAGGGGATGGATTTCGTGTATTTAATATGATACCAGGGAATGGGATTTCCCAAAAGAGGATGAGCCCATTTCTTTTACTGGATTTCAACGCAGCATTTGATTTTGGACCTTCGGATCATATCAGAGGCGTGGATGTACATCCGCATAAGGGATTTGAAACCGTAACTATTGCCTACAAAGGTAGTGTAGCCCATCACGACAGTTCGGGAAACAGTGGTGTTATTCGTCCGGGTGATGTACAATGGATGACTGCCGGTGCGGGAATATTACATAAGGAATACCATGAAGAGGAATTTTCAAAAAAAGGTGGATTGTTTGAGATGGTTCAACTCTGGGTCAATTTACCAGCGAAGGATAAATCAACCGAGGCACATTACCAGGCAATTACAGCCGACCAAATGGGAAAGGTATTATTGCCTGATGCAGCAGGGGTAGTCAATGTCATCGCGGGAAAATTTCAGGATACGGCAGGGCCAGCGAACACCTATACGCCTGTCAATTTATTTGACATCAAATTGGAAGAGCAACATGAAACCAATTTTTTGGTTCCACAAAATCATAATACTGCGATGCTGGTTGTGAATGGGGAGGTTGTGGTCAACGGTGAACTTGCGAAGGAACATAGTTTTGTTTTATTTGGTCATGATGGTGAAGAGATTTCGATAAAGGCAACTAAAAACGCGGTTTTACTTGTGTTAAGCGGTGAACCCATTGATGAACCTATCGTGAGTTATGGCCCATTTGTAATGAATACACAGGCAGAGATTTACCAAGCCTTTGAAGATTTTCAAGCTGGCAAGTTTGGCGTACTTGAATAAATAAAATAAGTTTTCATCCATGGCCTACATTTATAACATGTGGGCCATTAATGGATATCATCATATAGAAGATTTTTTGTTAACTAGCTTTTCTTTAGATTATGGTGTTCAACGACTAAGAAAAGTTTTTTGGCCGTCTGTCGTAGCAGATATGGATGATGAGAACCAGTAGTGTACAACAAAAGCCTGTCAATACCACGCCATTCCATTGAAAGTATTTCCAGGCGAGCGAGGCCAAATAACTACCCAATGATCCACCCGCAAAGTAACTAAACATATAGACTGTATTTAGTCGGTTGGTTGCCCCTAGATTTAAGGCAAAGAAAGCAGATTGATTGCTGATATGCATTGATTGTAAACCTAGGTCAATTAAGATTACACCAGCTATTAATCCGATATAGCTATTCCCCCCGATGTAGAATACAATCCAGCTCAATAGCAGGATAAATATGGAACCAAGAATAACGGTATACGTAGAAACATGCGTTGAAATCCGGCCGACCAATGCTGCTGCTAGAGCGCCAACAGCCCCTATTAATCCGAAGGATCCGGCTACAGCGGACCCCGCGTGGAAAGGAGCTTCCTGTAAATGAAATACTAATGCAATCCAAAAAGCACTGAATCCAGCAAAACCTAGGGCACCTCTGAGTGCAGATAGCCGTAATACCGGTTGAGTTTTTGTCAGATGGATCAATGAGTGCATTAATTGTAGATAACTTCCTTGAAATGTTGGATTCACATCGGGGAGTGCGAAAGCTAATAATAACATGAATAGAACCATTAACGCTATCGCTATATAATAGATCGCTTGCCATCCCCAGATATCACCAATGAATCCTGCTGCGACGCGGGAGAGCAGAATACCTAATAGTAAGCCACTCATGACCATTCCGATTGAAGAATTGCGTTTTTCGGGAGCAGCAAGTTCCGCCGTAAGGGGGACGAGCATTTGGGGAACGACTGAGCTAAATCCAACCATAAAGCTTGCGATATAGAGCAACTCGAGGCAGGGAGCGAAGACCATTGCCAATAAGGAGACTATGATGATTAGAAAAATTGATAATATTAATTTCTTTCTTTTTATCATATCGCCCAAAGGAACGATAAAGAGTAGCCCTGTTGCAAAACCGACCTGGGTGAGCATAGCAATCATACTAATTGCAGCTTCACTAACGTGAAAGTCTTTCGCCATCAATCCCAAAAGCGGTTGATTATAATAGTTGTTGCCGACGACTACTCCAGTTGTCAAGGTAATAAGCCATAAAAGAGGCTTCGTCAGAACAGGTATATCCCGCTTTGAGTTTACGTGAAGTTCTATGTTTTGGTTTGTTATTTCTGTTGTATGTATCATTTTGAATTTTATCTCCTTGCCTGCAAATTTACAGCGATCAATAATGTAGGAATTGAAGAATTCGATCCATGAATTGAAGAATTGAAGTTTGATTAACCTAAATTGATCCAGAAGTGAGATAATTGTGTACTGGACTAGTTATCTACTTGGAAATTGCCTATGTAACAAATACAAAGCGTCTGATGTCATTTTTAATGCAAGATGCCCTTGAAAAATATCGTTTATTGTTGGATGAAAACCCAATGGTTGTCAGAAGGCTATCCAATAGAATAGTTGCTTCCTATCTAGAATATTTCACAGGAGACCTTGAGCCGTTTAAAGTCAAAGCTCTAAACCTCAACTGGCCTATGCAGTTCTTCGATGTATAGGCCAGTTGAGGTTTAAAGATTTATTTGTTGATTTCGCTTTTTCCTAGACGTAGTATATACAATGATCACACTAATCGTCATCAGGATAAATGCTAGGAAAAACGGAGCACCCGAAAATTTAAATGGCGCCTTGTCATGGGTGAAATAATAAAATAGGTTTGTCATCATCGGTGGGCCAATAATCGATGTTGCACTCATTAAGCTCGTTAGTGCACCTTGAAGTTCACCCTGTTCATTTGAAGGGACATTTTTGGTAATAACAGACTGAAGAGCTGGTCCACAAATACCCCCCAAGCAATAGGGAATAAGGAAGACGAACATCATCCATCCTTCGCTCGCAAATGAGAATAACAGGAGTCCAATAGCATATAGGGTCAATCCATAGAAAATGCTTTTTTGTTCGCCAAGCTTGGGTGTTGTCCATCGAATTAAAACACCCTGAACCAATCCAATCAATAATCCAATAACACCTAACGAGATACCCACCATTCTTTCTGTCCAGTCGAATTTATACATGGTGAAGAAGTTCCAGTTACTTTGAACCGCATGACCTGCGATATAGATTAAAATTAAGGCAACGATGAGGCCGGATATTTCCGGATGTTTTCCAAGAAACTTAAAAGACCCAATTGGATTTGCACGTTTCCAGTTAAAGGCTCTGCGTTTTTCTTTGTCTAAGCTCTCAGGTAAGATAAAATAGCCATATAAGAAGTTCAGCATACACAATCCTGCGGCCGCATAAAAGGGAACCCTGGCACCATAGTGACCGAGTAGACCTCCGATAACAGGACCTATGATGAAGCCCAGACCAAATGCAGCACCTATCAAGCCAAAGTTCTTTGCCCGGTCTTCATCCGTAGATATATCGGCGATATAAGCACTTGCCGTTGTAAAACTGGCTCCTGTCAATCCCGCTATGACACGACCCAAAAATAGCCACCCTATACTTGGTGCGAGGGCAAGAAAGATATAGTCCACAGCGAATCCAAAAAGTGAGATCAATATAATTGGCCTTCTACCATATTTATCACTCAGGTTACCGACTACGGGAGAAAATATAAATTGTGTGAAAGCATAGGCAAAGCCAAGCCAGCCGCCATATTTTGCAGCTTCACTGATATCGCTATGAATCAATTCCTCGATAAGTTTTGGGACGACGGGAATAATGATTCCCCAACCTGTAATATCGATAAGTAATGTGATAAATATGAATCCGATTGCTGCTTTTTTCTTGGAATTTTCCATCATGTTTCAAAAGTAATGAAATCCTTAAAAACTTGTCTGTTATTTAATTACTAATTTGTGGTGAGTGTTGCATTTTCGGTAGCGTTAACAAATCGAAAATAGGGGGCTTTTTTCTTTCAATAAGTGCTATGCTAATCCCATTTTTGTTGAGAAGCATTCAATACGTGTTTGTACGTTATGCTGCTATAGTAGAGGATACTGGTTTTTTTCGTGTGTTTGCATGATTGATGGGCAATCCCACATTGTAAACGTGCCGGCTTTTTTTTGATTAGATGGCTTTACATTTGGGACGGTGTTGTATATCGAAATTACATGAATTCGCAATAAAGCACAGCTTATATGCTTGGGCATGTAGGGATAAAGCAAGCTCTATCTGGAATTCATTTGTGATGAGAACCTCGGGGTGTAATGTAACTTCTGTAAAACGACCACTGCCATCTCCATACGTTTCAAGGGTAGCGACAGCATTGTCCGTATAGGATAAAACCTCGATGCTATTTTGCGAGCAGACGTATAAATAGGACATCATGTGACAAGAAACTAGGCTGCTAAGTAGCAAATCTTCCGGATTGTACAATGCGGGGTCACCCTTGAATGCTTTCGCTGCCGAAACGTGTAGATCTGTTTTCCCTTCGATCGCAATGTGATGGCTCTTCGTATAAATTTTTTTACCCAGAACGCTAGGCTGTTCAGGATGATTCCAAGTTAGGGACGCTTTAAAGGTATGTTTGTAACTCATTTTTGTTTCAAATTTAAGGTGTCTTCCATTATGATAGAACGTCTAGTCTGCCAATTGCAAGATGTGCAGGATGGATCGAATTGGCTAGATGAAAATTTTAATAGAACTGCTTGAAAATTAGGCTTTCTGAATGCAATACTGTTATGTGCGAACAAAAGTGATATAATCTGTATTGATAGGTTCAATGCCATTTTTTCGCATTTCGCTTGCTATTTGTGCCCTGTGATAGGTACCATGATTAAAGACGTGTAACAGAATGTCGTTGGCTTTATTATGAAAAGCCTGATGCTGTGTGTTGGTATAATTGACAATTTCATCGTCCGTTTCATTTCTGTCATGAATCTGCTGACCAAATCCTTCTGAAGCTAAATCGTGATACCTTTGGCAATCGACGATACTGTGCTCATCCCAAACACCAACAGGTGGTTTTTCACCCGTTAATCGACTTAGCCAAATGATCTGTGCATTAACAATATGGCTAAAGAGCCGTATGCAAGAAGGAGGTACTTTTTCGCCTTCACTTTTCAGTTTATCCAGTAGTGCTGTATTTGCCCAGTTATTATATAACCACAGCTGCATAAATGTAGTTGACATCTAATTGTTGTTTTATGTGGGTTCTGTAAAATTAAATATACGGAAGATAGAAATAAATTTTTTGTAAACCCTTTCAAATGTTCATTTGTGAACAATTTCTGTTCGTAAATGAACATTTTACTGTTGGTGTTTTGTTTTAATATATTGATTTACAGTTATGTATTTATTTTGGCCGGGTGCTTGTGGCTTTTCTCTTTACAATATCCAATCAATAGTAGACAGCTAATGATCAAGAATAATATCAAAATTGCTTTTCGCAATCTAACACGGAATAAGGGGTTTATGACCATCAATATCCTTGGCCTGGCCATTGGTATGACGGCAAGTATATTGATTATATTATGGGTAAATTCTCAGCTCTATTATGATAGGATGTATCCCAAAACAGATAGAATTGGGATTGTGGGGTCAGTTGGACGAAACGACAAAGGAGTTTCCGTTTATTTCGTCACTCCCGAACCTTTGGCGGAGGTGATGAAGCTGGAAGTTCCAGAAATTAAGCAGACTTGTCGATTAAGCAAGCTTAGCGGATTTCTGTTTACGGCTGGTGATCAAAAGCTCATCGCTGGTCGCGGGGCTTTTGTCGATGCCACTTTCTTTTCAATTTTTCAACTTCCCGTTTTGGCGGGGAATCCAGCGGATGCGCTTGCAGACCCTTCGGCCATTGTGCTGACAAAAGATTTGGCTATTACTTTATTTGGTTCAACGGATGTCATTGGAAAAAATATCAAGATCGACAGCAACGAAATAGTACATGTGTCGGCAGTTTTGAAGGAGGTCCCCAGCAATAGTCAATTTGCGGAATTGCAGTATCTTTTTCCTTGGGCATTTGCTGCTAAAATAGGCTATACGGATAATAATTGGTATAACAGTTCGATTTCAACTTTTGTTGAACTGTATCCCAACGCAACATTCACGTCAGTACAGCAAAAGCTAAAAGATATCTCCAAAAGGCATGCTGATGTCAAGAGTGAAAATTTTTTGAAGCCGATGAAGGAGAGTTATCTTTATAATGAATATAAAAACGGAATAGTTGCAGGTGGAAGGATTGAGATGGTACGTGTTTTTGTCCTTATTGCTGGTTTTATAGTATTGATTGCATGTATCAATTTCATGAATTTAAGTACGGCACAAAGTGAGCGCAGGGCAAAGGAGGTGGGGGTGCGAAAAGTGATCGGCGCACAGAAAAGTAGTCTGATCTGGCAATTTTTATCAGAATCAATGCTATTATCATTGATTTCTGGAATAGTCGCACTTATTTTAGTGGCTCTGATAATACCTTCCTTTGGCGATCTTATCGGAAGAAAACTAGCTCTTCCGGTAGGTGAGGGTTATTTTTGGGCCGGATTTTTGGGCTTCATTCTTCTGACAGGCATACTTGCTGGTAGTTACCCTGCTTTTTTTCTTTCTTCGTTTAGACCGATTAATGTGTTAAAAAATAGATTTTTCCTTTTTAAACAGAGAATAAATCCTCGAAAGGCTCTTGTTGTAACTCAATTTGCAATTGCGGTATTAATGATTGTTAGTACCCTTGTGATCCGAAAACAAATACTACACGCTCAGCATAGGGATGCCGGTTTTAACACGGATAATCTGATCTATGTCATAGAAAACGGAGATGCTACGAAAAATATTGCAATGATCCGACACGATTTGATTGATAAGGGAATCGCCACTGCTGTAACTCGTACCATGTCTCCGATGACTGAACGTTGGAGTGGGTGGGGAGGTGCATCATGGGAGGGTAAGGACCCCAATCGAGCGATTGTTTTTAACAGGCAGTCTGCCGATGACAAGCTGATTGAAACGACAGGGTTAACACTTTTAAAGGGGCGTGACTTTGACTTAGCTAACTTTCCTACCGATTCGATGTCAGCTATTATCAATGAATCTGCAGCGGAGATTATGGCGATGAAGGACCCAATCGGAAATTATATTATGGACGGTGAAGATAAGTTTACGATTATAGGTGTGGTTAAAGATTTTATTCAGGAATCACCGTTTAAAACAGTGACTCCAACAGTCATTGAGGGGGCGAGTAGAACGTTAGGGACCGTGCACATTAAGTTGAATCCTAAACTTAACATAAGCGATGCTTTAAAGAAAACCGAAGCTGTTTTTAAAACTTATAATCCAAACTATCCTTTTGATTATCATTTTTTAGATCAAGAATATAGTAGAAAGTTTCAAGATGCACAGCGGACAGGTCGCCTGGTAAGTATTTTTGCGGGCTTGACGATATTTATTTCCTGCCTTGGTTTATTTGGCTTGGCCGCATACATGACCGAAAGCAGAACAAAAGAAATAGGCGTTCGAAAAATCCTCGGGGCATCTTTATTTACCTTAACAAAGATGCTTTCCAAAGAGTTTATTGTGTTGGTAGGGATTTCATGTCTGATTGCATTCCCAATTGCCTATTGGGCTATGGATGGCTACATCAGTCAATATAGCTATCGAATATCAATTGGATGGGGGGTATTTGCAGTAACAGCGTGCTTAACTCTTTTGATTGTACTATTAACTGTGAGCACACAATCTATTAAGGCGGCTTTGGCTAATCCGGTTAAGAGCTTACGCGACGAATAGCGAGCTCAGTCTAAACTGAAGTTTATTATTTACTGCCTGTGCTATTTTGCGTAATTGCTGAAGCGTTCAAATGACTCGAAAAATATCACGCATGCAGCAGGTTTCCTGAACAAAAATTTTTTTATTGGCGATAGTTATCCCTATGAAAGTGATTTTCATTTAAGAGCTACTTTCAGCTATATTTTAGTTGTGTTTGGATTACTTTTAGCTTTTCTTTTTGTTAATATTGTAATTAATTATATATTTAGCTTGTTATATCTATCTATTATTGTGGTTTGTCTCAAAATTGTCTTTTTACATCATTGTTTGACAATTGAGTCGAGCACAAATTAAATGATATATTTATATTAGCCCCATATTATTGAGAAGTATGCTATCTATGACGGGACTTTTCCAAAATTACAATACTGGAAAACGTGTTTTTTTTCATTTATGTTTTTGGTTTGTGGTTTTGGGTATGCAATTCATAGCATATCAGCGAATAGATATTACGAGTTCATGGTTGCTATTTTTAAAGGATGTATTTTCTTTATTAACGATTTTTTACGCAACAGCATATATTGTCATACCACAATGGTTTATTCGAGGTAAGTTTGTTCTCTGTATTTTATGGTTGCTCGTAATTTATACTTGGTGGTCTTTTTTAAGTTATTATGCTGCAATATTAACGTTAAGGTATTTGGCACCAGATGTACGATTGTCAACTTATCTCGAAATAGTCGAACGGCAAGGTATCCTGGGTGCTTTCCGGCTATCCTCAATCAGTGATTATTTATTGGATTTTATTTTTTTGGTCGCTTTACCGTTGACCGTAAAGATAGTACAGGCATTTATGTTTGTTAGAAATTCAAAAATGAAACTCGAGCTAAAAAATGCTGAACTTGAATTAAACAACGTTCAATTGGAGCTTGCTTTCCTAAAATACCAGATTAATCCACATTTCTTACTTAATACACTCTATAGTATTTATGTCTTGGTATCCGATCATGATGAAAGAGGTGGTGAAAGTATGATGCGCCTGAGTGGTATTATGGTGTATTTATTGCACGAAAGTAATCAGCCAAAGGTCGAAATTAGTCGCGAATTTCAACTGCTTAAGGATTATATTGAGTTGGAAAAGTTGCGCTATAGTGAGACAGTACAAGTCAAAGTAAACTTAGCGACTGATGATGAAAGCTGTATGGTGGTACCCCTGATTTTTTTTCCGTTTGTGGAAAATGCATTTAAGCATGGACCCCGCTTAAGTTCTTCAGCTGGATGGATATCCATAGACATTTCTGTGAAGGATGACAAGGTAAACATGTATATCGCCAATGCCTATAGAGAACTTTCCAAACCCGAAAATTATGTTGGGGGATTAGGAATAGATAACGTAAGAAAAAGACTGGAGCTTCATTACCCTGACAGGCACATTTTGGAAATTAAATCAGATGGGGGTGTATTTAGTGTTAATCTTGTTGTAACTTTACAGGCTGAAGAAAAGCCGTAGCACCAACGCTGAGGATCGCTAAGTACTTATGAACAGAATTAAAACTATTCTTATTGAAGATGAGCCGATTGCAAGAGGTCGATTGGAAAAATTAGTTTCCAAATTGGGCCTGATCGAAATATTGGGTGTATTCGAAAATCCGTTACAAGCTATAGATGTTTTAAGAAAGAGTGAGGTCGATCTCATCTTGTCGGATATAGATATGCCCGAAATGGATGGGATTACTTTTCTTAAAGGACTTGCCCATCCACCATTTGTTGTCTTTATAACTGGTCATTATGAATATGCCGTGGATGGATTTGAGCTTGATGTAATCGACTATATTTTAAAACCGCTGTTGACGGAAGAACGATTGATAAAGGCAATTGAAAAAGTTCAAAAAGCAATTCTATTTTCTAGAAGGGGGTCACAAGGTGAAAGAAAGGCGATTAAGATAAAGGATAGGAACAAGACTATCTTTATAGATCCTGCGGATATTCTCTATCTAAAAGCTTGGGGAGACTACATCCAAATTTATTCGGTAGATGGTATGCAAACTTTGCTCTCGACGATGAAAGATATGGAAGCAGAACTTCCCTGGGATATGTTTGCGCGTATGCACAGATCTTTTATCGTTAATATCAAACAAGTCAAGGGTGTTGAGGCAAGTAAAGTAATTCTAAAAAATGGAGTCGAACTTGGCATTGGTTTACAATATCGCAATCAGCTTTTTGCAAAGATGGGACTTATCTAAATGTTTAACTTATTGTTGTTAGATTCTTTTTCTGTTTTCCTACTTGCATTTTGTAATAGCCGACCATAAAATGGTAGATAGCGAGTTCATGTAGTCGTTGGTCCGACATGAATAGTCTATTAATAAACATATGAATATAACTTGACAGCAAGGAGATTTGGGCTGCCCGAAATTCATCTTTACTGGTATTGGCCCTCAAAATTGAAAAGATGTTACATTGGATTGTATCTAGTTTCGATTTGAAATCTGTTAAGTTATTTAATGGATTATCGAACCAGTCTTTTTTATCTTTGAACTTGTTGTTGAGATGAATCCAAAGATTTTTATTATTGCCGAATTCTTGTTGATAAAGCGTGTTCATCCGAATGCAGAAATCCTTTTTTTCAGGCAACGTAAATTTTGCAGCGCCTAACAGGGACTCCATATATTCGAAAGCCAATCGCCACCGATCGTTGATTGAAGTGCTTTGTTGCATTGTCGTCAATATAGCTTCGCTCTGTTGATAAAATAACTCTTCACTAAGCTCCATACAAAACGGGGTATATCGTTCAATTTCCCGCGTGTAAGTGTCAAATGATATCGTTGAAATCTGCCCACTTTCGACAAATTGTTCCAAAAAGCTGTTCATGGTGGATATTACGGAAATAGACTGGCTTGGATCTGAAATTTCTATCCGCAATCGAATATGTGGAGACGGATCATTGTAACGTACGAAAAACCACTTTCTCATACTTCCCTGCTGATTAATTGCGTTCATGATTAATGGAAATGTTTCCATTAACAGAATATCCGCAAAATGTACCCCGCAATAGATTTTGGCATAGATCCATTCACTTCCTAAGGAGAAGCATCTCCTTAAGCTGTTTTCTTGAGGGGCGGAGTCGTTGGTGTAATGTTGAGTGTGTGCTTCTATTGGGATAATGATCTCATTGGCAAAAATATTCTCATCTTTATCGCCTATTACAGAAGAGTAGTCATCTAGAAGATATTCAGTTAATATCGTGTTTCTTTTGCATAATTGATCCAATAGCATTTCGATACAAAAAGGATTTTCTAGGTTTATCAGTAATTCATTATCACCGTTAGAGATAATGACCATTGTTGGTATTTCCAATGCTGTCTGTAAATTCTTTACAAAAGCGGCCGGCTCATTTGGGTATTTTGCAAGTTTTTGAATACGCCATTGTGCTCTTGATAAAATGATATTTTTGTAGCTTATTCTTGGAAGCCTTGGCTGCTCTTTCATAATTCCCCAATTCCATGAAAGATCTAGTCTATTATTTTGGAATTGAAAGTCTGCAAGAAATTTATAGAGATTCATGCCATGTTCAAAATTATGGGCCGTCGTCAGACGTGGTATGACCATTTTATTGAACTTTTTAGACCATAAGATAAGGCGCTGGTCTTTAAGGAAAAGGTATAAATCATTGACATCAATTTGTTGTTGTTCTTGATCAATTGTTGGGGTTAGACAAATTGACGTCTTTCTGAGAGCAGGTCTATGAATGATATTTCCCGCGTTGTTATCTGGATAATAAGAAATTTCAGCCAATATTGCATTGGTATACTGTTGTTGCTCCCTTTCCGCAGAATCTTTTATCCACTTGTCCAATTTTTCGTCCAAATGTGCAAATCTTGACATGAGATTTCCTGAAGAGGAGCCACCGAGGGTTCCGAGGTTGAAGAATAAGCGCTCTTGTGTCGGACTCTTCAGGAGATTGCCCATAACATAGAAAGAACAAGGCATGGAATCTATTGTTTGTTTACGCTGTTTGGAGATATTATCGAGATCTGTGCTGGTAAGCTGAATCTCTGCATATCGATTTTTTACGCTTTCCACAAATTTTTCAATGACCAGGTTTTGGTAGTGATGAATATGACCTGTTGTTTGGCTGGAGGAAGTTATATTTTTAACATCTCCTAGTATTTCATCCGTTATATTGTAAACACCTTCTCGACTACCATAACCGATACCAATATCTGGATCCAACGCTGTTGTCAGACGAACCATTCTTTCTTCATATTTATGAGCGAACTCAGATTTAAATCGGTCAAGATCTGCTAAAACGCTTCTATTACAGAGTGGTAATAGGTCCTGAAATTGATCTCTTATATGATTTAATGTGGTCTTCGATAGGTTATTTTCCGCCATACCAATCAGAAGGTCTCCTTGTATCACATTGGTTAGGTCGTGATCTGGCACGATCGGCTGTAACAACTTAACTACCGCTTTCTGAATCTTGGTGATTGATTGAGCGCTGTTAAGTAGTGTTCTGATTGTCCATAATGGTTGTAAATAGACTTCTTGTTTGTCCACTCTTTCAAGTGTCTTTATCAGACTTTCAAGGTAACTCCGACCGATTACATTGGGGTGCAGTTCGGAGCATATAATCCCAAGGCTGATTAGTTTATCGACAAATAGAACCGAATGCGCTGCTGATGCTCCAAGATTTTGCAATAGGTCTGTCAATGACTGATAATGGACGGCTTTCATATTGCTCTCGAAATAGTGAACAATACGGTCTAAAATAGGGGTAAACCGTACTCGTTTTAATATATTTTGGCTCTTTTTTCCCTTTGTTACTTTTTGATAGTATTTGTAGTCCTTTCCATCTAGGTACAGCGTGGGGTTGATACGGTACTGAAGTTGGTTATAGATTCTTTTGTCTTTTGATATCTCTTCGATAATTCCGACTAATATGGTCGCATCTAATTTTAACACGCCTTTATTAACATGATTCCTTACTAATGACAGGTTCTTTTCCGCGGCAATAAAGTTTCCTACCGATACTCCGGCAAATAAACCAAAAGGGGTGGCTCTAGTGCTCATCCGAATGGTGTATTTGAGTAGCGAAATGATCATTTTTGGATTGCTATCTTTTTTGTAATTAAGCCATTTCTCTACCTCCGCAAAGAAAGAAGGGCTTGCTAGAAGTAAGGCTTCTTTCAGTCGTTCATCTTGATGTAAATAGCGAAGTCGGTCATCAAGATCTTTTGGGTTTGTTAGCCTGAAAAGGTCAGTTGCAAGCGCATTAGGAAGTATTGGCGTGCGTAGAAGAAAGTAATTGGAAAACTTGAATAGAGACATGGAATAGTCAGCTTTAATGTTGCATTACCTGTTTTATGCATGACAGGAACATTTCCGGAGAAATAGGTTTTTGCAATGCAAAGTGCTTCCTTTTTTTTATAAATTCAGGGTATTGCCATCGTGATACAGCAGATGTAACGATGAGTATTGGAATATCAGCTATCATTTCGGCAAGTGTACTGATATTCCCACCACTGACAATGAGGTCCAAAAATAGAATGTCGGCAGATTTTAATTCGTGACTAAATAAAGCTGGGTTTTCAATGTCTTCAACCATTTTTATTAATTGAAGATCTGGAAACATATGAATGTACTCAACGATTTTTTTTGTAGCTAGAGGCTCATCCTCGATGAGAATACATTTTAGTTTGGGTGTTGTCATCTGTGCTATTCTATTGTTTTGAAATATGGGGGTATAAAAGACGATTGCCGCAAAGGCGCCTACCAGAACGCCTTTACGACATAATCCTCTTTTATATCACTTTTGAAGACGTAACCGTCTTGATTGTCACAAGCTCCATATCGTCAAAATCAAAAAATGAAATCGGTTCGACTGCGCAGACAGTTTGTACATCCAGTGCAAAATCTTCTGCTAAAAAATTTTCAATGTTTTCCATAGTTTATGTTGTTGAATTGTACACAAATGTGCTTTCTAAGCAAAAGAAGGACGAATAATATCGACAGAATTGAAAATGAATCAGATGAACTAAAGATTCTATTCGATGAAAAAAATAGGATATGCTGTTGTTTCCGTTTGATTGAACAACGTTTGTGTGACCCTTCACTGTTAGGTTATCGTTGACATGGAAAGAAGCACCATGACCTGAACGGAATAAATTCGATGAAATAGCATTTGGGTACGATGAAATAAGGCGGGTGTCATTGTCGGTTTCTATTGGGTTTACTAATTTAGTTCTATCTATTTTTAGTTCTATTGATCTGTTTTTCTTCCTGATTACTAGTGTTTTTTGGGGGGGGAGAGGTGAATAGGCTATTGAAAAGATTAGGTTTTGAACCTAAATAAAAAACATCTGCCAAATAAATAGGTGAGTAGTGTGGGCGCATAAAACAATAAGAATATGAATTTATCTAATGAAATGCACAGTTTTTTGAAAAGAGAAGGTTTACGGTTATTTAGAAAAAAAGTGAGCTGGCAAACTTCCGCAGAACATCAGATTTATACGGATGAAAACACAAAAATCGGTGTAGCATTTGACAGAATTCAAGATTTTATACATAAACCAATCCATGAATTTGACCAGAATGAAATAAAAACGATCAAGCTTGAAGAGCGGGGGGACTATATAATTTACGGTTTTGTTCAGGAATCTAAGCGATAATTGAGCTTTCTTTCATAACTCAAGAAGTTGACTGATGATTTTTTTGTAAATCTTACAAATCAATTCCTTAATCATGTAACGGATCACTTATGATTTGTAGCCAAATTTGTATTGTAAAATAAAACAATCAATTTATGGCGACAGATATTTATAAAGACACAATTTACATCCCTTTAGCGAATGTTGAAAGCGAACATTGTGCCTCAATTGTCGAAAAGGGACTTGCTGACGTGAAGGGGTTGGCAAGTTATCATGTGGAATTGAACAATCATAGAGCAGCTATTATACCTCAAGATAGTGATGCTGTTGTTAACAGTATAAAGGCGATCAAAGATCTTGGCTATGGTGTTTCAACATTGACCAAAACATTTCCGGTTCTTGGGATGACTTGTGCTTCATGCGCCAGTAGTGCTGAAAGTATCGTGAAATATGAACTAGGAGTTGTCCATGCATCTGTGAATTTTGCGACGGGAAACCTTACCGTTGAGTATTTACCTAACGTCACTGATCAAATAAAAATACAAAAAGCAGTTCAAGCTGGTGGATATGATTTGTTAATTGAGGATGAATCTACACAGCGGGAAACTTTAGAGACAATTCACGCCGAGAAATTTCGTAAGCTTCAGACGAAAACTCGGTGGGCGGTATTACTATCGCTCCCCGTAGTGATCATTGGCATGTTCTTCATGCATATCCCTTATGCAAATCCTATCATGTGGCTTTTTTCAACTCCAGTAGTCCTATGGTTAGGTAAGGACTTTTTTGTCAATGCATGGAAGCAAGCCAAACACCGTTCTGCCAACATGGATACTCTTGTGGCATTAAGTACAGGTATAGCCTATATTTTTAGTCTTTTCAATATGCTCTTTGCTGAATTTTGGCATACGCGTGGGCTACATGCACATGTATATTTTGAGGCGGCCTCAGTCGTCATTGCATTTATTCTGTTGGGTAAATTACTGGAAGAAAAGGCTAAAGGAAACACTTCATCGGCTATAAAAAAGCTTATGGGCTTGCAGCCTAAGACGGTAATAGTGGTAGAGCCGGATGGGCGTACATCTAAAGTACCAATAGAGGCTGTGCATACAGGAGACACAATCCTGGTGAAACCCGGCGAAAAGATTGCCGTCGATGGTGTTGTCAGCAGTGGAAACTCTTATGTTGATGAAAGTATGTTAAGTGGGGAACCGGTACCGGTTTTGAAACTGGAACATGAAAAGGTGTTTGCCGGAACTATCAATCAGAAGGGCAGCTTCCAATTCAAAGCAACAAAAATCGGAAAGGAAACAATGCTTGCACAGATTATAAAAATGGTGCAGGATGCGCAGGGCAGTAAGGCTCCTGTGCAAAAACTCGTGGATCGCATTGCAGGTATATTCGTTCCTATTGTAATTGGTGTCGCTATATTAACTTTTCTACTGTGGCTTACTTTAGGCGGAGAAAACCATCTGGTTCAAGGGGTATTGGCAGCGGTAACAGTTTTGGTTATTGCCTGTCCTTGTGCGCTGGGATTGGCTACTCCGACGGCTATTATGGTCGGCGTCGGCAAAGGGGCCGAACAGGGTATTTTAATTAAGGATGCGGAGAGTCTGGAGTTGGCTAAAAAGGTGAATGCAGTTGTTTTGGATAAAACCGGTACCATTACAGAGGGAAGACCGGTTGTTACCGACGTGCAGTGGAGCGATGACAGTGATCATTTGAAAGGCATCCTATTAAGTATGGAAAAGCAATCTGAACACCCGCTGGCCGATGCAGTTGTCGGATATCTCAATAAGGTAAATGATGCAAAAATATCTTCCATTGAAAGTATTACTGGTAAAGGTGTAAAAGCAAGGGAAGGGTCAGAAACCTATTTCGTTGGTAATTGGAGGTTATTGGACGAAAATGACATTGAGATCAAGGCCGAGTTGAGGGCATATGCCACCCAATGGGAAAAGCAATCAAAAACAGTGATCTGGTTTGCCAATCATCATACTGCATTAGCAGTAATTGCCATCGCAGATCGAATCAAAGAGAGTTCTGTGCGCGCCATCAAGGAGATGCAGGCAATGGGAATCGAATTGTACATGCTGACCGGTGATAACGAATCTACCGCCAATGCTATCGCGGCACAGACAGGTCTTAAACATTATAAAGCCGAAGTATTACCACAGCATAAAGCAGATTTTGTCAGAGAATTACAGAAAAAAGGGAAAATTGTGGCTATGGTTGGAGACGGTATTAATGACAGCACCGCTTTAGCAACCGCGGATGTTAGTATTGCTATGGGAAAAGGAAGTGATATTGCAATGGATGTAGCGAAAATGACAATTATTTCTTCGGATTTGACAAAAATTCCACAGGCTATTCGCTTGTCTAAGCAAACAGTAGCGACGATCAAACAAAACTTGTTTTGGGCCTTTATCTATAACTTAATAGGTATTCCTTTGGCCGCTGGTATACTCTATCCAATTAACGGTTTCCTTTTGAATCCAATGATTGCCGGAGCCGCAATGGCCCTAAGCAGTGTAAGTGTGGTTAGTAATAGCTTGCGCCTTAAATGGAAAAAATAACCACCGGATATCAACCTGGGAATGCATTCTGCTTCCGGTAAATAGTGCAAAACAAAATAGGAAAACTGTAAACATAACGGTTAAATAAACGTGAAATTTGTATAGGTAAAGAGATAAATAATAGATTGATAACATTAAAATAAAAATAACATGGAAAGCAAAGAACTTCAATTTAAAACAAACCTTAATTGCAGCGGATGTGTGTCAAAGGTAAGTGCTGATCTGGACAATTTGGATGGTATCTGCGAATGGAGTGTTGATACCTCAGTAGCAGATAAGATTCTGACGGTAAAATCTGAAGGAATTTCCGAAGAAGAAATTATCGGCATTATCAAAAGGAAGGGCTTTAATGCAGCATCCTACTCCGCTTAATTTTTTCAATAAATCAACAGAAGCCCCATAATATGGGGCGTTTTTGTTTTTGGTTATGAGTTAGCTATCAATCAAACCTAATATACATACGACTAAAATTAATGATCATCTTAGAAAACTGATGTATGATATCCTGCCCGATGTTTCCATAAACAGTTTCATCTTTAATTTTAGATTTTAAAACGCTTATATTTTCAAGGAAGATCGATTTATGACCAATTATGAAGGTATGATCTATTATAAAGCCTTCATGCTCGATTCTTCCACCGGCTCCGCCCATTGCAATTGTTTTTGGATTATATTTTCTTTCGATCTCCCGCTTATAGGTTTTGTAAAATGATTCATATAAGATCGTTTTCTCCGCTCCGGTATCAAATGCATAATGTTTCCCTTCAATGGAAAGTAAAGGTGATAATCCATCAATTGCAAGATTTGAGTTTTGTGAAGAAGCTGTCTCTTTTTGCGGTACAATGAAAAGATCATCCTGGGTCAGCTGTATTTCGTGAAGCGCTTCAATGACTGGGAAACCTATTATCCCGTTGATTTGATAGTTGATTTGTGGAATACGGAGTGCACTGTCGGGAAAGACAAGGAATACTGCGTCAGAAACAGTGATATGACCAAATTTCAAGGCCTTGCAAACAGCTAGATCCGCTTTGATTGATATACCAGTGATCGCATCCACATCAATGCTTGCGGGGATAATAGCCATATTGAGACGTTTGGCCGTAGATTCCGAAACTGTCGATAGATTGGCCCCTGTATCAAATATAAACTGTGCGGTATGGCCGTTCACGGTTATCTTTAGATTTTTTAGACCTGCAGCATCCTTTGTCATTTTAAGTCGGCTGTCGCCAGTGATTGATACAACCTGAGCTGGAACATGCGCGAGGGCGGACCATATTTTAAGGTTGTTTCTTAGATCTTCCTTTTCGTCAGCAGTTAGCAATCGATCAAATCGAAGGAGCACGTTTTCGGCAGTCCTTTTCGCTCCGGCGTAATCTTTCAGTTTGACAAAATTGTCCTCCTGGATACGAAGAACCTTTAACAGTAGTGTATCTGGTAGTTCGTTTTTGTTCATTTTGAGGGAAGCTATCTCTTTGTTTGAATCCCGGGGTTTATTGAAGGCGTTGGCTAGGACCGCAGCGATGATCTTTTTTTGGTATGTTTCTTTAAAAGCTGTTTTGTTGGTGGCATACCTATCACGGGCTGTAAAGAAATCCTTTTGGATTATCAACTGATAAATTGTGTTGAAGCTGGAGTCTACATTTTGAGCAGCGCTAAGTTGCACACATAGCAGCAATACTGAGGTCGTAACGTAAAATTTAAAACAAATGTTTAAATGATTCATAATGCGTAAAATAAAATGCGCTAACGAGAAAAACGAAGAAGTCGCTTGTACTCTCGGATAATTAAGGTTAATTTAGCTAAAATAGTTTGTAGATTTTTCCAAATATCAATACGGTCAAGAGGTTTATCTAAGTCTACATGATTGGATGGATCTGCAAATTTTATTATTTTAATGAAACAAGAAACGATGAATTTAAAGTTTAATAGCCGTTCCATGCTGTTTGGTTTGACAGTACTATCTGCCAGCCTTTTATTCGCTTGCCAAAACAGCAGAACCAAGAGCGAAGCTAAGGTTGAAAAATTGCAGGATACAACTGAATCCGCTGTTCCTACGACAGCAACAGATGTGTCATTTAAAGATAAATCCGGTAATGTTGTTCAATTGAATGATTTAAAAGGTAAAGTGGTGTTTATCAATTTTTGGGCGACATGGTGTCCTCCATGTATACACGAATTACCTTCTATCGATCAGCTTAGGCAGTCGCTTAAAGACAATAAGGATATTGTTTTTCTGATGGTTGATGTTGATGGAGACATCGATAAGTCTTCTGCTTTCATGGCGGAGAACAAATATGATCTACCTTTATATGTTCCGGCAGGTGATATTCCTCCAACTTTCCTTGGGCAGTCAATTCCGACAACCGTAATTTTGGATAAAAGTGGCAAGATTGTGGAACGCTTGGAAGGGAGTCGCGATTACGGGACACCGGAAATTAAAAAAGCATTGCAGGATCTTGCCAGTGGCAGCTAATGATTGTTGCATGAGCGCTAGAATTTGATAAGAAAAAGAGTAATCCCGCGTTGTTAAGGAAATTATCGCTATGTCGGAACATCAAGAACAGACTGCTGTCAGAACAACTTATTTTAGTATTGTAGGCAACGCATTGTTGGCTTTGTTGAAATGGTTAGCTGGTTTTTTTGGGAATTCTTATGCATTGATTGCTGACGCAATTGAGTCAACAGCCGATATTTTTTCTTCCTTTCTCGTGTTACTTGGTCTAAAATATGCGCAACGACCTGCCGACGATAACCATCCTTATGGTCACGGCAGGGTGGAACCCCTGATTACCTTTATTGTGGTTGGTTTTTTGATAGTGTCAGCGACCATAATAGCTTATGAAAGTGTTGAGAATATCGGAACGCCGCACGACTTACCAAAGCCATGGACGCTGTTTGTTTTGGGCGGCATCATTATTTGGAAAGAGATTTCTTACCGGATCGTGATGAAGAAAAGTAGAGAAACAAATAGTTCTTCATTACGAGCGGATGCCTGGCATCACCGTAGCGATGCTATCACATCTGTGGCGGCTTTTATTGGAATCTCCATTGCGCTATTGATGGGAAAGGGCTACGAAAATGCAGATGATTATGCTGCACTGTTCGCCGCAGGTTTTATACTCTACAACTGTTATCATATTTTCAGGCCGGCGCTAGGCGAAATCATGGATGAGAATGTGTATGAAGAAGTGATCGATAACATTCGTGAGCTTGCTTTACAGGTAGATGGAATCAAAGCTACTGAAAAATGTTATGTCCGCAAGTCGGGCGCAAAGTATCATGTTGACTTACATGCCATCGTCGATAGTGAAATCACAGTACGGGCGGGGCACGACTTGGCTCATAAGCTCAAAGATCATTTGATCAGGAATATACCTGATCTTGGTCATGTCATGATTCATATCGAACCCAATGAATGTCTTTGGAGTGTAACCTAAAATGGAGCACATCTTAGCAATAACAAGATGTGCTCCATTTTTTTAGACTGAAGTGTCTACAGCTTCCAGCATTTCAATTTGCCATTTAATCTGATCTGCTTTTATAGGGTAATCGCCTTGATTTCTTAGGCTTTCATAAATATCTTCAAACAGCTGATTGTAGTTTCCTTTGTGCGCTGTTATATCTGATTCCTTTCTCTGGTTAGAAGCATCGATAGTGACGAGTTTTCCTTTAGCACTAGCAGGTTCGATTCCATAAGATGGATTGTTGGGCAGCATGCCATCGATCAGTTGCTGCTCTTGCACATCGGTCATGTGCTTGATAAAACTCCCTTGTGTTCCATGCAGGACAAAGGCTGCCTGTGGGGATGCAACAAGCAGACTGCCTGTTAAGTAAACATTAAGGCCTTCGGGATAATATAAATGGTAATGAAAATAGTCTGCAACTTTTGAATCTGGTCTATTAATCGACGTTGTTTTGGCAAACTTGATAGGTTTTCCGAAGAGCGATATGGCCTGATCGATCAAGTGCGGACCAAGATCGTAGGTAATACCATTGGAAATATACTGTGCATCTTCCTTAAAATATTTTTGACCTAATTCCATTTTATATCGGTCAAATCTAAAATGCACTTCAATGAGCTTTCCTAATTCCTTACTGTCGATTACTTGTTTGATATCAAGGAAGTGACTGTCATATCTTCTATTTTGATAAAAAAATAGTTTCTTATTCTGTGCGCTACTGATGTCAAGCAGTTCGTCGAATTGTTTTGAATCATCAACTGCGGGCTTTTCAAGCAATACGTGCTTTCCGGCCTCCAAAGCCTCTTTGGCAAATTGGAAATGGGTATAATTTGGTGTGTTTACAATAACCAGCTCGATACTTTCATCCGCTAATAGTTCGCTGATGCTATCATAGCTCTTTACCGTCGGATAAAGTTTATGAGCTGTTTTGGTTGATCGTTCTACCACAGCGACAAGGTTGAAATGTGGATTTGTATGTATAAATGGTGCGTGAAAGACGCGACCTGACATGCCAAAACTGAGTATTCCGGTGTTAATTTGAGTGTTTTGCATATTGATTTGAAGTGTTTTGTAATTTTTATTAAATAATTTACACGATTTTAAGGGGAGTGCTCGAATTCATTTTTTTCTACTGCCCACTTAGTCAACTCGTTTTGAATGTAAATGTTTTATTTCATTATCAGTTGCCATGAGGCATTCAGAACACAACTGATAAAAGAGGGAATGTTCCAAAACTCCTGGGATTTGTTTAATATCCCTGTTCAAATGTTCAAGATCAGGTAGTGTATTGAAATAAATATCAGCTAGGAAATTGCCCCTGTCTGATGTAAGTGGACCAGATTTTTGTTTGGAATGGCGCAATACAATTTCGGATAGTTGCGGACCAAAGCTGGATTTTATTTTATTACATACAGAAAGCCAAGCTTCGGGTAGTATTTCTATACATAACGGATATGTTGTACTAAGCTCTTTGACCATCTTTGTCGCATCAACTAAGAGGATAAATTGATCTGCCATAGCTGCCATGATTTTTTCACTGCAATGTACCCCGCCACCACTTTTGAGCGCATTTAAATTTTGATCTACTTGGTCACAACTGTCAAAATAGTAGTCAAGCGCAGATAATGTATTACAATCAATGCAAATGAGTCCATGTGTATGAAGCAATATTTTGGTTTCCAAAGAAGGTGAAATAAATTTTAAATCGGATTTAAATTCGATTTCAGTAGCAATCAAATCGACGAAATGAGCTATTGTTGATCCAACACCCAGACCGATTACCTGATGCGGCTCCAACAAGTGAAGTGCGGCTCTAGCAACTTCTTGTTTTAGATTTCTCATAGCTTAGCATTTATAAAATCGTAATATTTGTTTTATGATAGGCCGTTAAAAGCATTTCTGAAGGATCTCTTTCCGTGATTAAATAATTGACATCCGTTGTAGGACAAATAACGAAAGGTTCTGTTGTTTCCAGTTTATTGCTTGTTGTGGCAGCTACGATGTTGCTGGCGTTTTTACATAGCGCCCTTTTGATGTATGTTTCTTCCAGCGTTCTAGCCGTAAGTCCATGTTGCAGATCCAGGCTACAGATACCAAGAAAGCAAATATCAGCATAAATTTCTTCAAATAGGGAGATAGCAGCCTTACCTTGCATGGTAAAAGAAGATTTACAGAAAATACCGCCTGCGAAGATCAGCTGAATATTTGGATGGTTAGAAAGTATATTTGCAATGGGAAGACTATGGGTAACCACAGTAAGTGCTAGTTCATCGGGTATATTTCCGGCAATAGCCTGTGTTGTTGTACCGCCATCAAAAAAAACCACCTGATTATCTCGCAACAATGTAATCGATTTTTCAGCTATCAGCTGCTTTTCCAAAATGTCGAGCTTGTTACGGTTATATATGTCGAAAGGTATGTTTGATCGAACAGTGGCTCCACCTCGGATTGCGCGTAGCAGACCAGCATCAGAGAGTTCTTTCAGATCCCGTCGCACGGTGTGCTCAGAGACCTTGAGTTCTGTTGCCAAGTCGATCATTGCGAGCTTTCGTTCCTTTTTAATCTTCGATAATATAAAATCGTGACGTTCTTCCTTTGAAATCATGCTATCTTTTTTGTAAATTATGTTACAAACATAGGGTATTTTTGATATATGTTGTAATAAATAATTCATAATACCTGTATTTTATGCAAAATATTGCAACATTTTGTACGAGTGTATATTTTAAATACTAAATATTTTAAAAGTTAAATAAATTCAGTCTGACTGGTCTTTTAGTTGATCTTATATGAATTTGATGCGATGCGAGATACTTTGCTAGCCCTGTATTATTAGCTCCATTGCGACGTTGGGATACCCCATTTTTATTAATTGCGTGATATTACTAGCTTTAAATTGAATGATATCGTCTTTTTTAATAAAGGAAGATGCTGAATTCTGTGAAATATATACAAGAATCAAAATCGAACTACCAGTCTTAATAATGTACACATTGCTGATCGTAAAGTGTCGAATAGGGGTGTTTGTTACTATATCCTTTATTTCTTTCCATTCGCTGTCGGATTGTAATTGGCCGCCGGCCAATTCCACGAAATTGTTTTTAATAATATGAATGGGCTCCTTGATCATTACAGCTTCAAAAATTAATACAACCAATGCATCTCCAATAAACTGCAGGAAACGCAGTGATGGTATGATTTTTCCTAAGTAAAGCATCAATAGTAAAGATCCGCCCCCAAAGAAAAAGAGATACCCATCTATCATGGCCGCTTTCGTATCAGTAGCTAGCATAGTGCTGGTATTTTCGATTTTCTTGTTTGAGCTTTTGTAGTATATTGCTAATCCAAAGCTTAACACAACTGAAATAACGATCATAGGCAAAATTGGATCGGTGTTTACCACAAGTGTTTTTCCTTTAAGAAAGTAAACATATATTTTCATGCTATTTTCCCAGAGTGCAGCGATTAGTATTCCAAGAATTAAAATACCTTTTACTAATGCATATAATGATTCATAAATAAATTGTCCCCATGGAAATGTCGCTGTTTTCTTACTGCGTATTTTTACAACATAGAATCCAATAAAACTGGCAAAGGAATTCACCATATTGTAATTTGCATCCAACAGCATTGCTTCTGAGTTGGACGAATAATAGGTATACCAGCCTGACAATCCCAGAACTAAATAAATAAATGCACCAACTAATAGAGCTTTACGTTCAATATTTCCCTGTCTATTCATATATGTCTTTAGCTAAATAAAGATGACTGCTGGCCTTCCTTCCGAATTTAGACTGGTTAAATCTAAATAACCTCACCTAACAGCTACTAAGGTAGATCAAAGTATCATGAATTCAGTTTTAAAGATTATTAAGAAAGTTTTTGATATTATTAAATTTTGATCAATGAGGGAACAACGTTGCTATAATCAGCTGATTGACTCTGTTTGCAGCCCTTTACTTCGATGAATTTCTGGGTTTGTCAGTAAAAAATCGGAGAGTTTTTAAGATAGTTATTAATACGAAAAGCAATTGAATAATTAAGAAAACAAAAATCTGATTTTTTAAATTTAATTTTGTTATATCATTATTACGGTAGCAATCTTAACTGTTTGATCTAACTTATCCAGTCCCGGTTTCCAAGAATCCGTCAAGTTCCTCCGGGGCTGGTAAGTTTCTCAAAAAAAGAAGCCAATTCATTCTGCCGCGACAAAGGTGCGCTATTTACTGCTCTTACAGCCCGTCATCGTATTGGGCCGTCTTTACTTTATATGTTCCAATGTCAAGGATATTGCTAATAAAAGGTTTAAAAGGAGGTGTCATTGTTATGAATCAACCCAAGCTAAACTTACTTTCTGATCTATTAATGGAAGTGCTGCGAAAAGTTATAGGAGGAAAATTAGTATCAATCTTGCTAAAATTAAAAAAGGCAGATCATTTGATCTGCCTTTTTGGGTAAGTAATCGGGCTCGAACCGACGACCCCTAGAACCACAATCTAGTGCTCTAACCAACTGAGCTATACCTACCGTGATTTTGATGATACAAAAGTACGATTAAACCCTATTCCCTCCAAATATTTCACTCAAAAAAAAGGGGCTTTAAGGTCAACTAGGTGAAGATTAGTTTATTAAATTTTAATAAAAAACCTGAACCGTGCATCAAATTCAGTATTCAAAGTCGTTTAGGTGGTACAAATGCTATTCTAGGTTGTCAATAGCAAACAAAAAAGGCGGTTTCTTTTTAAAAAAACCGCCTTTTTTCGTTAAGGAGATAATATTAGATCATCTCTACACTTCTCTTTACAAAAGATGTCAAATCTGCTCCCGATAATAATCCTCTGGATAGAAGTGCCAAGTCAAATGCTTGTTTAGCCAGTTTTGATCCTTCTTCTTCTGAAGATGATAAAATCCGTTTGATCAGTGGGTGATTTCCATTAACGGTAACTTTGTAATTGTCCGGCAATGAGCCATAAAAGTTCATACCACCGCCCGTTTTCGCCATATCTTTCATACGACGCATAAATTCGTCAATTGTTACGGATACGGGTAAATCAGCTTCCTGGAGCGCATCAACTTCAACCTTCATGTCCTGACGGGAAATTGCTTTTTCAAAAACTGCCAAAGCTTTTTTAGATTCTTCCTCAGAAAGAGAGAGCGCTACCTTTTCATCCTTTTGAATCAATTTATCAATTACGTCTGCATCTACACGCTTCAATTGTACTTTTTCGCCGCCTTTTTGTTCTAGATAAGCAGCAAAGTGAGTATCAAGAGGCCCATCAAGCATCAATACATCATAACCTTTATTTAAAGCCGTCTGTATAAAGCCATCTTGTTGGGCTGCATCATGGGTGTATAAGTAGACAACGTTTCCATCTTTATCTGCTTGAATATCTTTAACTTTCTCGCAGTATTCTTTGATGGTGAAGCTTTCGTTATTTGTGTTTTTTACCAAACAAAAATCGTTTGCTTTTTCCGCAAATTTCTCATCGCTCAGCATGCCATATTTGATAAATAAACCGATATCGTTCCATTTTTCTTCAAAGCCTTTGCGGTCAGTTTTGAAGATTTCGTTCAGTTTGTCGGCAACTTTCTTCGTGATATAGCTGTTGATTTTCTTGACGTTACTATCTGCTTGCAAGAATGAACGTGATACATTCAATGGGATATCCGGTGAATCAATGACGCCATGGAGGAGCATTAAGAATTCTGGAACAATATCTTTGACTTCGTCTGTGATAAATACTTGTCTCGAATATAACTTGATTTTATTACGTTGGATCTCAAGTTCGTTTTTAACCTTAGGGAAGTAAAGGATACCTGTCAGATTGAATGGGTAATCTACATTGAGGTGAATCCAAAACAAGGGTTCATCCATTGAATAGGGATAAAGCTCACGATAGAATGCCAGGTAATCTTCGTCTTTTAATTCAGACGGTGATTTTGTCCAGGCAGGATTCGTATTATTGATAATATTATCAACCTCTACGGACTTGTATTTTGGTTTTCCTTCTTCGTCTTCACCATCAGGTTCCGAGTTGGTTTTTGTCCCAAAACGAATGGATACAGGCAGGAATTTTGCATATTTATCTAAGATGTCCTGTAAACGAGCCTGACTCAAGAATTCAGTTGATTCTTCGTTAATATGTAGGATTACATCTGTACCACGTGTTGTTCTTGTACCCGTTGAGATTTCGTATGAGGTACTACCGTCACAGGTCCAATGCGCAGGCTCTGCACCATCCTGGTAAGATAGTGACTGAATTTCTACGGTATCTGCTACCATAAAGGCAGAATAGAAGCCTAATCCAAAACGGCCGATGATTTCATTTGCATCATTTGCCTCTTTGAATTTCTCCATGAACTCTGTTGCTCCAGAGAATGCGATTTGGTTGATGTATTTTTTTATCTCGTCGGCTGTCATACCAATACCATTATCGGAAATCGTGATGGTCTTAGCAGCTTCATCGAATTTTACGTCTACAATCAATTCGCCTATTTCTCCATTGTATTGTCCTAATGAAGCTAAGCGTTTGATTTTCTGAGAAGCATCAACTGCATTAGATACCAGTTCGCGCAAGAAAATTTCATTATCAGAGTATAAGAATTTTTTGATTACGGGAAATATGTTCTCCGTGTGGATTGAGATACTACCTTTTTCTGGATTCATAATTTTTATGTCGATATTTTTAATTTTATGATTTGTTAAAAATACACAATCGGTGTTCCAAACCGCTGTTGTAGGACAGGATGGCAGAAATACGTCTATTTTGTCATTGACTTGTAATGTGGGTTTAGTCCCCCCGGATCAAATCTGTCAGCGTAATGCAGAATAGTTTGCGTTAGTTTAATCCTGGGCTCTGTGGAAAATTGGCAACATGCGCATATTTTGGGCCAAGACCGATAATGGCATCTTTCCATAATAGTTCGCCATTTCCTTCAAAAATCAGCTGATGGTGGTATTTATTCTGAACCGCCCAGCTATTTTCTTTAATTTCGCCGTCTAGCTGACCTGGGGACCAACCGGAATAACCGATAAAAAATTTCAATTCATCCTGTTTAATGCGATCTGATTGAATGGCGTCAATCAGTTTCTCCTCATCGCCGCCAAAGTAGATGCCTGGTGCAACCTCTTCACCACTTAACAGAAGGTCAAATCGGCTATGGACAAAGAAAAGACTTTCCTGTGCTACAGGCCCTCCGAGATAGATCGGAAAGTTACAATGAGGGATAGATTCCAGCAGTTGACCGATACGTACATTAGTTTGATTGTTCAGGACAAAACCCAAAGCTCCCTCCGTATTGTAATCACATAATAATATGACGGATCTCAAAAATCTAGGATCAAGCATAAAAGGTTCGGAAATCAGCAAACTTCCTTTCTGTGGGTCTAGTTCGGTAAACATATAGCGCGAATTTTAATTATTTATTGAATTTAATCTTTTTTATTTAATCTATGCGAGATTTGTGCCAAAATTGGCATTTTATCAATTTCTACTAACTTTATAGAGAAAAAGCAATGATTTTAGTAAGTTTGTAGGATATAAAAGTAGGTTTCTATGTCCATTCAACATAAAGATATTGCAGCAATCAGACAGGATTATGTATTGGGTAGTCTATCTGAATCAGATGTGGATCACGATCCAATCGAGCAGTTTAAAAATTGGTTTGATGCGGCTGTCCACAGCGAAGTGAATGAGCCCAACGCTATGGTGCTTTCCACCGTATCTTCTCATCATTTACCTTCTTCAAGAATTGTTTTATTGAAAGATATTGCGGAAGAGGGACTTGTATTTTTTACAAACTACCTTAGTCGTAAAGGGGAAGAGATGAAAGCAAATCCACATGCGGCATTATTATTTTTCTGGCCTGAATTACAGCGGCAGGTACGGATAGAAGGTGTCGTAGAGTTTGTTAACGCAGCCGATTCCGACGAATATTTCCAGTCGCGTCCCAAAGCGAGCCGTATTGGTGCACTGGCATCCCCACAAAGTCATGAAATTCCAAACCGAAGTTTTTTGGAGAGGAGGGTTGAAGCATTAGAGCGTCAATATGAGGGAGACGAGTTTGTCCCTAGGCCGGACCATTGGGGCGGTTATATTTTGAAACCTATCTACTTTGAATTTTGGCAAGGACGTGCAAGTCGATTGCATGATCGCATGGTCTATAAAAAGGTGTCAGATTCTTGGAAAATCACGCGTATAGCTCCTTAATATGACATTTGACGAAATAAAATCCACCCTTGTTTCCATATTTGGAGACCAAGTTATCCGCAAAGAAGATCATACGGGCTTACAACCAGCCCTTTTTATCGATAAAGCGGATATTGTAGCAGTCTGTTTATTCCTAAGGGATACAGAAGGTTTGTATTTTGATTTTCTAAGTAACCTTACAGCAGTAGATTATGAGGAGCATTTTACCATTGTATATCATTTAAATTCATTGCCCTACCAACAGACGATTGTGCTAAAAGTTGAACTTTCGGGTAACCGTGCTTTAGATGAGTTGCCTGAGATTCCTTCAGTAGCCTCTGTGTGGCGGACTGCAGACTGGCATGAAAGGGAAGCTTTCGATTTGATGGGGATCTTTTTTGAGGGGCATCCCGATCTTAGACGAATTTTACTGCCTGACGATTGGGACGGTTATCCTTTGCGGAAAGATTATCAGGAGGCTGAAAAATATCATGGTATTACGATTAATTGATAGAAATGGCGAATCCAAAATATAAAGAGGCTTTGGTGCGTTACGAGAAACACCTGACGGAAATATCGAGTCAGGAAATGGTGTTGAATATGGGGCCTCAACATCCTTCAACCCATGGTGTTCTTCGGTTGCAATTAATTACTGATGGAGAGATCGTTAAAGAGGTTGTTCCTCATTTAGGGTATCTCCATCGCTGTTTTGACAAGCATGCTGAATCATTGAATTATGCCAAGACAATCCCTTTCACCGATCGGCTGGACTATTTGGCGTCGATGAACAACAGTCATGCCTTCGTTATGGGGGTTGAACGCATGCTCGGTCTTGATCGTAAAATTCCCAAAAGAGTAGAGTATATTCGTGTTTTAGTCTGTGAACTCAATCGTATTGCCTCACATCTAATCGCTATTGGGACATATGGCATTGATATTGGTGCGACAACACCTTTTCTTTGGTGTTTTCGGGACCGTGAACACATTATGAATATGCTGGAATGGGCTTCCGGCTCTAGGATGTTGTACAATTACATTTGGGTAGGAGGTTTGTTTTATGACCTTCCTGTTGGGTTTGAGGCCCGTTGTGCGGAGTTTATTAGCTATTTTAAGCCCAAATTGGTGGAACTGGATGAGATCCTGACCCAAAATCAGATATTTATTTCCCGAACAGCAAATATAGGCGTGTTGCCTGCAGATGTCGCCATCAATTATGGGGTATCGGGCCCTATGTTGCGCGCTTCGGGTATAAAATGGGATTTGCGACGAATTGATGGTTACTCTGTTTACCCCGAAATCGATTTTGAAATACCCGTTGGAAAAGGAGAGATGGGGGCACTCGGTGATTGCTGGGACAGGTTTAAAGTAAGGGTAGATGAGGTCAAAGAATCCGTACACATTGTAGAACAATGTCTTGAACGATTGCAGAAAGATTTTCAGCGCAGTCCAGAATTTGATCCCCGGGCATTAGTTCCGAAGAAAGTGAATTTGAAGGCACAGGATTATTATGTACGTGCAGAAAACCCGAAGGGCGAATTAGGGTTTTACTTTGTCACTAAAGAGAAGTCGGATATTCCATTGCGCGTGAAGTCCCGTGGACCAAGTTTTAACAATCTCTCGGTAATTTCTGAACTCGGCAAAGGTGTCTTAATTGCCGATCTCATTGCGATCCTTGGGTCTATTGATATTGTTTTGGGAGAGGTTGATCGCTAAATTGCGGTAGTCTGCGTGTTTTATAAACGATTTAGCAAAATAGAATAGATACTGTATTGAAAATGTTGCAAAAAAACGCAGATAAATTTGTAATTGCAAGCAATTTTCTCCATATTTGCAGTCTCATAATTTAAGTTTATAATTGGTTAATGAAAGCTCGTTACTCCCAAAGTAACGGGCTTTTCTTTTTTGATGTACAATCAAATAATTGTCTGTCTGTTGATGTGAGCTTGAAGGAGTTACTGTTTTTTTACTGTAGTATTGCTGTTTTACCTGTAGATTTCACGGATTTCCTGTATTAGAATTTAACGTAAATGATTACCTTTACAGGTCTTAAATATAAAAAAGTGACGGATAGTTTAGTTATCATTCCAACATATAATGAAAAGGAAAATATAGAAAAAATCATTCGCAAAGTTTTTTCCTTATCACACGCATTCGATATTTTAATCGTCGACGATGGCTCGCCGGATGGGACAGCCACCATTATCAAGAGTTTACAATCCAATGAGTTTACCGGTCGTTTATTTATTGAAGAGCGTAGTGGAAAACTAGGCTTAGGTACGGCTTATATCCACGGGTTTAAATGGGCCCTTGCCCGGGAGCATTACCACTATATTTTCGAAATGGATGCAGACTTTAGCCACAATCCGGAAGATTTACTTCGCTTGCGACAAGCCTGTTTGGACGGTGCGGACATGAGTATTGGTTCACGTTATATCAAAGGTGTCAATGTGGTTAATTGGCCGATGAGCAGGGTTTTGATGTCCTATTTTGCTTCGGTATATGTTCGGTTTATCACAGGGATAAATATTCAGGATGCGACCGCAGGATTTGTTTGTTTCACGAGAGAAGTATTGAAGACAATTCCGTTGGATAAAATTAAGTTTGTCGGATATGCTTTCCAGATAGAGATGAAATTTACAGCCATAAAATATGGTTTTAATGTAGTTGAAGTACCGATTATATTTACAGATCGGACAGAAGGTACTTCCAAAATGAGTACAAGTATTTTTAAGGAAGCTTTTTTGGGGGTTATTCAACTGAAGTTGGGAAGTATCGGAAAAAGCTATAAAAGAAATTAAAGGTAGTGATCATGAACGAGAATTTAGATCCAAATCCAGAGCGCCTGAGCAATACAGATCGTGATATCGAACGTGCATTGCGACCTCAGGCTTTTGAAGACTTTACAGGACAATCCAAAATATTGGAGAACCTAAATATTTTTGTCAAAGCGGCGAGGCTAAGAGGTGAGGCTTTAGATCACGTTTTACTCCACGGCCCTCCTGGTCTGGGAAAGACAACCTTATCACATATTATTGCCAATGAAATGGGAGTTGGCATAAAAATTACTTCGGGCCCGGTTTTGGATAAACCAGGTGACTTAGCGGGCTTATTGACAAATCTGGAAGAAGGCGATGTGTTGTTTATTGACGAGATTCATCGTTTGAGCCCCCTAGTGGAAGAGTATCTTTATTCAGCGATGGAAGATTTCAAGATTGACATCATGCTGGAGACAGGGCCGAATGCACGCTCTGTTCAGATCTCTTTAAATCCCTTCACACTGATCGGCGCTACCACTCGTTCGGGGCTCTTAACTGCACCTTTGCGCGCGCGCTTTGGCATTAATTCGCGCTTGCAGTACTATGATGCCAAATTATTAACGACGATTGTACTGCGTTCCGCCCATATCTTAAATACCCCCATATCTGATGAAGGTGCTTATGAAATAGCGCGAAGAAGCAGGGGAACTCCCCGTATTGCAAATGCTCTGCTACGTCGTACCCGCGATTTTGCACAGATAAAAGGTAATGGAAGTATCGATCAGGAGATTGCAAAGTATGCTTTGCATGCACTTAATGTAGATGAAAATGGTTTGGATGAGATGGATAATAAAATCTTGACCACAATTATTGACAAATTCAAAGGTGGGCCGGTTGGATTAAAAACCGTGGCAACGGCTGTTGGCGAAGATGAAGGTACTATTGAGGAAGTCTATGAGCCATTTCTGATTCAGGAGGGATATCTTATGCGTACCTCGAGAGGACGTGAGTGTACAGAAGCTGCTTACAAGCACTTGGGACGGGTAAACCAATCCAAGGGAAACACATTGTTTTAAGCGCCGTAACCGCGCTGATTGATAATTTTATTGGTCCGGCTCATCAATGCTGGGCTAGGTTTTGTTCGTTGAAAATGGGTAATTTGTGCCTGCAGCTCTTCGTTTATCCAGACGTGTTTTTTACTTAGGTTATTCAATATATCCAGGCAATTAACCAGCACTGCGACAGGGCATTGCTCATTGATCATCCATTGAAATACATGTTCAATAATATCTTCCTCAGTTTGATGTTCGATCCTGTATTCCTTATTTTTTTGGGAAGTTAAAAATAGCAGTATTTTGCTGTAACTCCTAAGACAGCTCCAGTTGTTTTGAATTTTTATATTGTCAAAAAATTGTTGGAGTACATTTTTGAGTAAACTCGTGTCTTTTAAAACGATCGTTTCGAATACCCATGCCGCACGAAAGGAAATTTTTTTATCTTTCTCTAAGGAAATATTCAATAGATCTGCAAGGGTAATATCTTGAAGATTTTCCAAAGAAAAATCCGTTACCTCGAGTGATCTCAAGGTAACGGATAAAAATGCTAATTTTTCTTTATAGGTCATTTAGCTCTTATTTTTGCGGTTTTTCTCTATTCATTTCGGTCATGTCAACTTCATTCATTTTGGAGTCGCCCAATAAATATTGACTAAAATAATCGCCCATTTTCCAGAAGAAATATTCTGTCATATCACCAAAACCATGTCTCTGACCTGGTAATAATAAGAAATCAAATCTTTTGTTGGCTTTAATCAAGGCGTCTACCATTCGAATGGAATTCGCTGGATGCACATTATTGTCGATGTCACCGGTGGCAATCAATAATCTTCCTTTCAGGTTTTTGGCAAGTTCTGTGTTTTTGTTGATCTGGTACGAGAATGTCGTGTCGCCTTTTGCAGAAACTTTTTCCGTCACGCCATGGTGACGCTCACTCCACCAGCGGTTGTAGATTTGATTTTCATGGTTTCCAGCACCAGATACAGCAACTTTAAAGAAGTCGGGATAAACCAGCATCGCAGCTGTGGACATAAAACCGCCGCCGGAGTGTCCAGTGATTCCTACCCGGTTAATGTCAATAAATTTATAGCGATCTGCAAGTTGTTCTGCTGCTACCTTTTTATCCTCCAATCCATAATCGCGCAGGTTGCCGTAGCCAAAGGTGTGATACCATTGGGACCGCGATGGATGGCCGCCACGATTTCCAACAGTAATAACGACAAAGCCGAATTGCGCCAGTCTATCAATTCTGTCCATACTTCTTCCAAAGGATTTATTAACAGCTTCGGTCTGAGGTCCAGGATACACATATTCAACAATAGGATAGGTTTTGGTACTGTCAAAGTCAAAAGGTTTGTACATA
Organism: Sphingobacterium sp. UGAL515B_05; assembly: GCF_033097525.1. Classification (NCBI taxonomy): domain Bacteria; kingdom Pseudomonadati; phylum Bacteroidota; class Sphingobacteriia; order Sphingobacteriales; family Sphingobacteriaceae; genus Sphingobacterium; species Sphingobacterium sp. UGAL515B_05. The sequence goes on along the minus strand of NZ_CP109907.1, from coordinate 5,282,524 downwards.
ACACCATAAAGATCTGTGGTGCCATCACCAGCTTTTACTTTAAATGGTTCTGGGAATTTATATCCCGCAGCGAACAATAAGGAAAGGTCTGCTTTCTCCAATGTCATTACCTTCTGTCCTTTGCTGCTGTATAATACAGATTCTGGAGTAGTATTTACCCGGGAGGAATTATTTACAAAATAGTTGGAGGATTCGCTCATTTCTACCTGATGATCGAAGTTTCCAGCATTTAACAGTTTGATTCCCGTACCGTTTGTATTGACACTGTACTGATGTAAATAGTATGGATCTTCATTTTTCTCCCGGCCTGAGGCTGTAAAAAATAGCGTACCAGTTGCTGTATCGAAGCCGTTGATTTCCTCGCCGTGAAAACTTCCTTTTGTAATCTGATTGATCAGCTTGCCATTTGTGTCGTATAGGTAATAGTGTCCCCAGCCATCTCTCTCGGACCAGTGGACCAGCTGTTTCTTGTTTTCAATCAACAAAGGTTTTTGTGCATCCAGATACACATTGGAGCGTTCTTGAATGATGCTGTTAACTGTGCCTTTTACATTGATTTTTAAGAGGTCTATCCGTTTCAGGTCGCGGCTGGAGCGTGAAATATAGAACTCTTCGTTGTTCCCTAGCCAATAATTGATAAAGTAATCTCCTTTATAGGAATTTTTGTCCGGAGTTTTGGTCCAAGTTGACAAGCTCTGGTTTTTAAATGCGGCGACATCAATTCGGCGCGGTGTTTTTGCAGTTGCATCAAAGATATACAATTCAGTCTCTGTTGAATCAACCTCACCCGGCATCTGATATTTATAGGTTTCAAGTGTTGGACGTGATGAGCCAACGTTATTGATAACCCATAAAGGTTTTAGAGATCTATTGTCTTTTCTTGTTAGTGTAAAGTAACGTCCATCTGGAGACCAGCTTACCCATATGCGTTTACGCTTGGTTTCATTTTCTTTATCTTTTTCGTCACCGCCGGTTGTTGTACTGTATTCGTCTCCACCCCAAGCATAATATTGTACGCCGTCTTTGGTAATCTCATGTTCGACGATTGTGCTGTCCTTCTCATTTTTTACAGCTTTTAGATAATTCGCCCTGTCCATCCAATACAAATTGTAATTTTTTGCAAAATAGACGGTACTAGTGTCCGGTGAGAAGCTGGCCCAGCTTAGTGGGGCTTTTACTTTTGTAGAATCACTGATTTCAAGGACTGATTTTGTTGCGAGATCGTATTCGAGATAGAATAGCTTCTTTTTAGTTGTATCTGATTTATTCTTAAGCTTCTGTATCTCATCCTTGGACTTGACGGTGTCTCGGGTGCTTTGTACCTGGAACCTTACTTTTTTCTCATCCTTGGTGAACCGAAGTCCCTGGAGTTCCAAATGTTGTGCATCGACAGGGTTTTTGACGATTTTTGTAATCTGGGCGGCAACATCATCATTGTTGAAAAGAAGCTCCTTTTTCTTTAACGATGGGGTGACGATATACCAATTTCTTCCTTGGGGGCTCGCATAGTCATACCAAAAACGATCTGAAAAATTGATCCAGTTTGGTTTGATGCTGGTTGAAAAAATCATTTTCTTCAATTTTTCCGGGGAGAATTTGGAAGCCAATTGATAATTTGGCCTTACAGGTGTTTCTTTAGCCTGTTGTGCGGAGCCTATAATGGGTAATAAGCTGGCTGCAAAGATAAAGTAGTACTTACGCATTAAATAAATAAAGATTATTTTTGTATAATAATGGTTTTGGATGTAAAAATATCGATAATTAGGATGTCTTGTGAATGATTCGTGTAATAATCCTATGATGGATAGAAATTTTCATTAAAATTTACTAAAAAAAGTTCTTTTGTGGCACGGGTGACGCCTGTATACAGCCATCTTAGAAATTCTAGATCGAGCATATCGTCGTTTATGTACCCTTGATCTACAAATACGATTGGCCATTGACCGCCCTGTGCCTTATGGCAGGTAATTGCAAAAGCAAATTTAATTTGCAGCGCATTATAATAGGGATCTTTCTTAATAGCTTCCAAACGATCTTTTTTATCAAGAATATCTGCATAATCCAATGCAATTTCTTCATAAAGTGCCTTTTGTGTTTCGTAGGGTAAATTGGGGCTGTCGGTATATAGACTATCCAGGATGACACGACAGGTGATGGGTTCTATTTCGTCAATATCAACAAATTCGAGAGTGACATCTGCAAATCGATAGCCGTGTTGGTCATGGATGTTGCTTACCTTACGGACTTTGGCCATATCGCCATTAGCAATGAAGCCATCCCCCATATTGTTTTCCTGGAGCCAAAAATAGTTGTTCTTTACCACCATGATATAATCTCCGCCAGTTAGCTCCTCGTCCCGAAATAAAATACGATTCCTTATATTTTGATTATACAGGTTTGCAGAGCGATTTGAGCGGCATATAATCATCGTATTTTCGAGTCCATATTTGTCGTATGCATAGTTTATCCCTTCAATTAACCGTTCACCTGTCATCCGGTAAAGGTTTTTAAATCCTTTTGTTATGAATTTAGGGAAAGGAAAATTGTCTTGATCTTCCCCAGCGGACGTGATTTCTTCCCGTATCTTTGTGGCATTGTATAAGATACCCGAATCTTGGGACTGGCGTACAACAGAGGTGAGCTCAAAAGGGTATACGCAAAGATGATATTCGGTCTCTAGATAGCTTGGGTTTAATGCTGGACTGTCGAGAAGCCCTACTGGCGGTAACTGGGCAGTGTCACCGACAAATAGCAGGGTACAGTTCTTTCCAGATTGGACATAACGGATCAGGTCGTCCAATAAGCTACCGGAAAGAGCATTCACCGATGCATTGGATATCATGGAAGCTTCATCGACAATAAACAAGGTGTCTTCATGAAGATTTTCAGCAAGCGTAAAATCAAGCTGGAAAGAAACTGCCGATTTTTTTCGATAGATCTTCTTATGAATTGTAAGCGCTTTACGTCCGGAATAATACGTTATCACTTTTGCGGCCCTGCCTGTAGGGGCCAGTAGAACCGCTCGTTTCCGTAGGGAAGGGAGCACTTTGACCAGCGTCGATATCAAGGTTGTTTTACCGGTACCTGCGTATCCCCTGAGCACGAAGCAAGATTGCTTGTCGAAAGCGAGTAAAAACTCTTCCAATAATTCGAAGGCTTGCAACTGCTCTGTGGTGGCCTTCCATGGAAATTGCTGTATTAACAGATTTTTGATGAACACCCTCAAAGTTATTTAAAAGGTTTGTCTTATCCTCTAGAAAAAGCTATTTTTGCTCTAAGAAGTTTAAATTTTACAATTCAGCGAATGAATTATATATCGAATCAATTTAATATTCATTATTTACCGGAGTACAATCTTTTGGTCAAAGCTGGCTTTCAGAAAGATGTATTGGCTGTGGTCGATAAGAAGTCGGTCGCTCCGATTTTAATCGAATATCCTTCGGAGGAGCCTATTTTGGATGCCACACGAATCATGAGCCTTCCTTTTCGATTTGTCCGGGTGGTAATTCCACATCAAACCTTTACGTTTGTTCCGAAGGAGTTTTTTCAGCGTGACGAGATCGAACAATATGTACAGTTTTTAGGTACATCAGATGTCGAAAATACCTTTGTATATATTTTAGATAATCTTAACTTAGTGGCTATATATCAGTTTGATGGATTGCTTTTGAATAGATGGAAAAGATTGTTTCCAGATGCTGTCATACTTCCTGAATTTGCGGTGGTTCTAGACCGTGCGCAGGAGCGGGTGTCCATTCGCGGAAATGTTTTAGGACTTCATTTTGGCTCGGAGAATACGGTGGATTTTTACTTGTTTAAAAATGGAGTTTTTCAGATTTACAATAGTTTTGAAATCCACAATCTTGATGATATCAGCTATTACCTTTTGAATATGCTGGCCCAGTTCAATTTGGGAGATACTATCCACAAGGCTCTTCTTTCTGGAGAAATCCCTAATACATCTTATTATAGCCGTATCTCAGCTTATGCTGGAGATATAGAGGTATTGGACCTGAAGACAAAAGTAGTATTGGCTGATCGGGAGATAGAATCGAATCTGGCACCATACAATGTACTATTTGATTCAATATTATGCGAATAATAGGTGGACGTTTAGGTGGTTTAAGGCTCAACCCACCGACCAATTTACCTGTGCGGCCAACCACGGATATTGCAAAGGAAGCTTTGTTTAATATTTTACAGAATCGGCTGGATTTTGATGTGCTTTATTGTCTTGATCTTTTTGCCGGCACTGGAAATATCAGCTTTGAACTAGCGTCTCGGGATGTGAAACATGTAGATGCTGTTGACCTCCATTTTAAGTGCGTACAGTATATCAATGATACTGCAGTCAAGATGAAATTGGAACAGATCAAAGCGAGGAAAGCAGATGTGTTTAGGTTCATTGGCAGTTGCAAAGACCGCTACGATTTTATTTTTGCTGATCCTCCTTATGATATCCCTAAATTGCCACAATTGCCCAAACTAATTTTCGAACAGGGTTTGGTGGCAGATAAGGGACTCCTTGTTGTGGAGCATCCATCGACAAGACAGATGGAGGAGCATCCAAATTTTATAGAGACCAGAAAATACGGTTATTCTTCTTTTTCTTTCTACGCAAATACGATCTAATATGAAAATTGCTGTTTTTCCGGGTTCTTTTGACCCTTTTACTTTAGCTCATCAAGACCTGGTTGAAAGAGCAATACCACTGTTTGATAAAGTTATTATTGCAGTTGGGTATAATGCCAATAAAAAAGGAATGCTCGATCACGACGAACGTGTAAGTACCATTACTGAGGTCTTTCAGGGGGTAAAGGAAATAGAGGTAGTGAAGTATGAGGGGCTTACGGTAGATTTCTGTCAAAAAATAGGTGCACGTTTTATTTTACGAGGGCTTAGAAATACTAATGATTTTGAATTTGAAAATGCGATTGCTCAAAATAATCTATTGCTTAATAGTGAGGTAGAAAGCTATTTTTTGATGAGCAGATCTGGAAAAGCTCATATCTCATCTTCTATCGTACGAGATGTTTGGTTTAACGGTGGGGATGTAGCTGCCATGGTGCCTGAAGCTGTCTTATTGCTGTTGGATAAAAAAATAAAGTAAATAACGACCTAAGTTCTATAGAATTTTAATCGTTGTTGACAACGATTAAAATTTGGGTAGGGCGCAAAATAATATTTTGCGCCCTTTTTTTCAATGCTGTAATACAGGTTTTTATCGGTCTTATGTGGATTATTTGTTTAATTATTTATACCCTAATTAAGCATGACTTATAATTTTAAGCCAAATATTATTTTGTTTTGGGGTATAAATATGGGTAATTTCCTTATTTTCATCTTGTTGGCGATATTTTTTTGTTTCTTGTATTTAGTATGAGCTCGCTTTATCCAATAGAAAACACTCTTCCGGAGTTAGTTTAATTTCCACAGCCTTGGCAAGTTCTTCCAGCTGCTGGACGTTTGTGGCGCTCACAATCGGTGCAGTAATAGAAGGTCTATGTAAAATCCAGGCTAAGGCAACGGCAGACATTGTCTTCTGCTGGCTGTGGGCTATTTCAGCCAATGTATCTAAAATATGTAGGCCACGATCATTGAACCGGTGTTTTAAAGCCTCCTTTCGTTTCGCTTCCTTAATATCCTCAATGGAACGGTATTTGCCAGAAAGGAAACCGCTGGCAAGTGAATAATAGCTTATCACACCTAAATGATTATCAAGTGCAAGTTGTTCATATTGTCTTTCGTATTTAGCCCTGTCATAGAGGTTGTATTCGGGTTGTACAGCAATGTAGGCTGGTAAGCTATGTTTTTCGGCGATATTTAGCGATTCTCTGATACGCTCAGGGCTTAAATTTGAGGCGCCTATCCATTTTATTTTCCCTGTTTGAATTAAGTGCTGGTAGGCTTCCAACGTTTCGTCTATATCTGTAGTAAGGTCATCATGATGGGATTGGTATAGATCGATCGTGTCGACTTGCAATCTTTTTAGCGAATCTTCAACTGACTTAATGATATACTTTTTCTTTAAATTGGGTTTGCTATTGTCAATTCGGCGACCGCCAACTTTCGTTGCAATTTGGATTTTATCACGGACATCTCTCTTGCATATCCAATTGCCGATGATCATTTCGGATTCTGAACCACTGTGGCCCGGCACCCAATGGGAATAGTTATTGGACGTATCGATCAGACTGAATCCCATATCTACAAAAGCATCCAATAAGGTGAAGGACTGTTTCTCATCGATTGTCCAGCCAAACACATTTCCGCCAAATACAATAGGTTTGAACTGGATTTCGCTATTGCCGAGTTTTACCTTTTCCATAATCACTTTATTATTTCTACTTAAAATTACTTAAAAAAGTACGTTTTTGAAGAATTGGTTGGCCTATGGAAATTTTTATAAAAATTTTCTCATTCATTTTCAGTGAGTTTGAATAATAGGTGTTGTGACAATTTGCAATAATAAAAACTTTGTTTACTTTTGCATCATCCCAAACGGATATGCCCGGATGGCGGAATTGGTAGACGCGCTGGTCTCAAACACCAGTGGGAAACCGTGCCGGTTCGACTCCGGCTCCGGGTACAAAAAGGAGAAAGCCGAATTGGTTTTCTCCTTTTTACTTAAAATAAGTGCGTTTGAAGACGTACGGCCCATCTTTTCTAGTGGGGGTTTTAGATCATGTAGCCGATTTACGTGTACACCCTGTGTACACCTTGAAAAATCGTGCTATGAGTGTTGATTTCAAAACCTCTGAAAACTTGTTCAAATTTTCAATCAGTTTGTTTTATCGAAAGGATAAAATAAACCCGGTTACAAAGGAAGTTTCTTTGTACCTCGAAGTCTATATTTCGGGACGTGGATTTAGGCACCGCCCCCGACTACCGTTAAATTTGCGCTGGCATTTTGAAAAGGTCGATAAGCAAAATAAAATGCTTTTGCCGCGATTGAAATCCGATCCGGATGTCATGGACTATAATATGATCATCACTTCGGAAATCAGCAAAGTAAACGAGATAGCAAAAGTATATCGTTTAACCAATCGGATATTGGATGAAGACAGTCTTGTGCGTGAATTAAAACTATTTGATTCTTTTAGAACTTTGGTCGGCTACATGAGAACCCGATTAAAAGAACTATTTACAAAGAAGCTGATTTCTGAACGTACATACATCAATCAGAAGGGTACAGTCGCAACGGTGAAAGAATTCGACGAGTTCGTGCAGTTCCCACAGATCAACGTTAAATGGATGGACAACTATAAAGCATTCCTTAAGGCGAAGGGCAATGCTCACAATACGATTTGGGGACGTATAAAGGACCTGAAAGCGTTGTTAAGAGTAGCGAATGAAGAGGCGACGATATTCGTTGATGAAAAAGCAATCGAATATCCAAACAAACCAGTTAAGAGTCCGACAACTTATTTAAATAGGGATGAGATAAAAAGATTGATAAGTCTATTTAGCCGACAGGTACTTTCCGAGACGGAAACGGTTGTTCTTAAAGCTTTCCTTTTCCAATGCTTTACTAGCTTGCGGATATCGGATGTGTACAAGGCTAACAAGAACTGGATGCTGTCTGATAATATTGCCATGTTTACCATGCAGAAGAACATCAATAAGGCTCCTAAAACCATAAAGATCCCAATTGTGCCAATAGCCAAGCAGTTTATCAACGAAGCATTGAACCAATTCTTTACTTTGCCAACAACGCAGGAATACAATCGCACATTGAAGGATCTTGCCAAGATGGCTGAGATAAAAAAGAAGATACATAGCCACGTCGGCCGACATACTTTTGGTTATTTATTTATGACAACAGTGGGGGATATCTATGCCCTCAAAAACATCATGGGGCATTCTAAAATAGCTACTACCGAGAGATATGCGCATATTGATGAAGAATATGAGCTTGAGCAGACTTTAAAAATTCAGGAGGGATTTAAATTTGTAATGTAAAGGGGCGATAAGCCCCTACATTTATTGCTACTGACATTTCGGATTAGCCAAAACTTAATTCATTTGAGGTCAAATATAAATCTCCACCTCCAATTAGTATATTTCCTGATAATGAAGAAGATCCTATTTTTAGTTTGCTGTAATCAGATTCGACTAAGAAAGAACCTGCATAGAAGTTACCTGTTATGCGTAGAACCAACAGGATTTCCTGTTCTCTGAAAAGGCTCTCTAAATTTATATTTTCGTGTAAAGTAGGATCATCAATCGATAATTGCTCTATTTTGATTATTGTAGTTCCATTAGATCTCATTACCTCTGTGACATTCTTATTTGTCGAAACGTTGATATTTTCATCTGTAGCGACAGGTCTGTTCTTAAAAAGCTTTACTTCTCTTTTCCCGTCGATATCTTTAATATCACAATCTACTGCCAAAAAAGATCCTTCTGATCTTTCATTGTAGATTTCTCTTATTCTGAAAAATTCCTCTGTTTTATCCCCAGAATTTACTTTCAATACTCCATTTGTTCCAATAAAAACATTGGAACCGAACACAATTGCATACTTCATAAAATTTTTTAAATGTGTGTAAAACTATAACTTGATTCCAAGTTATAAAAAATAATCCTTTTTACTAATATGTGTTCCCTCTTTGGAAAGCATCTTTTGAAGTATTTTGTGATATTTATTCATTTAATTTTATATTTGCGACTTCTCACGTTATTTATTATTACTATAAAAAAAATAAAGCCACGATGGCCAGAAGACTTTGCGTCCTCCGGTGCCTTCGTGGCTGTGATTTTAAATAGCGTGAGAAACTTTTTAAAGCCGGGGGGCGTTTTTATATTAACCTGCTCTTTGATTATCCAATCTTATCGACTCCATTTCTTCAAATATTTTCTGACTTATTTCATGGTCAGGTGACATTCCTTTAAATTTTATCGATAGCTCGCCGCTTTCATCATAAACGCCAATAACAGCGCCTATTGATTTGGAATTAAAACCATCAACTTGGATTGACGATACCTTTCCCTGAAATTTGTTAGTAATAAATTTGAACTTGAAGCCTTTAAAAATGGCTGTGCTCACTTCTTTTTCGATTTTCGATTCAATTTTTCTTTGCATTTCACCAAATATTATAATATATGCTTTTCATAACTTAGGATTACACTTGGTAAACGCGGTAGATGTCGAAATTGAAATCTACAAAGTTAAAAAGCTGCTATTTAAAAAATTACGAATTTGATAATTTATTTAGAATATCAATCTTTTTTTAGTGGACTCATTCCCATATCCACCACGCGGCAAGTAATTTGGATGGTGACATCTGCCTGTAACCTGGTGAACTGTTGAAGTAGCGAACGAAATCCCGTTGTACTCCAATAATTTTATTGAATTTGGAGTATAATAATTACCGGCATAACACCAAGAATGGCTTTGAATACCCAAATACTCACAGATATTAAGAGACTCCTGCACAGCTGCAATAATCTCATTGTACGTTTTCCCTTGAAAAACAAAACCTTCCTGATTGCCATGTATCTGTACATCCCAACCGTCAGCTTGCATTGTGGCAATGCGTCTTTTAAGCATTTCCCGATGTTCGTTCGTGTCTTTACAACCGTTGACAATCCAGTCATTTGCATTGTAGCTTGTCGTTGGAGTATCCTTAGTCACATAATACCCGAGTTCAAGAGCGTGATAAGCACGGGCACCATTCTTATTGAACATCTCTTTTAGTTCCCTATCTGCATATATGTAAGTATGATGATCGTCAAACCCTATCATAAACATTCTCTTGTTTGGGTATACCCCTGTAGTAACAAACCGTTCGTAGTCCTTTGAGCCGATGTAGGTGTATCCTTTTTCTTTAGCGTACTGCAGTATTGAGCCTGTGTAATAACTCGGATTCGCAAGTTGCTGGCGACCTTGATTGATATTGTCATCGCCACGGTATCCAGTTGCGCCCATATATTTGTTAGGGATAGATCCACCGTTAACAGCAAAATCTCTGACAAGATTTGCTTCTAACACCGGATTAATTTTAAACAAATCGTGGGTATAGATGTGATATAAATAAGGATGTAGCGACGAAATAATAAAGTTGTTGTAAGGTACATCTAACTTTAATTCAGCGTCCGTTGTCTCGTTGAATTCGCAGACAAGATTCTTTACAGTGATAGGCAATTCACCACCTATAGTTATCATACCACCTGTTACAAAATCCTTAATAGATCCAAGATTAAAATCGTAAATGTCCTGACCAGGCTGTAAATACTGCCCATCAATAGCCACAGTTCCAGCATTCCTTGGATCAGGTGTCGTAACAAATTCAAATGAATGCCATTCTTCATTTATACCATACGACACATAACAAGGAAATGAATCAATAAAATATTGTGTTGTTACTTGCTCTGTGGCTGGATATTTAGATGCTAGATAAGCCTTAAATCTCAATAATTGGGTTACATCGTATTTCTCCCATGCTATCGAATTAATATCTGTTATATTGATTTTTGCACCATTTGAAATAGTTCCATCCAACCCCTTAATTGCTGTGAACAAATCCCAATATGTAGCGTAGTTTGCAATAGTGAAAACATAATTTATTGACAATAAACTATTAACTATTTTGACTTCCGTATCAGTTATTTCAATAAAAGCGTTTTCCCATTTTGCTAAAATTGTTTGAGCAGATGCACTTCGTGTATCCTTTATTTCATTACCGCTACCATCAACTGCTGAAATTCGAATTGAAAATAGATCATCTCCAGCTAAAGGCTTATAACATGAACTGCCATTGACACCATCATATTCAAATCTTCTCGCATTAAACATTGCATTCAGCCTATTACCTCCAATGCTAACATTACTTTTAATACCGAATCCGCTGTTAAAGTAAGGAAGAGGACTGTTAGTGACAATAGTAGTGCCTTTATTCTTAGCTTCGACACCAGTGAAGATGCTAGTAGGATTTTCTTGCAAGAAAAAGTCAATAATGGAATTGATTACTGTCGTGTTAACTGTATCTTTTGTGTAATACGAAATACCAGATAAAGTATTACCAGTTGCAGCAGTAGGCGATAACATGACCACGGTACCATTAGCCAAAGCCGTTCTAACTGCCCCTGATGTGCCGTATGCCACCTCTTGATATACGGTTCCTGAAATTGGCTGTCCAACTGTTTGAACTGTTAGTGCCGATGTAGGTACATTATACGGTTTTTCAAATTTAAGCAATGATTTTTGAGCTGATACTCGATTTACATCTTCATTTATTTTGAACTCAAAAGCCAACCGCAATATACCGTTTTTGCTTTTATTAGGAATTTTATATGAAGCTCCTGAGGTGCCATAAGTGCCCGTAATCTCAATATCTGAAAAGCTCGCTTTCTGTGTTGCTATATTATTCTTTAACGTGTTTTTTTGCTGTACTATCACTTCCTGTAATTCGCCTACCTGCGCATAAGCTCCCGAAATACCTGCCCCGTATACGTATACTTTATTAATATCCAAGATTGATGCACTAACCCTAATATATCGTGCACCTGTAGGGATTTCTGCGGCCTTTATCGTAGCTCGTTGTAGACCATAGGCGTTGGTTGTATATACAGAAATTGGATTCATCTGTAGGTCATAGAAATAAACAAGAGATACAGCGTTTGTTGTAGCTCCATCAAAACCGAACACTTCAATATCCTTTTTACCAGTGATATAGATAGGAGGCGTACATCGGTATCCAGTTGACCTTACTTTGTCACCGTTAACCTTATTAATGTAACCAACTATTGAGAAAATTCCGGATTCCAAATCGGCAACATTCTTATAGGCTTCTTGGCGTGTAGCAATAGCATTGTTTTTTGTTTTTGCAACGTATGAAATAGGCGTACCGACACGAGAGCTGCAATTCCAAAATTCAGCATCTGTTGGAATCGTCAAATCAAAGTTTGAAATTTCGGTGCCATCAGGCGATCTATAACCTCCAATGACCTCGCCTACCTTGTTGTAATAACAAATACCGGCGCTAGACCCTATTTTTCCAAGGTATACTACATTTCCTTTGGGGCAGGGGCGGAGGCCTGAAATTTGGTAAATACTGCTAGCTGTAACAGCCCCATTAATACCTACATAATTTCCAGTAATAACATCACCATAGGTAATGATATCTCCTTCATTTTGAACAGCTCTATTCAGATTTTCATAATTTGCAAGAATCGATAATCGGGCCTGGGCAATATCATCTTGTATGATATAACTATTGACTGTATTTATTCGGCCACAACCTCTATAATATATAGCATTTGCCGGAAAATTTTCTTTTTTAACAGTGGTAACAAAGTCAAGATAATTTGCTCCACTGATAGATGAAATAAATACTCCGTTTACGTCGTAAAATGCTACTAAGGCGATGGATACAGCATTTGAATAGCCTAAAATAACTAGGTCTTTTTCTTTAGCTAATTTAAGAAGTGGGCTAACTCCAATCCCTAGGGTATTTTGGGGCAATACTTCTCCTGTAGTTTTATTTAAGTACATATTTTTGTTTGAAAATATATTACCAGCTACATCCTTATTATCGGATTTTGGTAAGTCAAGGGTAAACTTCTTTACCCACTTTTCTCCATCAAATAGAGTAAGTCCCCATTGGGTGGCCGAATATTCTAAAGTCGGCCCATTAGGCTGGCTGTATTTTCCATTAGCAAGAAAGCCAAATCTTTGGTCAGCTTCGGGAATGGGAAGGGGCACAGGATTCGAAGAGTCGGCGACAGGCAAATCTTCGTAGCCAGCTCCCTGAATAACGACATCTCCAAACAGTTCTTGGAAGATCTCTTTTTTAGTCGCGCCGTTGAATCCCTTTGAATTTGCTTGTTGCAGTAAGAAAATAGCTTTATCCCAGTCCGTGACTGCGGGATATCCGTTAAAATTAGATTCTATTGTACTCATGTATTTAAATAGTTAGGTAGTTAGGTTGTTGTTCAAGTCGTGGATTGGCCAATTTTGGATCGGAGTAGGTGAATTCCAGATCTACTTCGTTAAGGGATCCGTCGATATAGTCTAAGGTCGGTTCCTTGAAGTTGATCAGCCTGGCTGCGCCATCAAGTACATGGTAGCATTGGTCGCTGTTGATCATTTCGATAGTCAGGATCCGGTCAGTATGGCTAGTAATATAGCCCGTGTTTTTCTTTGCCGTTCGGGTACGCTCGTCGGCATATTTTATCGTGCGCTTATCGAATAGGGCCAAGGAAGGAACATTCTTGTAGCTATTGGTTTTTTGTCCGGTCAGCGCCATGCTATCCCATCCACCGATGCGATTAAGGAATACGAAATAATCTTCGCTATAGATATCGGCCGGATCTATGACATAGATGCATCTATTCATAATTAGTTCGCCCTCATCGTCAGCGCCGAACACGGCGTATTCGACAACTTTTTTGGCAGATCGGCGCTGGATCAGGTAGGGGGAAACATCGACTGTCTGCACCTGTCCGGAAACCATAGTCCCAAATGAAAAAGTTTCTGTGGTTTTATCCTCAAATAGCGCAATGACCTTGATGTTGATTTTCGCGCGGGCAAAGGCTGTCAGGTGCAGGGGCTGAAATGTTCGGACCGATCTGCGCAAGGTTGGTACGTTTAACCAGGTAGTAGAAAAGAAAAATTCCAAGTCCAATTCCGTGTTATTACGAAATCCTTTCATAGCTGTAAAATTGATCTCCTTTGATCCGTCCGAATCGGCGACAACTATTTTATAGACTCCAGCCGCATTGGAATGTGTGATTATACCTTCGGTTTTGGGGTAGTCAATGGTCTGTAAGCCGTCGATCAGGGTATCAAAATCCAGCTCGATCGGCGTTTCCGAATCGAACGGAAAATACTTTTCTTCCAAGATCTTGACCGCTCCACGATACAACGTTACAGTCGTTGAAGCTTGGTCGCTCTTATAAAGAAGGTGCGGCAGGCTCAATGTGTAGTTAAGTTCTTGGGGTTGTGCAACGATCGTGATCATAGGTTAGGGGATAATGATGTCATAGGATAAACCAAGACCAAATCCATACGTCAGACCTGACGGCGTGATCACCGGACCGGCTATTGCAGAAATGCCCCAGCGTGAGGGCTGCTTGACTTTCGTGTAGTCCTGCAGGTTGCTGATCTGGACACGGTCGTCGTCAAAGATCCAAGCAGCATTATATTGGTAGGGCTGAAAGATGTTTTTGCGCTCCGGATAGACGATCTTTCGGGCTGTCAGGTTTACTTTAGGGATCCAAATATTGGAGTCGATGTTATAGCGGATATCAAAAGTCTTATCCTTTAGATGCGCCCATTGGCCACGGCTGTCGTTGTATTTTATTCCGTGCAACGAATCCTGTAAAACGACCGTAAAAGCTTCGTAGGACTTAGCTTTACGGATCCAGCTGTCCCGTTCTGATTTGGTGATCCGGAGGGCATCGGCCAAGGTGTCAGCAAGCCCCTTGCTGACGTACTGGTCCAATGATAAAGTTGATTGGACGGGGCGAAACTTGAATATCGTTTCGCCCTTTGTGGTGTCACGAATCGTATCAATAACCGGGATAAAGATCGACTGTGCAGGCTGTGCCGCCAGTTCGATATTCTGTTTTTTTAATTCTCTGTTAGCGTTGAACTGGATGCCAATTGCAACCAAACAGATTACGATGATTGAGATTAAGAATGTTTTCATGGCATTATGTTTTGGTATTGTTTACGGAGTGATGAGTCATTTTTGGCTGTGTTCTGCTGCCGCCGTTCCGACTGCAGGACATATTGCAATAGCTGCTTTCGGGTATCTGACAGTTCAGCCTGCGCGGCCTGTAATTGGTCTTGGCAGTTCTTGTCGCTTGTGGTCTTGTCCTCCCGGTCGTTGGACATCAGCCAAATGATTAGGATGACCAATAGCACGAATACTGTAGGCTTGAAGTATTTTGCAAAGCCTTTCAGTAGCAGCGGGAATAATGTTTTAATTAGTTCGGTCATCGTGTTGATTGTTGGTGTAAAGGTGCATAGGTTAATATTTATGGTAAAGGACATTCATCATACTTCGACCAGTTCAACGTTGGCCGGATCAATACGGTCATGTTGGATCGTGTATTCAATCCGTTCAATAAAAAAATTACGGCCATTGACGTGGACTTTATCGGTAATAGTTGGGTTGTTCAGATCGAGCGCCGATAGCAAAAACGATCCCTTGACCTTAAGCCTTGGTTTTTCGATCCATGATTTGAAATCTTGGTGGTATCTGGTGATCAGTCCGTCGTTGCCGTCCCATTTAAGCGAAATAGCATCGTTTTTATAGGGACTTAAAAAAGGATAGTTTTTCCCGTTAACAGTTTTGGCCCCGACATAAAGCAATAAGGAAAGATCTGTAGGGCGGATCTGACGGGCTGTTTTTTTTGTATCGGTAGGCGTCTGCGGATCCCAGCGCGGAACGATCCAAAACTTTTTGTTCTCGGTATCTTCCTGACCTGTCCAATAGATCGCTGGCTGGAGATACAGTTGTTTGATGTCGGCTTTAGCGTTGAACTTATCCTGATCGGCAACCTCTTCCTTTGGAGTGACCTCTTTATATCCCTTGAATTCATAATCGACAACCAGCTCGTATTGCGTATTTCCGGCAGACAGATAGGAGCTATAAAATGCGGACTTAACAAAGTACTGTTCCGTTTCCGTGATGTAGAACAGTTCGCTATAACTATCATCATTATCGGCTAGATTAAAGGTAGCGTCGCGCATGGCTTCAAGGGTGGCTACAGTTTTGATTATTTGCTCTTCATCAGGCTTGTAATAATTTGGATCCGAAAATCCATAATCATACATCTGTCCTTCGATACTGGTAGGTATAGCGTTACCGATTAGTTTCTTGGACCAATTATGTTTTACTGGCCGGGCGAAAATATCCTTGTTGGACGTGATGACGAAATTACCCTTATGGGCAGTAAGCGTCATACAGAATAGATTCAGTATAGTTTTCAGGAATGTGTTTGCCGGGAAATTCGGCATATAATCCTCAAATTTTAAGTATCCCGGATCTACGCGCCAAGGGCTGCTCAAGAGCACAGTTTCAACCTCATCCCAATACTTGAAGTAAAACGTCGGAACCAGTACGTCGTGCATTTCTGTAGCATCAAATGGAGAGTTTTCCAATTTATCGCCAACAAGCTTATTGATCAGGTATTTTAAGCGGAACAGTGGGAAGATGGGGGCGGCAAAGGTAGGTCTGCCGGGAAACAAAAAGCTTTGATCACCCGGGTTAAAGCAGTTCAGATACTGCGATTTCATTTCACGATATACAGTAGTCTTTCGAGTGTACTCTTGATCACGCGCATCGGTTCGATTATAAAACCACCTGAATGCGGAATTATTGGTTTTTATATGGATAGGAGCCGCGACATAATCCGGATGTGTGTTGTATGCCAGCGGATTCATCCAGTTTTTGTAATGATAGTAATAGCTTGCAGGATCCTCCCAGTCAAACAGGGATGTCGATCCATCAAAAATCACTTCGCCAAAATCTTTCCCGAACATGGCTTTTTTCAGGCTCTCATTGAAGTCTACACCTTTAAAAGTCAGCTTTAACGTTTGATCATATTCGACCAGGGATAATGTACCATGGAATATTGATATAGGACCGAATTCGATACGGGATTCGCTGGCCATAAAAAGTTTGTTGCCCTCATGTGCCCCGAACCGATCCGGATATCCAAACTCACGCAGGTTTTCGGGTGTATCGGGGATCTCGAACGACAAAGTGTAAGGCACCGGAAGGCGTTCATCGACCATCATCGGATTTTCGATGACCACGCCGATCTGAATGTTAGGGGATAGGGTTAACCGTTTGTTCTGTTTAAAAATCTTCAGCATGACAATTCATAAAGATGTACCGCAAAAATCGCGGTACATCGTAGGTTAATAAAGGACACTATAAATCGGCATTGTTCTGAATGCGTTGGAGTTCGGCCTGCTTTGCATTGAAGCCATTTGGACCAAGCAAAGCGACAGATACACCATTTCGCAGTACTTCGTGAAGGGCTGCATTGATTCGGTTCCCTTCTGCGATCAGTGCGGTGATCTCTTCACTGGATCCGGACTGGATTACCGTCGTCGATGCTGTTGACGTGGAGTTGGAAACATATCCGCCATTGGCACGCCCCGGCATCGTGGAACGGATGATGTCGTTAATTTTTAAGGAGGATATCGTGCCGTTTCGCTGGGCAATATCCAAGATGTCAAGTATCGGCCTTACCTGTGGATTTCTTACGGCATCGTTATTGGCGACAAACTCATCACCGCTTTCGCCGACGATCACGGTAGGCGCCGAAACATAGCCACGTTTGGCAGGTTCAGATTTAGCACGGAATTTACGGCCATCCTGTGACCGGGTTACGTTCAGATAACCGCCCTCTTCTTTACCTTCAATCGCTGGTAGGGGTGTTTTTATAATTGTACCAATTTGCAAAGCTCCAACAGCAGCTATTAAAGCCATTAACCACGGATTAGGGAATGCTTTTGTGATTCCAGACGCTGTATTTACAATTGCTGTCATTAAAGCGACATTTCGTTCTCTTTTGGCTTGGTTGTGGGCAACTACGGACTTTTTATGTTCCATGTCTTTGTCAAGCTTCTCAACCTGTGCATTGTATGCCTCTTGCGTAATAGTTCCGGCTTTTAGACGCTGATCGAGGTTTGATTTTTTCTTTTTATTAGCCTGTTCATCCTTTTGAAGTTGGGCGTTTTCACCTGCTGCAACAAAAGAATTGTATTGAGACCATACTTGTATCAAGCCCTCAACAGCACCGTAGACTCTAGCAAGACTTTCTCGGCTACCATCCAAATTTGTAAATAGTTTCTCCCAGTCTTCGACGGTCATTCCAAGAAGATCCGTTTTGCTTCGTTCGTCTACTTTTAAGTTTTCAGTCAGATCCTTACCCGTGAGATCCGCTAGCTGTTCTTTAATTTCACGGATTTTTGCGAGCAATACTTTCTTTTCTTCTTCTGAAATAATACTGTCAGATAGTTTTATTCCATCCATCTGACCACTGTTAAGAGTCAATTGTAATTTTTCAAGCAATTCGTCAAGATGACGTTTCAGTGCTGCCTGCTCTTCTAAATCCTGTTGATTTCTTATTAGCTTTTTCGCTTGTCCGAGGGTTTTAATCTTATTTAGTTCTTGTACAGATAGCCTAGTGGCTAAAATTTCCTTAGCTTGCTGCAAAGAAGTTACTTCTTTAAGTTCCTCGTTATGTTTGATTTTAAGGTCTGTAATCTCTTCTTTTGAAGATTTTAGCAGTAGATCTGTTCTTTGGGCAATCGCTTCTGCATCAATCTTGTTTATAGCAACTTGATGGTTATTTTCAAGTACTTCCATTGCGCGCAATTGCTCTTCGGTCATATTTTCGCGTTTGACCTCGAATAGCCCCGCGCTGATCAGTCTTTGCTCGTAAGCTTCGTTTTCCTGTTGGATGAGCGGATCTGTTTTATCAATAAGCTTATCCCGGTATTTCCGTTCATTTTTGGCACGTCGATCGAGTTCCGCCTCATATTTATTGGTCTGTTCCCTTTGGGAATGATTATATTCTGTATTGATGTCATTTTCCCGTTTGATATGATCTTCCGTAATCTTCGCACGCTTTTCTAGTTCATCCGCTGTAAGCGAATTTCGATCCCGCTGAAATAGTCCCTCTGCCTTAAGTTTATCTTGATAACTCTTTTTCTCCACTTCAAGCTCCCGGAGCCTGGCTTTGTTTGCTGCACGCGCTGCCTTTTCAGCGGCATTATTGCTGCCGCTTCCTGTGGATTCTTTCATGTCCAAAGCATCCAGTTGCGCCTGAATACGCTTTCTTTCTGCCAGGTTCTTTCGCCTTCCGGCGATATCCTTTTCGTTCAGGGTTTCAAACGCAGCTTTTAATTCCTGTAGCTTTTTTTCCAGATAGGCACGGCGGTCACCTACGGTTTTGATTTCCTTTTCTACCGATTCAGGCTTATTTGGCGTGAGACTGTTTATTTTTTGGCCAACATCTTTTAACTGGGCGTATAGGCTGTCCAAACGAATGCTGTTGACGCGGCTCTGAAAGTTATCCCAGCCACGGTTCATCTGCTTGATAAGGCCGTCCTGTTTCTCCATTTCGTCGATCTGACGTTTGATTGCGTCACGGATCTTGTTGTAATAGGCCAATTGTTCGATCAGTGGTTTAGCACCAAATTCGGCTTTATCCAAATCAGCTACCTTTTTACCATACTCTTTAACCCGTTCCTCTGCGACGGTCAGCTCGTTGAGCAAACGGATCAATCGGGATGGCATTGCCTCATTTTTGTTTGCTCGCATCATCTCGCTCAAGGCTGTATACTCTTCTTTTAAGCGTTTCTGTTCACTGATCGCCTGATCGTAATTGGTTCTTAAAAGCGCCTTTTCCTGTTCCTCACGTGCTTTGTTCAGTTCGAACAGGGATTCGGCAGCACCTTTGGCCTGAAACTCTTCTAGGCTCATATTTTCCAGCAGATCCGGATATAGTTTTTGGAGCTCGACAAAAGCTTTGCTCTGCGCATATCGCGTCAAAGACGAATCATTGATTGCGGCCGAAAGTTCCTGTGTCGATGTCTTGAGGTTATCGGAAAGCTCCTTGGCCCGTTGCATTTCGTCATTGACAATTTTTTGGGCTTCTTTAGCATCATGGATACTATTGACCATTTTTACCATCATGGCTGTCAATGCCACGACAGCAACAGCAACAAGCCCGTATGGGTTCAGCGCCAGTTCAACGTTGAGCAGTTTTTGTGCGGCCCTGGCCCTCATGGCGTTTCCGGTAAGCACGTTGTATGCCAATGACAGGGCAAGTGTTGCCACCCGTAAGGCCCCTTTTACTGCTGTGGCTATCGTTTCCCACTGCGTCTGAATTTTAACGGCTGTATAGTAGGCCACGACAGCTGCTGTCAATGTGCTGATCACACCGATGTTATTTGCAATGAACGTGACGAGGGTGCCCAATATACGGATGAAAAGCGTGGTCAGGTTGATACCGGAAGTCAATACCGGGAACAGCTTTTCGCCAAGTTCACGCCAGTATTTCGCGACTTCTTTTCTTGCCATTTCCAGTTTAGCAGCAGAGTTTTCATTTTTTACGTTGTATTCCTGTGTAAGCGAAGTACCGTCCGCAAAAGCCCGGTTAGACAGGTTGATCTGCTGTGTCAGCATTTCCGTGTTCTCGGACAGTTTACCGATCACACCGATGGTACGCCCGCCGTCTTCGCCCAGGTCTCCCAAGGTGGCCGCCAGTTCGTTGATGCCGTTGGAATTCTTTTTGACGCCTTCCATAACGCGGATAAAGGCAGACATAAAGTCTTTCTCTAAGAGGTCTTTAAACTCGTTGAGCTTAAGCCCCGCGTATTTTGCATACACGTCCGCGTTACTGGCCATCTTGATGAACAGCTTGGACAGGGCAGTACTGGACACCTCTTCTGACTGCCCGAGGGCATCGAGGGTTGCACCCAGTCCCATAACCTGCTGGATGGTCATACCCGTAAGGGGGGCAATCCCCGACAAACGTTTGGTAAAATCAACGATGTAGCCTTCGTTTGCAGTCGAAGCCATACCCAGTTCATTGATGGCGGATCCGACTTTTAAAAAGGCCTGCTCCGTTGACAGGGTATCCTTTAGCTTGAAGATATCGACCAGCTTACCGACAGCATTGACAGTCTCTTCCACGTTGCCGCCCAAATCCTCGTTCAGCGCCACGACCAGCTGATTATTGGCCCTGACAAATTCAACGATATCATTGATTTCGGTATATCCCAGCTTACCGGATATACGCGCTAGACCGAGCAGATCTTCCTGTTTAGTCCGTGTCTCGATCTTTTCAAGCTCTGCATTCAGCCCCTTGACACCTTCCTTGTTCAGGTTGGTCGTTTTCATCACATCGGACAGCTGGTCATCGAACTTGGCAAAGTCCTCGGTAGCCTTTTTGATTCCTGAAATAGCTGCCCCAAGTGCGAGGGCGCCAGATACCCAGCTATTGAAATAGGCCTTGACCTGATTCTGCATAGATGCCAAGATGCCGCCCGTTGACTGTACCTGGCCACGCAGTTCCGCCAGACGCGATGAGACGGCAGCCATCTGCTGGGTCAGCCGGTTGTAGGTTTCCGAGCCCGGGGTAGCCTGCTTACGCAATTGCGTTAACCGCTTCAAGGTCTTTTCCAGATCGCCGATGGTCTGGTCTTCCAGCCTTAGCGACTGCCGTACCTGTGCGAGCCTATTGCGATAGGCATCCAATAGCTGATTGTACCTAGTTACATCCTGCTGTAATTGACGGTACCGGGTGCTGTTGGTCTGTCCCTGCCGTTCGAGTAACTGCATCTCACTCTTGGCCGCCTTGAGTTTATTCTTATTATCTACCATCGCCCGGCTAAGCCGTCCGATCTCGGACTGCGCGCTATTGCCGTTTACGATGATGTTGAGGACGAGATCCTCGTTCTTTAATTGGTTAGATGCCATTGATATTAGGGGTTAGATTGTTGCCATTGCCTGCGCAGGTTGAGCGCTACATCATCGGTGAAGTCATTCTGCAGTCGGTGGGCTATCGCATAGTAGTGGCCCATTGCAAACTTGTTGTAGAGCTGGTAACCCTTGCGCGAACGTTTGCCAGAACGGTCCTTCACGTTACGACGGGCATCCAGCAGGCGCAGGTAGTTCGGGAAGGTGATGATCAGTTTGCCCTGATACCTGTTACTTGCGCTTACGACATTCATCGTACGGTCGTTGAATAATCGGCGTGTGTGAAAGTGGAGCTTAGCGCGGATCTCGCGCCCCTGATTGGACAGGTAGCGTCTGCCTTCCTCTTCCAGTACCCCGCGGATGAATAGCTTCTTTAGCTGTGACATAGGTGTAGATGTAGGTTGATGCCTCAAAGGTCATCGTTAACGGGGCGCTGCTAAAGGACACGGGGGTGAAATCGCTGATTAAAGCAGTTTAAAGGCGGTTTTTGTCATATATCCTTAAAAAAGGCCTTTTTTTAGGGGGGTAAAAAATTCTCTGGGCGGCTGGGCAGATTCTGTGGAGGGCAAATTTCGAATTTTTTGAAACAGGAAAATTTTGCTTGTTTTCAGGTGTTTACGTTTTTTTGATCCGTAAAACAGGCTGTTTTTCGGTACTTTTCAGGCTGAACTCGGTAGTAAAGGGCATAAAAAAACGCCGATTGTGGTATCGGCGTTCAGCTAGTGTGGTTTGTTTCGGTATTTTATTTTATGACTGCGTCGGTTTCGATATCAATTATTTTGAGCTGATCGCCCCGTTTTATAAAACCTGTTGATACTGCGTAAGAATAGAGATTCTGTTCGAACAGTTGTGGCTTATCTCCCAATGTCAGCAAAACACGGTAAATGTAGACGGCGTTATTTTTAAACTCGATCAAATTCTGTTTTTCAAGTTTATTGAAAAATAGCACAAGTTTAAGCGCATTGGAAACTGGTTTTTTCTTCTGTTTTGCTTTTAGTTTTTTCAGTGATGACATAGGCTGGATTATTTAAAATCCTACCGCGCCAAAAACGAACACGGCAGGGATTACAAAATGAACATTCAAATTTATAAATAATTCATTTATAATTATAAATGAATTTTAATTAAACTGAAACTGTAATTGAATAACCGTTCCAGCCGCCAAATTCCCTATATTCCGGATCGATGGTTATCCCTTTTACGTTGATATTGGGAAAGGGCAGGCAGGCCCCGGGGCGTTCCCCTTCGGTGAGGTAGTGGAAAATCTTGAAGATCGCATCTTCTGTGCGTTCGTACGGCTCAAGTTCAGACTCCGGGGTCTGTCCGCTGTCGTCTTTTTCCAGTGCATAGATGATAAACGTATCATGGGTCTTGTAGCTATCGGTACCGCCTGAAAATCCCTTCTGGGGCATGACACAGGCTATCTGTAAACCCTCGCGGTCTGCAAGCCTGTTAACAGCATGGCCATCATGCGCACAGCGGCAATAATCCTTTGCGGCCGTGATCGCCTTGAGCTTTTTACATAGATTTTCGAAGTCTCTTATTTTCATTTTTGGGATGCTTTTAGGTTTTCGATCTGTTTTTTGTACATATAGACCAGTATGGTAAAGAGGGATGTCTGCTCGGTCTGTTCGATATTTCCGAATACGCCGCTTTCTGCGATATCGAATAAAGTACCCTGCCATCCAAGGCCCTGTTTTCGTTTTTCCAATCCAAGCAGTTCCGCCTTTGTAGGTTTCGGGAAGAGGATAGAAAAATCTATTTCAATACCTTGGATTTCTAAAGGCGTTGTTTGGATAACCTGTACACAGTAGCTGTACCACAGTAGTATACAGAATTTTTTGATATAAGGAATTTTTGCAATCAGCGGAAGGGTTCCACCTAAAGATCCGTGATCGAAAGGCGAACGTTTGCCTTTTGTTCCCGGGCGGTAAAAGCATGCGACGAACTGGTCGAGGCTGTCCATTGCGCCCTCGAAATCATTTTCCTTGTTGCACCTGTCGTGTTCCTTAAAATAGTTATTGGCCCACTGGAATTCAGAAAAAGTGATATCCTGCAAAAGATCTTCAGGGCCATAAATGCTTTGTTTCCCGACAGTAATTTCCCTGAAAAAATTCACAAAGGTGTCAAACTGGAACTCGTACATTTTCTGTCCGTTTTCCTTTTTTACCCTGAACGGCCATAAGCACAATTGTGCAGCCAATATACAAAGCATTTCATCCTGACGGTGCGTAGTGCCCAAACGCCGCTTAAACTGATAGCTGACGTTAGATTTTAAACCAGTCAGCCTGCAGAATGTACGCCGGGTAAAGTCTTCGATCTTTTGGTCACCGTTCATCACCAAAAACGCTTCGCTGACGATATCCATTACCTGGTCGGTTGTACATTCGTTCCAGCTGGAAGGCAGTTCGATCTTTTTATTTGCTTCGGGTATTTCTAGGGTATGCATAATTGATTTTTAGGATGTGCGTGCATATTTGTTGCTTGGATCATTCTTCGGTATCAGAGGGGCGACAAAAGTCGATTTAGAACGGAATTTACGGAGGTCATCAAGCGCCTTATCAGCATCACGTGATAAATAGAGCATATACCATTCAATGGCAGGCTGCTGGGCAATATTACTGCTGGTCAGTCCCTGCTCGTAGGTCTTGTACTGTTGAACGACACCTTCCGGCATCACTTTGAGTGCAAACCTTTTGACCGCCAAAGCCATTGAATACAGCGCCAGCGCTTTTTGGATCAGGGGAAGCTGCCCATCCATATCGCTGGACGTCGTGTCTTCCTGAAAATTTTTCAGGATCAGGTTGTAATCGTCCCCCAAAACAGGTTTTATTTTTGATTGCTGCACCTCATTGATCAGCGGCACCAGCGAATAATAGAAGCTTGCCGAATCGTCTATATAGAAATACTTGCTGAAAATAGTTGTGTTGTTCAGGAACAGTTCACGCGAGCTGTGCCGCAGTTCAGTATCGATCCAGTCCGGATCTTCGGTTCTGTCCAGATGCCTGACAAGACGGTCGAGCGATTCCCGGTATTTGCGGAAAGCGGCTTCATCGTCCCGGTCGATCTGCCATTGCCATGCCTGCGCTTCGTTTTCCCGGTCAACTTTTGACTTACGTCCATTTTCATCGTGCCCAAGGTTGTTGCCCTGATAATATTGGTATGTGGCATGTACTGCAATGGGCAGCTGTATATGCTGTAAAAGCTTCTTTTCTTCGTCTGTAGCGATATCGCCCTTTTCAAGGATAACAAGAGCCTTATCGTAGATCGGCTGTCCGATCAGCAGAATTACTTTCTCACTGGCCAAAAGTACATCGGTTTGGACGCGTTCAAAATTGATATTTGCCGAGAAAGTACCCGATAATCGGCGCAGTTCAGGAGAGGCATTTATAAGTAGTTTCATTGGATTAGATGTTATTGGTTAAACGGTCTTTGGAACTGACATTATCTTCCTTTTCGACAATAGGACGGTAAAAACCCATCTGAATGCCTTCTTTTTCCGGCCAGTTCGCTGCAATTGCGCGGTTTATCGCTTCAAAGATCACCGATTCGGGGATCGCTGTTTCGGCAGCCCAGAATAATTTCAGGGCATAGAGCATCTGTGAACCGGATCCGAGCTGTCCCGGGATGATTATGTTGGCTAGGGAAGGGTGTAATCCCATACCGGATGTGGACGCACTGTCCGCCTGCTTTCCGACTTCCAGCTGTGCTTCGATAAAATCGCCGATCTTTTGGTCTATGGCTTCGATTTTCCATTGACAAAGGTTTCCCTCATCGTCATAAAAATCGACCGTTTCGATAAACTTTCCCGCATTCTCATTTCCTGCGAGAGCTGCTGAAATATCACCGAACAGCTGATCTTTAAGATCTTGGAGCAATTCTTCGATTTCTTCAGCGGTCTTTCCCTGATGCTGCTCTTCGAGTTTCAGGCGCTTTGATTCCCAGTACCCCTGCGGACTGTGGATATGAAAGGCAGCTGATATGCCATTTTTACCAAGATATTTAAGAATATCCGGGATTTCCGAAGACCGCCATAACCATTTGAACGTACCGAAAAACGAAGGAACCGAATAAAAGCGATAGGCAAAAGAGTAGGTGTTATGGTAGGACATGGACACACCATAGCGGAACGGCTCGTTCGGACTGAATACCGGATAGGCTGTAAGTCCAGTCCCTAAAATGTTATTGAAAAAGTCACCTACATAGATTGTCTTTACATTTTCCAAGCGTGCCGCTCCGAACTCGGGCCATCCCAGACGCGCATCGGTACCGGGCACAACCTGTAGGCTATTGATAAAACCACGTTCCCCGATACGGCTTGCCTTGTTTCTGTAAGACTTTACATAAAACCCTTTAAGATGCTTGTATTCAACAAGTGCCATATCTAAAAATCTGCGCCAGTCCCATGTTTTTAGCCAATCATGTATCTGTTTGTCGTACAGATATTCCCGTGTAATCTGACCATTGTCATAATTCAGGCGGTACAGCCCCGGACCGTTCGCATACAAAAGGCCGATCTGCCTTTCCAAGATACCCGGTGCCAGGTTGTTTTCCGCCATGATATCCCTGACAATCTCCGGGAGGTCGTTGTTTGCCCCATGGGAAACGATCTTCACGCCATTGACCATCTGAGGGGCCATTTCCCAATTGGAGCTATCAAACAGCTGTGAAAAATTGCTTGAAAAGGAAGACATGGAAACGGTGTAGACCTTTCCCCCGGTTTGAATGGCTGCGGAATCCTTTCCGATCCGCTGATAAGATGGCCGGATGCCTGCTTTGCCTACCTGTGCTGCTGGCTGCGCAATAGATTTTGGAATATCTGATCGGTTTTTCTTTCGGTTGGTTGTTTTCATAGGTGGTTTAGATTATCGTCAGTTTTTGCCCATTAAAAGAACGCAGGTTACAGTGCCAAAATCGTCTCGGTTCGTTGGTATCGAGGTTGATATATTCTTCCTGCATCTCTGCGTTTTGATTGTATTTCAATACCCCGCGATTTCGGAGACGTGCACTGGGTACTTCGATCATGCCCTGCGAGGTGTTCCGGGTTTCATCAAATGACACAAAGACGAAAGAAAACGATTTCCCGTCTTTCGTCAGTCTGCGCATTTCTTTTATGGCTTCGTATGTTGTCAAATGTATATTGGGTTAAATGTCTGTCAAAGATCATTTTAAATTAAAGAGTGATAAAGGACACTTTTTTTAGCCAAAGAATTTCGATATTTTCAATTCTCAATAAAAATTAGCTATGATATTAACAGAAAGAAGAAACAAAATTTTCTTAATCGGGAATGGATTTGATCTTGCCCATGGTTTACCAACAAGGTATATTGATTTTATAAAATGGTACCTTAAAGAATGCTGCTTAAAAGCGATTGAAAAGACTGTTTATTATGATGATTGTATTAATATTCAATTTTACAAAAGTCCTCATTTTGTGAGTATCAACAGTATCCCGGATATGATTGAACAAATTTACCAATCGGGCGATATTCTAGACTTTTTAAATAATCCCACTTACTCTAAAGGATTAAATGACTTTAAAGAACTGACAGAAGGTTTAATGCTTAAAATTGAACCTAAAGGAGATTTTTGCTTAAATCTTTTTATGGGATGTCAAGATGCCGACTGGAGTGGAATAGAATATGAAATTAATCGGATTATGCTAAAAGAGCATCATAATCTATCCGAGAAGCGCACTGAGATACTTATTAACAGGAAAGGTAGCCGACTCTATGGACAATCATTGGCAAGAATCAGAGATCTCAACAAGTCTATATATCTTCTTAAATCAATGCTTATAGAATATTTGAAGTTGCATAATACGCCTTCTAAATATAAAGCAGATTTAATTTTGAGCCATCACAATGATTGGGGGGCTTCTTACACCGCTGATGGTGGGTTTGTATATCGTGGCGATAATATTATGACATACAGTTATAAGGATGTCGAAAGGCAAGTTCTCTTTTTAAATTTTAATTATACAACCTACTTTGAAAGCGAAATTGTCAAAGTGTTTAAGGATCATCTGGAAGATCAGTTTACACAAAGTGAAACCCTATATATTCATGGTCATTTAAATTCCGATACTGATAATATCGTTTTTGGTGTAGGGGACGAGAATAAAGAAATTTATTCAGAAATAGAATCTTTGTATGATGATGATTGGCTGGTGCCTCTTAAATCGTTTCACTATTTTAGAAATGAGAAGTATCAGCAGCTGCTAGGCTTTATTGCCAACGGTGATTACGAAATTTATGTAATCGGGCATTCATGTAGTACCACTGATCGAACATTACTAAATATGCTCTTTGAAAATGATGCTTGTAAAAAAATCCACGTTTACCATTATAGTGGAATTAATTCGTATTTAACCACAGCATACAATATTGCCCGTAATTTTAACGATAAAGTTAAGTTAAGAAAAATACTACAGCCTTTTAATCCTGATTTAACCACAAAATAAAGTAGATGTCCCCGACATCGATGTCGGGAACATAACTACCTTACAGTTGAACTCATAACCGACGATTTTGGCTTGACCCGTACGATATTTCGCCATAATCTTCGCATCATCAGGTATTTAAAACTATCAGATGCGTTGGTAGATTCCAGCGGCAAGCGTTCCAGCTCCAATTTTTCCGACGACTTATCCTTGGCTGTGATCGACTGGCCTTTGGAATTCTGCACAATCTTCGTTTTAGCCCCTTCAATCGAAGCTTTAAGAAATTTGCACTGGAATCGGTCGATCATCACCTTTGGCAGTTTCGGATTGGATCCGCTCAATAGTTCCTGCATAAACACAAATTCCTCAAACTGGCCGATATTGCCCTGATTGAGCGACATTAAATTTACCTTCCAGCCTGTTTTTGTCTTGCCGTCAGCTTCGTATTCCAAGGCTTTTTTCATCGCCGATGCAAGATCGACTCCAGCTTCCTTGTAGTTGTTGGCGGCCCTGTCATAGTAAAGATTGATCGTCTTTTCTTTTTGGGTTTTAAAGTAGGTCAGGAACTCTTTTGCGATCTCCGGGATCCAGTTAGGCGAAAGGGTGTGTATAAATTTCAGGATCCTGTAATCTTTGCTGTTTGCCTGTGCGATTGACATAGATATCATGTTACCGAAGTCCATGCCCAGGTCGATAGCCTTATTGCGGTCAAGATATTTCAGTTCGCGGCAATCCGGCATTTCAGCAATACCAAAGTCATAGCGTGGGTTCAGCCCGTCATCGTAAAAGTGATCCGACGAAATATTGGCGTAGAAGCGTTCACCCGATGAAAGCTGTGGCCTTAATCCAAGCACGGATACTTCGGGATCCCCTAGATCCGTATTGATGGCATCAATAAACCAGTCAGGAGTAAGGATATCAATGTTGACAAGGGAAGAGGCTGTCCAAAAGAAATTATGCGCGGACTTATGTTTACGGACCGTCTTCCACATTTCCAGCCAGCGCAATTCTGTCCGTAGTTTTTTGGCCGTTTCTTCCTTATCGCCTTTCGCCTGGTAGTACAAACGTTCCTGTACACATTCATTGTACACCATAGCGGTCTTTAGAACGCGCAGGATGCCCTCTTTATCCATTTTCTTACCTTGCTTCAATATCCAGTCGTATTCACCTATACGGCCTGTATTTGGCATGTCCGTGGTAAAGGTCTGTCCAAGGTAAAAAACAGAATGTGCATACTTCACCGCATAGCCCCGGTTGGCGCGAAGGATGTTTTCGATTTTGGCTTCGGGAAAATATTTCACCTCGTCACCGATGACGTGGACGTAGGAACGTCCGGCAAGGGATGCCGGTTTGTCAAGGGATCCGAAAGTGATGTTGAGACCTGTGAAAAAGATCAGCGTGTGTTTGTAGGTCGCCAGCTTGTTGTACGGTTTCCAAAAATGCTCGCGGATGGATGGATCCAGTCCCTCAAGTTCGGACTGTTTGAATTTTGGCGGTTCCTTCCCGAGTATATAATGAACGCCCTCTTTGTACCCTTTGCGTTCCAAACCTTCCATAATGGAAGGCAATACGTTTTTTTGCAGGTTGGAATAGGTATCGGCTACCCAAGCGATAGGAGCGCCCGGCATATCGTAAGCCATTTCAATAAGACGTTCGGCTATGATGTCTGTCGTTTTAGCCGATCCGCGCCCCAGTACTGCCGCAAACCGCTTGGGCATGATCATGGTGCACATCTGCGAAAGCCAGTTCATGAACGCCACATTGGCATCCTTATATGATTCGTTGATCTTTGGACGGTATTTGGTTGATTTGGGCTTACTCATTGTTATTGGCTAATATTCGGTCAAGTTTGACAGGTATATTCGGGTCTTCGATGAGGGCATCCTGCCGTAGATCGGCCTTTATGGCTTCGGGAAGTTCCAGCAGGTCGATTTCAGCCGCAAGGATCTGCCTGTTGATTGGCGGAAGTTTGGCCTTGGTTGCGTCGAGCGTAAGCACCCGGACAGGTTTAAGGTATAGTTCGTTTGGAATTTTTTCCGGATCCGCTTTGTCGAGTTCCCGCAATTTCGCTACCTGCATGATCATTTCCGAGTGGATCTTCAGATCAACCGGGGTCAATGCATTCTCACGGACGACGATAGCTGCTGATTCGATCATTGCTGCGTACTTATTACGCAGTGCCTGTTTAGTCACGTTGTTGTCGGAGTAAAACAGGTTCAGCGCTTCCGAATACATTTCCTGCGCCCTTTGCGCCTTTAGCTTGAGCACATCGATAATATATTTGATCGTGGCACGCTGCCCGTACTGGGCGTCCATATCCTTGATAAAACGCAGGGCGTCGATATAGATCTGCTCTTCAACGGTCACATCCTTGAGCTCTCCGGACTGAACATAGTCCATCAGCCGTTCGAGCATACCGTCATTATCAAAACCGCCTATGATATCCAGCTTGGATATTTTGAAAGCTTTTGTCCGCTTGACCTCAAAAATCTGTTTCTGTGCCGAAACGGCTTCCTTGCCGCTTCCTTTGGCCAGGTTATATAGGGCAAAGCGTTCGTCGATATCCTGTTTTTCCCTTCCGATCCGCAGGTGGGTAGCTACTTTGGAATTTGGATTGCTCGCTTCCCGGTCAAACACATCGACCGAAAGATTGAAATATTCCGCGATACGCCTGTTTGAGTATTCCAGCGCAGAGAGTACTTCTAGCTTTTCCCATTCCTCGTCAGTTAGGTGTATTAGGTTGAGGTAGATTTCCATGAAACAAAAATGCCCCTGATTTAGGGGCATTTAAAGGACATGGGACGTGTTACAAGCAGTTCAATAGCTGTTGTATTCCCGCATATACCACCCGAGGGCAAAAGCGTCCTGAACGGATTCCGTGTTGCCTTCTTTGGGAGTCAGGGTTACAGTGATCCCATCGATATGAACATCATATTTGTGATAGATGCCCATAATGGCTAGGCATTCTTCCTTTGCCGCTTCGAGCATTGGAATAATATGTTCCGGTAGTGTAATTTTCATGAATTAAAGATAGGATCGAAATTGTACCAAATTTTACGGAATTCCGTAGGGCTATTTCAGCAATGCAATGATCGCATCCAATTTCATCCGGTAGCCGCGCAATTTTTCCTCCCGTCGGATAAGCAGATCGGGGCGGTCATTTTTTTTGATCTGTTTTTCAAGGTGCCTGATATTATTTTCGGTCTGCGATTTCAGGTCAGCCAGCTGTAGGGGAGACAGCTTTTTCAGGTCTTCAAGATTCCGGTACTCGACAAAAATCTCATGCTTTCCAAGTAAGGTTTTATTGTTTTTGTAATGGATAAATTCCTTTTTGATCTTATGGTTTACCTTATACCAATGCACAAGGCTGCTCACGGCAGAAACTAGCTGATCATCCGTGGTACACTCATCGATCGCATTATAGTATTCGATCACTTTATGATATGCCGTAATCTTGTCAGCCGCCAGTATCTTCAGTTCGTTCGGACAGTCGCTTTCCGCGAGAAACGGGAATTGCTCGCGCAGACCGATCGTTTTCTTTTTGCTGTTTTCCTGACTGCTGTTTACCTGATCTTCAAGTTCAATATTCTGTTCCTGCAGTTCCTCATTGATATAGGTCAGTTCGTCGTTTTCGGCCTGCAAACTTTCCAGCTTCTCGGATAGTTGTTGATGATCACCCATTATCAGGTTTACAGGCTGCCCTGCAAGCTGTCTGTCCATAAAAGCCGAAAGCGCAATTTTCAGGATATGCAGATGTGCTGCCGGATCTTTGTCGAATATCTTTTTAACAACAGGATCAGGATTGATATACGTATTGAACAGCTGAACCCCGATCTGTGGATCGGAGCCAGTGTTCAGCCAGTTGTAAATTAAAAACGATGGTGTCATCGGTCAGTATTTTAGCAGGGTATCACGTATCGTGGTTGCAATAGCCAGTGCGAGGGATCCCTTGTACTGCTGATATTTTTCCATATCCGAACGGTTGGAAATAAAGGCGATCTCCAATAGACAAGACGATGCTTTTGTATGTAGAATTCCGAGCCTTCCACGGTTAGATTCCGTTTCGTCCTTAACGCCCCGGTTTGTGATGCCCACAATAGCTGAGACATCTCCAGCTAACTGCCTTGCAAAATCCTTCGACTTTTCACGTGCGCCAGCCGCGACAAGTGCAGTCGTGCCGGATGCTGAAATGCGTTCCGCAAAATCAAAATGGATCTCCAAAAGGAAATCGTCTGTAGTAGCGACTTTGTTTATCTTGGTGATGACCTGCGACAAGGTGTCGTTATCATCGTCATTCCAGATTTTCAGGCAGGCTATTTCGCGCAATTTAGCGGTGATCAGATCGCGCAGTTCTTTGGTCAGGATGTTTTCCTGATATCCGTTTCCAACGGCGCCACTGTCCCTGTTGTGGTGCCCGGCAGTAATAAAAATTGTTTTCATTAGATCTCGTATTTTGATTTTTCAGAAAAATCAGAGCGCAGAAGCTTGCGGACAGATGGCCAGCCTTTATCGTTGCAGTTCATGAACAGCCTTTCGCCCCGGACTTTATCCAGCACGTCCTGACTGATGTCTGGACGGTATATAGATGCGAGGATCTTGTCTTCTGTTCCGCCCGTGATCTTGGTCAGTTCGCCTTCCGGGGTGTGGGTATTAAAATAGAGCGAGGTGAATAGCAGGCCAACCTCTGTCGCGTTGTAGGTTTCGATAACCTCCAATACTTTTTCAGCATCGAGTAAGACAGGTGTGTGTGTCCCGTAACGGACGGTCGTATTTCCAAGCTGCTCTAAGATCCATGCGGTATTTAGCTGGGCTTCGTTAAACCGGGTAGTTTTTTTCTCTGCAGCATCCTTTAGGTCTCCAAAATACTTCGGACTTGCGATATCATCCAATGTCACATCGCGCAAAAGGAAAATATCATCATTTGAAAGGATCACAGGGCCTTTGATATCGAGCAGGGCAATAGCGGAAAACAATTTGTGCGTGCTGTCAGCCTGCGGATGCTGTTCTGTCTGTGGAGCCGCGCAGCCATTGCATTGTCTGATCACCTGGTGGCCATTGTGCTGGATATGGATAACATGATCAGAAAACCAGTCTTCGCTGTCACCAACAATCACGACGTTGATATCGCCAAAATGTTTCGCCCAGGTGCGCAGAGCCAGTTTAAGCTCGGTCGATACAGCTCCGCCCTTATAATAGGGAATGATCAATGTAGGTTTATCCGGATCCAAACGTTCATCCATCGGCGGCAAATTGTCCTTCTCATGAGGCCAGTCCATTAAAATAGCATCTGTGGTTAAGGCTTTAAGAGGTGCTGGTGTGCCGTTTTCCTGATTTTCTTTTTTATCGGCAGCGGGTTTTGTTTCCCCTTTTTCTTCCGGCTGGCTGCCAGGATCTGTCAGCGATATCGTGCCGCCTTCCGATTTATTGATCAGTCTTTTTTTTGCGAGCGAATTGACCAAGGTTGCCACAGATGCTTTTTTCATTTCCGTAGCTGCCGTGATGGTATCTACGGTTAAAAAACCAGCTTTGATCGCTTCGTATATTGCTTTTTCTTTTTCGGTCAGATTTTCCATTGTATACATGGTGTTTTAAAGAAAAAGGGGCTCGGGTTTGAGCCCCTTTCGGTTTGGGTTAATTAATGATTAGTAGGTTCTATAAGCCATCATCAGACGATCCATCCCCGGCAATAGGTGCCAGTGCTGGAATTGTACTTGTGTAGAATGCTGATTTTTCAGAAGTACGCAACGCGGATTTCCATGTCAGGGTATGCGCCACACCCTCGTTGTTGTCTTGTCCTTCTACGACAAGTTTCATAGGTGCGCATAGTGATCCGTGTACCTTGACGCTGGCGGTCTCGCTGCATTCGCGTGTGATCAGGACAAAGTCTTCACCGATGTTGGCCTGCTCGAATTCGTTGATCTCAATAGAGTCCCCGGGATGTGCGCCAGCAACATTCTGGATCCATCCTTCTTTGTCCGGATCGCCCTCACTGTTGTCGTTACGGGAGATTGTCGACGGCGTTAGATAGATGCCTATGGCCTGTGCTCCCGGCTTGAGGGTGATGTTCTCGGTGATTTTGACACCCGAACGGGCAGGCATTGAAAGGATGTCACGGGTTCTGATTGCGATAATATTAGGATCCTTGGCCGTGGGAGCCCCGGGCGATCCTGCGCCCTTTGCGATCGATACTGGTTTGTATGCCATCTTGATTGGTTTTAAGGTTTTGTTTCTTGTTGATTTGGGTTAGGTAGATAAGCTAGGCCCGAAAGCCTAGCTATGAGGTTTATAATCCGTCAGATGCTTCGTCATCTTCCGGCTGTGTGCCGTCAGGGAACTGCTTGGAAGGTTTAAGTCCTACCTGCGGATTGTAGTTGGCAGGAACGTACGCAAATACCAATTCGGCAATCTCGAATCCGACGCCTAACCAGTACTCGCCGAACAGGCGGACTTCGTAGCCGTTTTTCTGTACGTCGTTGATGACGTTAGGGGCTTCGTTCTTGTGACGCAGCTTGACCATGTTGCCGGGGGTGGTAGCGAAAATGATCGGCGAATTGCCCATGCCTTTGAGCTCGTGCAGGCTCATGTTCACGAAGTCGACCTCTGCCGTCTGGTTAAGGCCGCCTACGACTTTGTTATTGGCACCATAAAGGTTTTCATAGGCGCGTTGGTAACGCTTTTTGACAAACTTGGACGTGTAGATTTTAGAGATCGTCAGATCATCGTCCACAGCATCAGCAAAGGCATTGATAAAATCAACAACCTGCTTGTCAGTCGCTGTCGTCCAGTCGATGTCCTGACCAAAGAAATTGATGCGTGAGGTACCGCTTGCTTTTTCATCCACAAGGATCTGTTCGATACCGTTCATCGAATCTTCCGGGCGTAACGTAGTCGAATTGGCTACATACTTGCCTTTGAAGATCATCCGGTATTCGATATCTTCCAATAGCTTAGGGAAGACAAGGGAATGCCAGATGTATTTGGTAATCGGCATCTGATCCGGTGCCAAGCCTTCGTCGTATAAATGGAAGATATACGAATCCAAGACATCGGCAGGAATGATCGCGACGTTGATCTTGTGACGGTAATTTTGGATCTTTAATGGCGTGAACTTGGTCTCCCCGGATGGTGTCCATTTGGCAGAGAACTGTTGTGAAACGCTATTGATCTGTGACTGGATCGCCTGATATTCGGTGACAGCAGGTACTGTGCGGAACTCGGATGCAGAAGAGAATCCTTTGAAGATCTGCGCCGTAATGGCAACGTTTGTCTGATTTTGGCTTAAAAAAGTACCAAATTCCGTGCGTAGATTGTCTACGTCGATTGTTTTTGTACCAGCTACAACGGTACCCTGACCCAATGCAATGGACGCGAATACAGTAGCATAGTGCGCTACCTTGCGGGCAACAGATAGAACCTTTGCGACACCTTCTTTTCCTTTCCATCCCTGACCTTGACCTGAAATTGGGAATGGATCAGTTTCGGATTCAGCCTTCAACAATGCGATCTGACCATCTTTAAGATTGTTCTGTGCGATTGCTTCGGCTAACTGTGCGGCAATGGTAGAGGTTGCTGATTCTGTAGCTGCTGCAAAATGGGCTGTGATTGCTTCGTACAATCCTTCAGCATGGGCATCTTCGTTTGCCTGCTCATCGTCTGTCTGTTCAGCGATGGCGGTGGAGAATTTACTGGCGAACTTTTCGCCGAATGCGGCCTTTAGGGATTCAGCCTGCTCAGCGGTCAGCTTTTTGTCCGTAAAAGCGGAGATTTTCAAAAATCCCATGACCATGGAGACGGTCTGTTTGAATGATAACTTCATAGGTTGGTTGGTTAAAAATTATTTGTAAAGTCTTGTGCGATTGATTGGTTAGCGGCGTATTTGATGGCCATGGACAGGTTGCCCACTTCATCTGCCAGCCCGATTTCCACGATAGTGGCCCCGGTGAATGTTTTTCCGGAGAGGATCCCGTCTGTGGCTGCGACGAGCTTTCCGGAACGGTTGGCCCTGATCTCTTCCTGAAAGGCTACAGCCAGGGGCGAAAGCATTTCCTTTTTGATAAGCTCGTATTTGCCCTGTTCGGCTTCGATGAAAACTTTGTTTTTCTGGTCGGATTCGTCGGCGTAGATCTCATGGAAGACCACGCCCATCTGCTCGAAATAGGGTTTGTAATCGGCAAATGAGATCATAACACCGATTGATCCGTAGGTAGAGGTCAGGTTGTTGTTGACAAAGATGTAATTGCATAGGGATGCTATCCAGTAAGCGGCAGAACAGGTCATGTCGCCGTGGGCAACAACTATTTTGCCCAGGGATTTAGCGTATAGGATGGCATCTTTTAGGGGAGGGATTGCGGCCGTGGATCCTCCGCCGCTGTCGATATCCAAAACAATGGCCGACACGTTTTCCATGCCTGCCGCTTCGATAATGATTTCGGCAATGTCCAAGGCGCCATAGGTACGCCATGAGCCATATTTGTACATGGTGCCTTTGATCGGGATAACGGCAACAACGGTCTGCTTTGATTCAGATCCGCCAAAGTCTTCGTATTCGTTCCCGTCGTAATCATAGGAACGGACGTCGATATGAAGGTCAGACTCGTTGGTTGTTTCCTGGTCTTTCCCTTGGATCAGGGAAAGCAATTGCGAGGGAATTCCAGCGGCTAGGTTGGAATGGATAAGGAATTGCCCCCGCAATAATTCTTCTTGGTACAGTGCCCGCCAGTTGGCGTGTAGTTTTCTTTGCATAGGTAGAGGTGTGATCTATGCAAAGGTTGCCCTTTGAGGGGGGCTGATAAAGGACGTTTTGGGAACCCCTAATCGTTAAATAAGTCAGTATTCTTTAATTGTAAAAGCGGTTTGTCACTGTCATAATCGACCTGAAAAGCCCGTGACTGATCCGTATGAGAATGGTTAAAATAGATCGGTATGTCGGGGTTTCCGAAGACCAGAATTTTTCCGTCACACAATTGTATCAGCACAATGACGGGGCCAATGTAGCCGATGGCCTCGCGTAAAGTTGTTGATATCGTGCTACTGAAAAGCTGGCCTGCCTTGCTGGGTTTTGACGTTGACTGGAAAGATTGGGATCCTGTGGCAAAGCTTATGGGGCGTAGGTATTCAAATGTCTTGATCTCGGCGGTACCGTCGGTATATTCCATATAATCTGTTACCAGGTGTGCCGGTATGAATTTCATTCGGTAGATCGGGGTTAGGTTTGGGTTCATCGTAGTTTCTGTTTGCTGTTTAGTGTGTGATTGTATTTGTTGATAGACTCCTGAATTATCCGGTTTTGGTAGACGACCTGATTGATAAATTTCCTTGTCAGGGTTTCCAGCCGTTTCTTTTCCTGCCTGTACTCAAACTTTTTGAGCGTGTCTATATCGCCCAGCTTGTTGATCAGCTTACGGGTGATGATGAAATTTTGGATAGCCTGTTTCTGCTGTAGGCCATGATTGATCGACCAGTAATAGTATGACTGAAAATCAATATTGTAAACTTCTTTGATATGGTCTTCGATCTGAACCATATCCTGCGCAGTGAAATAGGCAAACTGGCTCTGTATGCTGGGGAGCTGCGAAGTTTTTGGCAATTTGAAAACAACCGTTTGGTCGCTGTCTTCGTAGGGTGGTTTTGTTTCTGAAAATCTGAGGTGGGAAATAATAAACCGGGCCAGGGGGATTGACCGGAAGAGTTCAAAGCGTCCGTCGACGTTGGCAAAATGGAAGTTGAGGTAATTTCGGAAAAGTTCTGATTTAATGTTACACTTTACGTACATATAGTTAATGTGCTGGTTTGTACAAATATAACACAAATTAAGATTGAAAATCTTAAACGCTGTGTGAAATTTTTTTAAATTTTCTTTTGGGTAAATCCCGATCCTGTTTTTATTCCGGTAAAACTTTTGGCTCTCTAAAAAAGTGCACGAAACTTTTGTGTTTTTGTAACAGCTGTATAAACCGCCTTGATCGTGCGATAGGAAAAGGCAGTGTGAAAAATCATTTTGTAACCGGGGGTATTTCATTTTGTAACAGCTAGGCAGTGGCAGGGAGGTACCTTATCGGTCGGAACGACGGTTACAAAACTTTTGTAACGATGTAACTTTTGTTACATTAAAGTTTTAGTTTACTGTAACCAACTTAACTATTTATAAATTAATATTATTATATTCTATTTTTATAAGTTAGTTACAAAGTTACAAGTAAATAGTATACTTTTAGTGCTTCATTTTTTTTGAAGATTTTCGGCTATTTCGCGCATTTAAACAATTTTCCCCCGTCGCCCCCTTATTATCGTGTTTAATTAAATAGTGTAACTCTAAAGACTGGTTACAGTTTAATTCCTCTTTTTATGGATAAGGGGGGCGCAGGGGGTAATGATCAAGCGTAACCGCGAAGCGCGGACGCTTGATCGAGGGATGAAGATGTGACTGGGACTTGGAAGGGGCGGGCGGTTTTGAAACAGTTACACTGTTACAGGGTTACAGTACTTAGGAGGGGGTGAGAGGGGAGTTTATGGCCTGTGCCTGTGGCAGCCTTTTAAGCCAGGGGATTTC
This sequence comes from Sphingobacterium sp. UGAL515B_05, assembly GCF_033097525.1. NCBI lineage: Bacteria > Pseudomonadati > Bacteroidota > Sphingobacteriia > Sphingobacteriales > Sphingobacteriaceae > Sphingobacterium > Sphingobacterium sp. UGAL515B_05. Next base: position 5,244,078 of record NZ_CP109907.1, on the reverse strand, counting down.
ACCTTTTTCGATGCTGTCAATAATTATATCCAGTTCAGCCATTGTGATCCACTGGCCTTTAAATTTGAGCCGGGTGTCAATCTTCCACCCGTATGCAGCACTCCAAGTTAGATATCCTAGATCGCTTCTATTTAGCATAAGATGATACGCATAATCATGGCCCATAAATTCAAGGTTTGAAATAGACAGGATCTGCCGCTCGTCGCCATAGTAACACAGCGCCAGTAAGTGTTTCTCATATTTTAGTACGAGTTGATCAATAATTGCATTGGACAGGTCTATTGGTAATTTCCCTTTGATCAGATTCCATTTCATAAAGTCCTGACGAACAATATACGTTTGGCCATTCTTTCCGAATAGCTTATAATCTTGAATATTTTTCCCCTGGCTGTCTGGATCGACCTCGAAGGGTATTTGCAGATCCTTTCCTTTGTACGACAATTCCAATATTTCCATCTTGCAAAAATGCTAATATATTTAGTTTTTAGAAAGAAGTGGAAATACGGGAAATAAAAAATGCAGCCAATAGGCTGCATTAAGATTATTCAAATTTTAAGCATTACGATACGGTTAAATCAAATGCTTTTTAATTTTTTCAATAAAATGATTAATGAGCGCGTTGTGAGAATCGGCTTCTATTGGTCTAACTGTCAATTCATCACAGCGCTTCGCTTCTCTGACAGCATCGGATTTAAGATAAACTCCAGCCAATACCTGTCGGTCAGTATAACCACAATAATTGTCGCCATAATATTGCCCTCGTTTCTTAATATAACAATGAGTTACTTCCGTATTCGCTAAAACGCCGTCAAGATATTCGTTCCTATCCTTTTGTCTTTGCAAATACTTAGCTTGGGTTCTTGTGACGCTTTTTCCGTCAAATTCGATTAGGTCGAAATTCCTGTCACGTTCGACTGGGATGTTCAAATATGTTATATATTCGCGTGTATAACTATGCTGTAGATCTAGATAATCACTATTAAGCATTTTTAAAATTTTTGATTTCGCCTTGTTCATTGAAGGCGCGTGGCAACTATATGGTGACAACTCCCAGCCGTCGACAATACGGTTAAGGTCTAAGCTATAACCGTGTTCTATTACTTTAAAATTATCCATATTAAGATACTCCCCATTGCTTCATTTCTTCCTCACTTGCTTTGTTGATACGTTTGATATAGCCTTCTATACCTTCGATGGTATTCCGGTTCGTTGGATAGTCCCAAGGATTTCTAAGACTTTTATCCAGCTGGTGATTATAGCCTTCGCGGATAGCGTTTCTATATTTTAGTAATAGGGAAGAGGTCAACAGATGACGATTGACAGTTACCTTTTCAGCTTTTTCTAAAGCTACAAGCATGTACCAATCATAATCAGGGGCCACGTATTCGTATGGCTCATATTTGAAAGTTATTTTACGGCCTGCATCTTTGTCTAAGATATCCCATTCCGCCGTATAGAAATCGGTTTCGTTTGTTCTTTTTGATGAAAAATTTGCCATTTTGTAATATGCCCGGATTAGCCGCCGGGCTCGGGTTGGTTTCTATTCTGATTTTGGAGTTTCAGTTTTATTTTCGACAGTAATCTTAGTGGCGCCAGCTCGCTGTGACATGACCTGTTTACCGATATCCTGTAGATTCTTGGATTCATAGATCTTCATCGCTGTTGATACGTCGATAGCCTGTCGTGTCTGTTCGTCCAGATCGAATGAAAGCGTAATAAAATTTAAGTGTACGCCAAGGCTTTCAAGAGCTTTGTTACTTTCTGTGAGCAGGTGGTTTTCGATCTCTGACTGGTCAAGCTCGACGATATCCTCGTCAACAAAGATCCGCTTGGCCACATCTTTGATCCTTTTGTCGATTACCATGTTTTCGGCCATTTCAAACGATTTGCCGATAGCTTCCTCGTTGTCTGCGTCGACGTTTGCTTTGCCCAAAAATTTGGCCTGCTTAATGAATGCGAGGGCATCCGTGATTGAATAGTCGTAATCTATATGAACGTTTGCGCGGACCTTATCTTTTAGGTTTGATATGAAAGTCGCTTCGCCCTGCATTGGAAAGTTAGGGATCACAACTTTCATGTAGCACATGTTAAGCCCTGCCTTTGGCACCGCTTCACCTGCGTTGATCTTTTTCCAAGTCATGCCACAATCGTCGGAAACAACGACCTGTTGATTTGATTTCGCATAATTACAGGATTGAAGGGTTGTCAATGATGCAATGATCACTAGTGTCCAAATTTTACGGATCCCTCTTTTAGCATAAGTCAAGAGCAATAGATAGGCTACCAAAATAAAGCCGAACATAAAGGGCGCATTGAATTGATAATTGCCAATAGTTAACTTATACATTCCATAAGTTGCCATTGCTACGACTAAACAGATAGTCGCGATACTGAGTGTTTTTAATGTAGTTTTCATTTTAATTTAATTGAGATTGTTCTTATAATTTGATTACTGAGGCCCACAACTTTCGCCATATGCGCCAGCTGGTAGGAGCCATTCTTCATCATGGTTAAAAATGATTTGTTGATCATAAATTTGGGATGTTGCCAATGTGGCCAGTTCCTTAGTAATATTAGGATATGGATTTCCACACCTGATCAGCGACTTTAGATCCGTATTCCTCTTAATGGTGACTCCGAATTGTTCCTCGTATGATATGATTTCGTTTCCCTGATCCGGACTGACTGAATACGCGCTGGCAAACTGATCGGCATTTCCGAAAATGCAAAATTTACAGCTGCATCGTGACCAGCCCATATAATAACAGGGATGCACTCTTACTCGGTATCTTTTTATAATGTCCCAAACTTCGGATTCTTTCCAGTCGCGCAATGGTCGCCAACGGTCAACATACCTTTTTAGCTTTCCGTTACGGCCATCAGAACGATCTACCTCTAATATTTTGTACTTGGACCTGGCGCTACTTTCTTCGCCACGCTCACCTGATAAAATCGCGGTTTTGATACCGTTGAAACGTTCTTGATTACGGATCGCGATGGAACAGACATCTATCTTCATATATGCAGAGCACCAACGGACTTTTAAGTCAGCTGCTACCTGGGGAAACTTTAACCGAGTTGCCAATTTTCCCACTATTCCACCAACTTTTTTTAAGATATTATTAGGCCCTTCGAACCAAGTAGGGGCTGTCCGCTGATTATCCCGAAGCATTTCACGTTTGAATCCTCCTTCTTTCCAACTAAAGTAAATCTGTAATCCAAATGCATCCGCAAATTTCTTGCAGTAATCGTGCGTACATTCCCAGTCCATAAACGCATTTTCATTTCCATCGATGTCATGATGCCAAAGCTCTATTTTGGACGGATCGATACCCAAATCCAATAGATAAAGCACTAAGGCGATCGAATCCTTTCCGCCACTAAAAGCAATAATATATTTGTCATAATGAATCTTCATTAGTTGTTTAATTGATTGTCTGAATAATTTGATTGATTTAGCCCTCGATAGGTCTCAAAGTTTTGATTTCGATCTGCTTGTGTGCGTTGACTTTGACAGGGTCGGTATTGACTTCTTTCAGTTCATTTAAAAGCGTCTGAACCATTTGTATGGCGTCGTGATCAGATGTACGTGCCTTGTCCAAGACCTGCTCAAGGAAAAACATAAAGTGATGGCGTCGTGTATAAGGGATGGGCTTCTGTGAAAGCAGGATTGCTTCCTCGTAAATTCTATCTTCCGGCAGATTGAGCAAAGCTTTAAGAGCGAGCAAAACACCGTAGTGGGTATCTTGTACCACCGCGTGGCGTTCGGGCAATACTAAACGTATTTCAAGCCTTGCAGCGATCTCCTTTAAGCCGGTCAGGTGTTTGTCGATCTGTTTGCCAAGATCTTTTAATCCGATCAGTCTTGTGCCACGTAGGGCATAGGCAAATAGTTCGATTTTGGCCTCGTATTCCTCGGATACGAAATACTTGATTGCCCCGGCTAATCCGACTATATCGCAGATTGTCGTCTGTAATTTGCGGATTGCTTCCGCCTGTAGTTCCTGTGTTGTTTTCCCAGTAGGGTTATGTGTTTTTGTGCTGATTGTGTTCATTTTGTTTTTGTTTCAATTTTTTACTGATGATATTGCTCACTGTTGACTGACTGACATTATAGATCTGCCCCAAATGGTAGATGGTATATGTTCCCGATAACCAGGCTTCAAATAGTGCATCCCGCTGTCTGTCCGTCAGTCTGTTCATTACTTTGTGTTTGTTACGCCACATCTAGGGCAATTGAGCCCCTCTAAGCGCATGTCAAATATTTCATGGCAACTAGTACACTCGTGCCATTTTTCGTGATTGAGGATTAAGAATTGATATTTCATTTAAATGATTCTTAAGTTGTCATTGTCCAGCAGTTTTTCGATGTATTCGATTTTTCGGATGATCAGATCCCCAGTCGGGATATCGTATTCCGTATCCATCTGATAAAATCCGATGGCCGTCTGTACGTCCCCGTTTCGGTCAGATCCGTGGATCTTGGTGTCATTGATAAGTTCCATTGTCCATTTGATTGCATCCATGGGACCGAGAAATGTCTCGTAGACCTGAAAGATCCTTCCCAGGTGATCGATAAATCGAACACCTAGGCGAATGCGGATCCTGTCATTTGGATTGTACTTCGGTCTCATTTTCGTAGACAACAAAGGATCTTACCCTGATATCAATGTTTCCGATTGAAAGCGGCAGCTTTTCCGAATCAATGATCTTTTGTGCTTCTGCACGTGACTGTTCCAAGTTGTACGTCCGGATCTCGGTACCTCCATGAAGTGGACGGGAATGCTTATGTGGCAGCTTGGCCAATAGGATATTGGTGTACTTCATTATGTTATTTATTTGCTGTAGGTGCGTAAATCAATTTCGCCTGTTCGGCTGTAATCTTTTTGACATTCAACCAGTAGGTTCGACTGTTAACTTGGTACTGCATGGGGATGCTGTCGTTTATACGAGTTAGAATTCCAACCATGGGCAGTCTGTCTTCACTATCGTAAGCGACAACCAAATCGCCGATTTTCGGCATAGCCATGGATTGTTTTTCTGTATTAGCTTCTTGTTCCTTTTTAATCGCAATTGTTTTTTCTTCTTCCGATTTCAACCACTCCTTTAGCACATTTTTAAAGGGCGGAAGAGGAAAATTAAAAAGTGTGTTTTTCCAAGGATCTATAAGCTGCCTTTGAAACGGCGTCAATTTTGAGAAGTAAAATCTTGTGAATGGAATTGCATCGAAAGGATGGAGAGATTTTTCTAGATCCTCTAAAATAGATTTAGCCTTATCAGGATCAACCAGTATTGGCTTTATTGCCATTTTCTTTGCAAAATCAGTCATAAATGTTTCTGTTCGATCGAACGAATCACCAAGTTTACAGATACGCTCCAAGGCCGTAAAATCAATTCCTTTCGTTTCGTCAAGATCAATTTTCCGGATTGAAACGCCATTGATCGGCAACGGTCTCAAACCTGAAAACGGAGGGCATCCAAACGATTCTATTATCATATCGTGGATATCTTTGGACTTATCTTTAATTGGATCAGCGTCCTTATTGGCTGAAATTTCAGAAAGCATCTTTTTAAGTTTTTTAGGACTGATCACTTCGTGTGTATCGCTAGGCTTAACGAAGTCCCAAATTTGTAATCTGCCAACACATCCTATCAGGGCATAACGAGTGTAAGGAACTGCGCCTTCTGCCAACCTGTGCAATACAATTTTGTTCACTTTTGTTGGGAAGGATCTTAAAATAGCTGCTACTTTTTTCGCTTTCTTAGGTGTAGAAACGTCTACATGGATCTGTGTAATTGATTTCATTTTTTGTGTGTTATTAATATTTTAAAAATTGATTTGTTCCTGTTTGTCTTTCGGTGCTGGCGGAAGATCGACATGTTTGTTCATGGCTTCTTTTGCCGCTGCTGGATCCACATTGACGTTTAGCGGCACATCGTGCTTCGTCTTGATGTACATAAATTCCTTGCTTACCATTCGTCCGGTTTCTGTCCAGCTTCCGTCACGCTGTATCTGCTTTTCAGGTGTCTTGTGAATGATCCTGTTTCCTTTGGAGTTATGCAGTTCTTTAGGCGACAGCTCGTAATTGTTGAGCTTACAGAATGCGCGCAGAGCCTTTGAAAACCGCTGTGTCTTCCATCCCTTGCGATACTTGTGGTCGAAATCCTTGAACGCTTCCTCCCGAACGATAAGGCGGTCTACGTTTGTGGATCCTTCGTCGAAGTATGCCGCTGCCCATTCCTCGAAGTCAGGCCCCATTTCGGCTTTCAGATTCCGGATATTGACGTTCGACATAGGTGGATCCAGTTTCTCTGCAACGGTCAGATAAAACCGTAGACAGTACATCATGGTATTGTAGAAAGCATTCCATTCTTCGCGCGTGAAATCGTCGAAAAGGTTTTTGCCAAAATCGTGGGATGGCTTGCGTATCTCGTTATAGTCATCCCGTTCGCCTTTATTATGGTAGTAGTCACTAAATACCGTGTAAAGGATTCGGCGTTCTACGGATGGGTCGATATCGCGCAACGTATAATTGGATGAAATGCAGAACTTGGCAACCTTGGCATAAGGAATCTCATACGGTGCTGTGTTTTTTGGATTGACAGTAAGCGATCCAGTGATCACGTCAAAAAAGAAATGAAAATTCAGATATTCGTGCGCGTCATCAATACATACATAGCGGTGGTACTCGGTCAGTCCGTGGTAGATAAACTGGTTTTCGGTAATCTTCGGATTACGTCCGCCAATATAAAATCGTTTTCGCATTACTTTGGATAAAGCAATATTAAGAGCGATGGATTTTCCCGAACCCCCATAAGATCCGCCGTCCTCATTGATTTTGTTATCCATCCCGAAAATGCACCACGGTTTGTCAGGATCCTTGAACCTGTGCTCCATGTAGCCGATCGCAAATATTTTATTGATCAGGTGCAGTTTCTGTTCGGTAATTTCCTCGGGCGTCAGTAATGGTCCAGCGATATTGAACTTGTTATCCTTTTTGTATTGCTCGCGTTCAGCTGGCGAAAGATTCTGCAATCTTGTTTCCAGTTCGGTACGCCAGTGGATCCGTGATGTTTGGATAAGGTAATTGAGGAACAGGTCATCTTGCGTATTAATCCGGATATCGTACTGTCCTGTGTTATCGTCCATCCAAATCGTGAAAGGCTCTTCCTTATTTAATTTGAAATGGTGCTCGATAACATCTTCCTTCCAGATGAACCGTTTTACAGATCCCGGGTTGTACTGTTCGATACCAGCTGCTGTAATACGTAATGTGGTATTTGGAAACATGTAAAACTGCTCATGCTTACCCGTGTCATTAAAGTCGACCTCAATAAGAGGTAAGTTTGAAAGACTGTTCTCGGACAATTGTGTTGTGCGGTACATGGCATTGCGCAGATCTGTGGACAGACGGCGTTCCTGCAGGAAATTGTGGACAAAGTTTTTTACCTCATTTGGTTCAATCTTGGTGACGATATTTCCCTCGATCTTGATAAACATATATCCGTTTTTCTCGGCAGGTGAATTGAGACGATAGAAACCGTTCTTACCTAGAAAATTATAGGCATGTACGTTGTTAAAATCGAACGTGAATCCCGTTTGGATCCGATCTTCGCCTTTGCCGCTAAACTTCGGACGGATATCCCAAAAACGATAGGGAAGGGCAGTGTTCAGAACAGCCTTAAAATCTTGATTTTTATAGTGATTAAAGAAGTCCCGAAGATCTTTGCAGCTACCACCACGGCGGTCTTTTTTCTTTGTAAGCTCTTTGGGTAGTTCCGCCGTCAAAAGATCGAGATAGTCCATGGCTTTGACATGTGCCTGCGCGATACCTGTGTCATCAATATCCTGTAACTGGATGACTTTATCAGCGATATATGACATGCTCCAATATTGCTGCTGCGTGAGCGTGGCAGTCTCGGAGTTCGGCCAGGTTACCCAGTAGCCCAATAGTGCTGCAGTGAGCGCATCGCTACCACCGCTTAAATATAAAATTTCATCAATCTTTTCAGCTACGACTTTCTTCTTTTTGGACGGAAGGGGATTTCCTTCATGGTCGGTTTCCTCGTCGTCGGATTTATTGTCTTTTTCCGCTTCCAGTTCCCGACGTCTGAATTCATGCTGGGCCTGCGATAAACCATGTAAAAAATCCTTTGGACGTTTTCCTGAATACCTGAATCTGTTGCCTTTGTTGATGTGTTTTGGCACATAGATCTTCGCAAAAGTTTCTTTATCATTTACCTGTTCTATCCAAGCAAACATCGGATAATCATCCGTAGAGCTGTAAACTGTAGCTATGCGATTATCGATATATCTGTAAGATTCCAGTGCCCAAAAATTGTATTTCTTACATACCTCATGTACTTTTTTTGCGGCTGTCTTTCGGGCATTTACTGCGTGATCATCTGCCCCAGTACGCCAACCAATTGCAGTCAATGCGTAACGAGGGAAAAGATGTTCAATTTCCTTTTCACTCAACGTTTCTTTGACCTTATAGTAATATTGCTTTTCGTCCTGATCGCTAGCTGCTGGCTCCGTTGTTTTGATCGGCTTAGGTGCCTTGGATGGATCCGCGCCCTGTACGTTATATCTCAAAGCCAGTTCATTGATAGCTGTTACGAAATCAATCCCGTTTTCAGTCCTATAGAATTCTACCGCATTCATGCCCTTAGCTTCCTTACCGCCCCCAAAATCCGTCACTATCCAAATATCATTTTGATTTTTGAACAGATTTGCAGACGCTGTCTTTTCAGTGCGCAGCTTGAATTTTTTATTGCGATTCCGCGCGCTTTCTTCGGCATCCGGATATAGATCAATGATGATATCCAGCCCGCCATTGGTAGCGTCGAAAATGTCCTGTATGTCTATGCGATATTCTGACATGGTTTAGTCCTCTATTTCGGGTTTACGTGATAAAATGAAAATGGATAGCGCCAGGAAAAAAACTAGCCCGAATAGGAAAAGTGCTATAATAACGTGCTTTAGTGTTGTGATTTGTGAAGCCTGTAATGTGATGATCTCATCTTGTGTTTTGACAAGGGATGTTAATAGTTCAGTTTTCATAACTATCGTTTTTCTTGGGTGAACTGAATAATTGATTGCACTGAATTTAGGTTTGTGTCTATGACACTATAGCCCTCCAGCCAAGGCGCGTTATGGTCAAAAAGAACGTAGTCAAGCCCTTTAAGCTCGCATGTAAATACGTTCTTTGTGGTAACGTTGTACATCCAAAGACCTTTCAGATTATTGACTCGGTACTCATTTGGCAAACCGCTTACTAACTGTTTTAATTTTGTGGCTGATTTTAAATCGTTGATAAGAAGAAAGTTGAATGCTGGTCTATCGGATTCGACAAAACTTGTCTGTTCCGTGATCATTTGAACGTCTACACTTTCAGGCCCGCCAACATGCAGGTACCTTTTGTCTTTTAGAAATTGTTTCGCTAATATGGTTCTATCGGTTTCATTTGAGCCGATAATGATATATCCTTTTTTCATGATGTTATTGATTTGAGTATTTACGGATTAGATCTTCGGTGCTGAAGTGGATGCCTATACCGAACAGTGCGGCGGCTTTATGCTCTAACTGTGCACCTGCGGAATACTGCCATCCATCTAGGAAAATGATATCAGTAGCTTGGCTGGCCAATGTGATCATGCCAGCCCGATAGTATTTCGGATCTGATGGGTTTGTGGATTTGATCGACTCGCAAAACTCGTGAGGATTAAGCGTTTGAAACCCTAAGCTTTCGAGCTCGTTTTGCATAGTTTTGAATGCTGACCGATTAAGATCATCATGTCCCGAGATAGGGCCAGCTATGTAGACTGTTGATTTATTTTTGTTCATTTTGTTGTATTTAGATTTCTTAAATATCACAAATGTTGTATTTTTTGACATGCGTTGTCCCAGCTCTATTTCTAGCTTGAGGATCCCCGGTATAAAGAACTTTAAATAATTACCGTATTCTAGTGGGGCTTATTTTTATTTTGGCGTATTTATAATACACATATGTCATATCAGTTGTACCACAACCTATACAGTTGTCAGGTATACAACAAATTTGATGTACTTTTTTGTTGTCTTAAAAGAATTAGGAATTAAAACTAATTTGCTTAACTCTAAAAAGAATCTCACGAGCAGTAGTGATAATATTTCTATCATGCTTCGGTTTGTGTGTTCTTAACTCTTTGTCTACTAATTGTCTTGATACTTTTACTCCATTCTTTAAAAGTTCATCTCTTACTAATTTTTTAATAGGTGCATCTACGTTTTGGTAGAAAAACAATACTTCTTCAGGATCAATAGTTATACAACTTTTGTCATTTTGTGGCATGACTTTTGTTGTTTCCGTGCTGTTGTTTTTTTGTCGTGACATTTTGTTGTTACGTTTTGTTAATACTAATTGTTGTTTTTGTTTGCATTTCCTTTTTGCTACAACAAATATATACAACAAATGTAGTATTACGGTAATCCGTAACAACATATGTTGTAATTTATTTAATAAATGGCTGATATTCAAAAAGAAAAAATTATTGAACGATTTAAATTTTTGCGAAGCAAACTAAAAAAATCACAATTTGAAATGGCGGAAGATACCGGAGTGAGGCAAGCCTCAATATCCGCTTATGAAAAGGGTGTAAGAGATATTACTGCTAAATTTCTTTTGAAATTAGAGGAGGCATATAATGTCAATCGCGACTGGTTGACACGTGGAGTAGGAGCGATGTTTAATCAAAGTGAACCTTATTATGAAGAAACTTTACATCCTCCAAAAGAGCAGGAGAATATCTCGGTTCATGATGATTTTATTGTTGATGAACCCGATGATTCTGAGATGTTCGATATCCTTTTAGAAAATATGAAATCTATTTTTGAAAAACAGGCTCAGGAAATTAAACTTCTGCGTGCAGAGAATAGCAATTTGCAGAAGTTAGTGTCAATGTTTAAACGGTAAACAAAGTTATTTTATGAAAAAGTTTTTTATTGGGTTATTGTTTTTAGCCGGGGGGACAGCATTGGGGCAAGCAAGAGGTGGGCTTACTGATTCTACTTTTCTAATAACCTTAAAAGAAATAGGACCAGTTAGTGAATCCGTTCGAAATCATCAATTGAAAATGTTGGATGAAAGATTGTCAGAGATGACAGATTCAAACCCATACCGGACTTCATATGTAGCATATCGAAAAGATTTAAACTCAATGGAATTTGGTAATGCATATACTAAGCATATTGACTCGCTTAGCAAAACCGACATGAAGGGTTTAAAACGATCTTGGGATGAGTTCAAAATGCATTATATAATTGAAGCTAAAAATGCTAAGTATTCTCCATTATCACCTTTTTTGATTGTTGATGGTCTGAATGTACATTTAAAGCTAGCTGTAAACTATCGAGGTAGTGATTGGATATTTATGAATAGAGCATCCGTAATGACAGATGAAGATTTATATGATATCATTTTCGATCATGAAGTAAAACAAGATGTCTTTACAGGCTCTACTGTAAAGGAATGGGTTTACCTTGATGCCACCCCAAAAATAATGGCTATCATGCGTAATATTTCCACAACTTCTGGCGATGTGAAGATACGCCTAGAGGGCGAAAAATACATTGATAGAAAGCTAACCGGCACGCAGGTGGATGATATCCGTAAGATCATGTCGGCTTATGACAAATTGAAAAAGCTGGAAAAATAATATTCTGTGTACACCTTTTGTACACCTTGATGGTTAAGTGTTTGATAATATGTTGTTTAATTATATCGGCTCCGGGTACAAAAAGCTTCTCGATTGAGAGGCTTTTTTTTTACTCCATTTTCTTCGGAACTAAGTGCTGTACCATTTAATAGATCGTTATAGTTGTGGATCATACCGAAAGTTTGGGGGAGGAGAAGTTTTTAAGCATACAATTTCATTACTCTATATAGGAAGAATGTGGTGTCCCTTACACCGCGAAAGACACTCCTGAACGCTTTGAGCTTTGCATTGAAAGATTCTGCTGAAGCATTGGTGCTTCTATTGTCGAAGTAGTGTAGAATGTATTGATGATGCGCTGCAATGGATCTTGCTACGCTCTCAAATGAAGCGATGCCCGCATTTTCAACCTGATTATGCCACAGTCCCAGTTTGGTAAATGCTATCTTTTTGTCCTGGCATTTATTGAATATCACCCAGGGCAATTCCAAGGTCATAAGCGAGCTTTAGCTTGGGAAACCGCATGAACAACAATTCAGCTCGGTGTTTCTGGTTTTCGGACCATCGGCTTGGGTGTTTGAACAAGAGGTGTCTGGATCTAGCCAGTAGCTGTTTGAGCGTGTCTCCATTAGGCAACAACTCGGGTTCATATGGGATTCCTCCCTTTCGCGATTCCATTATCTTCTTGCTTTCCGCATCCAATACTTCCCAACGATACTTAATACGAAGTTCCTGCACTGCATCGTAAGCTAACTTTTGGACATGGAACCGGTCGACCACACGCCTGGCATTCCTGAAACATCTACGGATTGCCTTGGCCATGTTCGGCGCCATATCCATGGTCACCTCCTTTACCTTATTCCTTGACCGTAAAGGTATTAACTCAAGAACAGTGATGATATCTTCGGCCTTGGTGCCCTTGATAGTCGCTAGGATCGTCCCTTTACCTCCTTTTGCCGATTTACTGCTAACAATGGTATATAATTCACCGTTGCTAAAACTGGTCTCATCGATGCTCAAGCGTTCAGAGATGTTCCCGGGGAAAAGAGTCCATCGCTCTGCATGTGGCTTTTGGCTCCAGTCATGGAAGTCACTGAGATGGTTCTTGTATTGATCCTGAAGTTGCTTGCCGTCCACCTGGAAGAATAACCCTACCAATTGGGCACTGACAGGATAGTTATCCAAATATCTTCTTTAAAAAAAGCCCGAATTCAGTCGTCATTCGAGTACCCTCACGCACCAGGTTCCAATCTCTTGTGATAATATCTCCCGTATCTAACACTGTCCAGCGGCGGCGGCGGATATGTAGAGTAACTTTCTGACCTCTAATGGGAAAGTCTGAAATCTCTGTGGAAGGCATAAAGCCCTTTGACTCCAACTTGCTGTTCTCATAGCCCGTTGGAGCAATATTAAGCTCGTCTAGATAAATGTGGAGCTGATTGTCAACCTGATCGACTTCTAAAATCTGAAAGTATTCTAAAAGCCCTTCGGGCATCAATAGGGATAGTAATTTACGTTCGGCGTCTTGCAAGGGATATCTGTATTAAACAAACTAAACTAGGAAATTTTTTGTATTCCCCCAAGAATTCTGCTTGATCCATAGTTGTTTTCGAATTATTTTGCAGTTTACTTCCATCTCTATAGATCGTTGTTGAGTGCATATAGTCCGACGGGCAAAAACGAAAAACACCATAATACAGGGTACTATGGTGTTACATGAATATGTGGTTTGATTAGTTTTTCGCTAAGACCATTTCCGGTTCTTCTTTTCCTCCATGACAGGTTTTGCAGGAAATTGCTTTGGCTGGTGTATTATCCCAGCTACGATTAAAATATTTTTTGTTGATCTTCTGGGTCATTTTGATCATAGCCCGACCAATTTCCTTTTTGTGATTCTCATCGCTTGCAAAATCCATCTTTTTAGGATCTTCTTTAGATGGGGCATGACAAAAACCGCATTTTACACCCAAAGCAACATTGAACTCCTTCATTGTGGAAATCAACTCATCATGGGAAATGTTTTTCGGAAGAACTTTTAAATTGGTTGGTTTAGGTTCTTCCTTGGGTTTTTCTTGCTGAAAGCTGAATGCGCTCAATGCAAGGGTAATCGCAAACACGGATGCAATTGCAGCTAATTTATTGAATTGTTTCATTTCTCTTTTCCTTTTATGCTTAACTAAATATAAGGATAAGGAGATAATTTACAAACAAAAAATGAAGTTATTATGACAATTTAGATTGATTATTATTTACGCACTGCATCCACCACATTCCAGCTCTGACTATTGAGCTGATAGTTTATCGTTAATAGCTTTCCTTTAATTGTTACCACTTTTAAGCTTGTGGAGTCAGAAGAAGACCAGGTGCTATCATTCGTTTGACTGAGTCTGAGCGATGTAATGCTGGGAACTCCTGTGAAAAATTCGATTTTATAGGAATCTGTGCTTTCTTTCAGTACACGTATCAGCCGATTATCCCGATCTACTTCCAGAGAATTGTCCTGATATTGGACACGACCAATAAAGCTGCCACTAGCATCGGCAGCAGCACCACCCGTATCTTCATTTTTTGCACATGAGGCGATTAGGATTATGAATAAACTGAGCGCAACTAAGGGGGTAATCAACTTCATGTGTGTAATTTTTTGCACTAAAATAAGGTTTTTTGGTTAAAAACTCAATTGATTAAGCCCGAAATAATGTTAATTGTCAATGCTACGACAAATGTATTTAAGGCAAAGGAGAGGAGTCCATGAAATAGTGCGACCCGTCGTATCTTTTTGGAAGAGATACCAACATCGGATACCTGGAATGTGCATCCCATAACAAATGAAAAATAGGCAAAATCGATGTAATCGGGTTTGTCATCTCCTGGAAACTCTAAGCCATCTCCATTTGACTTATTTTCGTAATATAGGCGTGCATAATGAAAGGTGTAGATGGTATGAACCAATACCCAGGAGGCCAGCATGGCTAGCATGCAGATGATAATGATATAAGCATCGTTCAGCTCTCTGTCCTTACTGGATACAATAATCATGAGGACCGAAACAAAACATCCGAGTGTCACTAGGATGATAAATAGGGAGACGAAGAGGCGACTGCCATCTTCTTGCTGTGCCTTTTTTGCGATAGTGGCAATAGGCATTGTATAAAAAGTAAACCAAGATATAACAATGTAGGAGACACAAAAACCAAACCAGCATAACATTAGGTTCAACAGGGGAAGGGATCGAATGGGCGATATAAGATAGATCAGGAGAAACATGCAAACTGAAAGCAAAGCCCGGTCAATGGATTTCATCCGATGTAGGTAGAGGTTAATTCTCGCCATTTTACTTGTTATTTAGCAATCAAACTGTACATCAGCTTCAAAGGTAAGTGCATTACCATGATTAGACAGAAATAAAAACATCGCTTCTTCCTCATAGTTGTTTGGGTTAGAAAAAATAAAATCTAAGGCGCCATCCCGATCGATATCACCAACGAAAAGTGTAGACATAAATACATCATCATATTGATCAACCTGAAAGAGTGTTTTTTCTTTATTCTCCTTATTCAGTATATAGTTTAATTTATAATTAGTCACCTCATGAAACAACTTCTCGTGACCTTTTTCATCGGTTTGTATCTCTGTGGATTTTATTGTTCCCAATGCTTTGAGCGTGACTTTTTGATTTTTAAAAGAATATTCAACGGACTCTTTTGGCCATATTTCGGAGTGGGCCACTTTTACATTTTCTATGGAACCGGCCTGGAGTCCTTTCAATTTAAGAAAGAGCACAGAGTTTCTACGCGATTCAACATTTTTGGTTGGCACTTGGGCGCAATCGTCAAAACCATCCTTGATTTCATAGTCTACTTTTTCGAGATAATATTTGCCATTTTCCTCGTAAAGGTCAAACCAGTCTTTATCTAAGACGGTTGTAGGATCCTCTTTTTCCCATATTCGGTAGCTGCGAACGAGAAAAATCTGTCCTTTGGAGGAATCAGCAGCAACATTGCTGCCTACAGTCACTTGGGGTAACGTGTCCGATGTCTTGATCGTATCAGATAGACCTCTACTTTGTTGTGAAGAGGGATTTATACATGCTTGAATGGAAAACAAGCCCAATAGCAAAGCAAAGGCATTATAAATATTCATATACGGTGAATTTAATTTAAATATATAAAATTCACCGTATATAAAACGAGCGTTTTTTAGGCGAGCGCATCTTTTAGCAATGAAAATGAATTGCAGCATTTGTCATCGTCAAAAATGTAAGAAGTAGCCATAATCTCATCTACTTTATGATCTTTTACAAATTTCTCTATTTCTGGACGTATTTTAGCTCCGTCACCAATGAAAGCACATGAAGCCATGCTTTTTACAGCTTGCTCTATTGCTGGGATACCTTTGTAAATTACTTCTTGTGTGGGTTCTGACAGCGGTCTTCTTGTATTTGTTACAATGCCGGCAAATAGATTATAGAAACTTGTTGCTAAAAATTCCGCTTCGTCAGTACTGTCTGCCGCTATAACATTGACACAGGAGATGAAGTAAGGTTTTTCCAACACGTCAGATGGCACGAAATTCTGATGATAGATCATACTCGCCGAAGCAAATTGCGCGGGTGCAAAATGTGTCGCAAAGGCATAAGGAAGGCCTAGGCTAGCTGCCAAATAGGCGCTATCAGTGCTCGAGCCCAAAATGTAAAGTGGAATATCCAAACCTTCGCCAGGAAAGGCGCGAACTTTTGCGTCAAAGTTTTCGGCACTGAAATATCGTTGCAAGTCTTTCACTTCTTGAGGAAATTGAAATGCGGTATTCAGGTTATTTCTGCGCAATGCCATTGCCGTCAATTGGTCTGTGCCGGGAGCGCGGCCCAAACCCAGGTCAATACGTCCCGGAAATAATGTCTCCAATGTACCAAACTGTTCTGCAATAACTAGAGGAGCATGATTGGGTAGCATAATTCCTCCCGATCCTACGCGGATATGGTTGGTATTTGATGCAATATGCTGTATAAGGAGGGATGTTGCGGAGCTGGCAATATATTCCATGTTATGATGTTCAGCAACCCAAATCCTTTTAAAATCCAGTTTTTCTATATGTTGTGCGATTTTAACGGTACGTGCTAGGGCACTCGCAGTATTTTCTCCTTTTTTGATAGGAGCCAAATCCAATGCTGATAATGCTATTTTATCCATACATTAAAATTACAGAGAAGATTTTCGACAATTGTAATGAAAATGTCTATTCTAACATTCGCTGTGTATGTATGACACTAAATTGATCATTTAGGGTTGTTGTAAAAAATACAAATGAGTCTCTAGCATCCCTAATTTTAAATTTCTTTTTGATCTCTTCTGTTTTGAGCGGGAAATTTTTGGCAATGATTCCTGATTGTAAGGATTTCTTATTTTTCTTAAAATCAGTAAAGGATTCTATCTGTGTTACCAGGAATGTTTTACCGGGAAAATTTTCAATCTTTTGATCGGAAGTGTAGAGATGTGTGTTTTTATGTAATTTTTTAACATTAAAAACTTGGCCAACAGTTTTAAAGGCACCCGCTTTGGAAAGAGCAACATCTGGTTCATATAAGTAGGATAGTGGTTCACTATATTCATTAACGATAGCGCGCTCACTTTCATAGGTAAAGGAGATAACCTGTTGCTGTCCTTGAAATAATCTGACAGCATGAACGGTTGCATTACCTTCATAATTTTTTTCTTGTACGAAAATAAGCTCCTTGCAATCATTTTGGGCCGATACGACATAAACATCTTTCACATGTCGCAGCTGTTGTATTGCAGAAGATATATCCAATAGTGGCGCAAGTTTGCTGATAATGGTATTGCTGTGCTGAAAAAAATTATCCTGTAATTGAACTAAATTAGGTTCACATTCATCCAATAAAAAGACCTTTTTGTTTTGCACTCTTCTGGAAGGATCTAAATAGATGTAATCAAATTGTTTAGCTGGATCGTTGAGTACGTAGTCTACGCCGTTAACTGAAATGATCTCAAGGTTGTCCGCTTGTAAAACAGTGGCATTATGTTTTGTAATCGTCGCTAATTCAGGGTTTAGCTCACAGGATGTAACCTTTGCTGCCTGTTTTGAGAAGTAAAAGCTATCTACGCCAAAACCGCCGGTGGCATCAACTAAATGTGTTCCTTTTTTGATCAGTGAACTTTTGAATATTCCTGTTGCCTCAGAAGAACATTGTTCCAAGTTGAGTTTGGCGGGAAAATATATTCCCGGTGTTTTTGCCCATAAAGGGATTTTTGTACTTGTCCGTTGCTTCCCATCGACTTGTGTCGCAAGTTCGGAAGATGAAATTCCTTCAAAAGGAGATTTTTTTAATGCAATTTTAGTAGGAGACTCCTGTGCGTTTCTAGCTAAAAACTGTTGAATCTCCTCTTGAAGAATTAATGTATTCATTTATATTTTCTTTACGAGAAGCTGACAGGTATAGGTGTCCTTTAGTTCGCTAATGACTTGCTTATCAACTAAAACGCGGTCAATCGTTTCTTGATTGTAATAGCGGATTGTAATAAGCTCGAGTCCGGATTCATATTTGACTTTAAATCGTTGTTCTAGCTCGTTGATTAAGTCTACCAAGTTTTTTCCGGTATCATCTACTGCAACGGTAAAATTGATAGCTGTATTGTGCATCATATTGATTTTGATACGATGCTCATAGAATAGAGTGAAGATGTCTCTTAAATTATCTTCCACAATAAAAGAGAAGTCCCTTGGAGAGATTGAAATGAAAATTTGGTTTACCTTGAATATGAAAGAAGGTACAGGCAAAGTCTGATTCGTACTTTTTATCATAGTTCCTGGAGAATCGGGATCGACAAAAGAACGGACGTTCAATGCGATTTTCTTATTCTGTAATGGTTTAATGGTTTTAGGATGAATGACTGTGGCACCATAATAGGTGAGTTCAATGGCGTCCGTATAGGATAACTCGGGAATCAGTTCGGTTTTCTCAAACCATTTTGGGTCGGCATTCAGGACTCCGGGGACATCTTTCCAGATTGTTACATTTTCGGCATTCAGGCAAGATGCAAAGATCGCGGCCGAATAATCAGAACCTTCGCGCCCTAAGGTTGTCGTGAAATTTTCAGACGTAGAGCCTAAAAAGCCCTGGGTGATTACGATATAATCATCAAGTATTGCAGGCAGTTCGGTACGAATTCTTTCCTCAGTTTTATTCCAGTCTACAACTGCTTCGCGATAGGTATTGTCGGTGAATATATAGTCGCGCGCATCTAGCCACTTTACCTTTTCACCAATAAAAGCAACATATGCCGCCACAATTTTGGTCGAGATAAGTTCTCCCATCGATACGATTTGATCGAAAAGATAGTCATATGAATCTTGAGGTTCTTCTTCCAGGATCCACTCGATCTCCACAAAACAGTTAGAAATCTCATCAAATATAGGGTTTTCAGCCTCCGGGAATAATTCTTGAAGGATATGAAAGTGAAATTCTTTGGCTTCCTCCAACGTCTGAAATTGATTTCCAGTATTGTTAAAATATTCTTTGGTCAATTTTTCAAGAAGGTTTGTTGTCTTTCCCATTGCGGATATAACAACCAACAGGGCTTCGCCCTTGTATTTTGAAATGATCCGCGCCGAATTTCTGACACTTTCCGCATCCTTTACTGATGCACCCCCAAATTTAAAAACCTGCATTTATTTATTAGTTTAGTTGATTGCTAATTGATACTATTGATATAACGTAATCCTTTGTCCGAAATCAAATGTTTGAATGTCGTGTAGGGGATACGTAGTTCTGTATTTCCTTCCGCATAGGATTTGATCTCATATACGTTGTAATAAAATAGGATATCGTCCTTTTCAAACGTAAAATTATCTGCGAGCGAAAATTTACCGTCTTCAAAAAAATACTTTCCGTTGAAAGAGTCATCATCACTTAATCCTTCTTGTTTGCGAAAATATTGCTCAGCGATTTTGACAAATTTATCTTTATTCTCTTTCTGAATGACATCATCAATCGAGATTGGTTTGTTTGACTGTCTATCAAAGTTTGAATAAAGGGTAAAGTGATCTCCATGGGCACCACCGGTGTATTCTTCTTGTTTTGTTCTTAGTCCCAGAAAAACAGCGGTATTGGCGATCACATCGATCTGTAAATCCCGATTCCAGGTTGCAGTGGATTTACCACTATTATCCTCCACATATTCGTTATAAGAATTGATAAAGCGATTGGCAGCATTTTGCATACTCGTGTCGCCTTCGAGATGAACAATATTTGCGATAAGCTTATTGATCTTATCTTCTTGAAATACTGGGTATTTTGCGCGAAAATATGTTGTATCCAATCGATTGTCATCCTTTAGAAAATAATTACTATGCTCATCTATAATTTTTCTATTATAGACGAGTGTATCTGCATTTCGACCGGCAATAGGTGGTGTATTTTGGCCATTGCAGGCATTCAACAACATGCCGATAACTAGAATTTTTAAGGAAAAATAAAACCGCATTGAATTGATTATCTCTGTTATTTAATAAGTAATTGATACATTGATCCATCCCGCATCAAAGTCCGCTTTATATTTTTCATAAAACTTAATGGCCGGTTCATTCCAGTCTAATACCTGCCATACCATGCCATGATAACCGCATTGTCTGCCATAGGCCAGAGTCTTGTCAAAAAGTAGTTTTCCAATTCCTAATCCGCGCATATTTTCTGTGACGATTAGATCTTCCAAATAGAGTCTTCGACCTTTCCAGGTTGAATATCTTGTATAATATAATGAAATTCCGACAATTTCACCCTTCAGCTCAGCGACAAATGCACCCCAAACGGGACTTTTTCCAAATCCCGCATCTTCAAATTCCGAAAGGGAGACTGTTACCTCATGGGGTGCTTTTTCGAAGATTGCCAGCTCATTAATCAATTCGAGCATTCGTGGGCAGTCAGATTTAATTGCCTCTCTTATAATCGGTTTAGTCATTGTTTTTAAAGTGTTTAATTACTCTTTTTCCAAAGATTGTACTTCCTATACGTACCATCGTCGAACCTTCTTCGATAGCCAATTTATAGTCGGAGGACATGCCCATAGAAAGAATGCTGAAATGCTCGTCTTTTCTGTAGAAACTTGCTTTGATCCCATTAAACAACATTTTAAGTTCATAGAATTCAGCTTTTACTACTTTTTGGCTATCCGTATTGGAGGCAATCCCCATCAAACCGCATACACGGACATTTTTCAACTCAAGAAATTCATCATCTCGGAGAAGTTCGATTAACTCGGCATGATCAAAACCGAACTTTGTCTCTTCTTCGGCGATATAAACTTGTAAAAGGCAATCTATTGTTCGTTTTGATTTTTGGGCGTGTTTGTTAATTTCCTTCAGTAATTTTAATGAATCAACAGATTCAATTAGGCTAATGAATGGAGAGATATATTTCACCTTATTTGTCTGAAGATGACCAATCATATGCCATTGAATATCTTTGGGTAGAAGTTCTGCCTTTTCAACCAACTCTTGAACATGATTTTCACCAAAAATACGTTGTCCTGCCTCATAGGCTTCCATGATGTCTGAATTGGATTTTGTCTTTGAAACGGCGACAAGTTGTACACCAACTGCCTCAGTTTCCAATCTTAACGCTTCTAAATTACTAGCAATGCTCATTTCCGATATAGTTTTGATGATGTAAAAAGTGCCAAATGTCGGTGCTTTTTGTAAATTTGTACAAAACTACGAAATGCTACGATTAATACTCAATCTACTTGCAGTGATTTTTTTATTTGGTTCTTGTGTAGGTTCCGGTGGGAAAGATATTATCTCCCAAAGTAAGTTTGTGGATGTACTCACAGAAATCCAATTGACAGATTCTTACCTCAACATTTTGCCCATCGATAGTGCGCGCAAAGTGATGTTACCTTTGTATCAGGTCACATTCGATAAATATGGTCTAGATTCGGTTTCTTTTAAGAAAAATCTGGACTATTATGGGAAAGATGCTGAAGTCATGTCTGCTATCTATAAGAAAGTGGAGGAAAATCTGACGAAAGAGAATAAGTTTTATGCCGACATTGAACGGAAGAAACAAGATTCCATCCGTACCCGAGATTCGATTGTGAATGTCCGTATTCAGGATAGCACGAATCGTGTTATGCGTGCGCAGCAGGCTTATCAGGAACGGATCGCAGCGCTTATCCATCATGTTCCTAGCAAGGAAAAATTGAGTTACAAAGAAGCGGCATCGTTTTTTAATCGAGGTTTCCAGATGAAGACTGGTATCAGTACGGATAGTTACCTTATGAACCAGCTGTCTGTCGGCAATTCAACTTTACCAATTGATGCGCCTCCGCCTACAACGGGTAAGTCTTCCCAGCTGACAAAACCTGGTATGTCAAGTAGGGATACTATGGTGACACCAAAGCAGGCGCTACCTCAGCAATTACCAACAACTGAACTGGAAAGAAGACCAGTTCTCAGTCCGCCGCAGCAAATAAAACCGCCGGCGAAACTTTAATCATTAAAGAATATGATTTCTATGGTATATCCAATAAATGCAATAGATAAGCTCGGTTTTTCCGAGATAAAAGATAGAATAAAACAAAAATGCTTAAGTGAGTCGGGACGTGAGTTGGTTGATAAAATTCAACCGCAGACCCGTTTTGACCAAATTGATAGATTTTTAAGACAGACGAATGAGTTTAAAGATCTCTTGGTGAATGATGGCGCATTTCCCGTTGAAAATTTTTTCCCATTGAGATCAATCATTGAGAAAGCTCGTGTGGAAGGTGCGTTTTTACTTGAAGAGGAATTCTTTCGGGTACTATTATCTCTTAAGACAGTTTACGCCATTATTCGTTATTTCAATGAGCGCGAAGGACTTTATCCCAATCTTGAGGTACTCTTTGAACATTTGCCGATCGAGAAAGGAATTATTCGCGATATTGAAATGGTGATTGACGAGCGTGGAAAGCTTAAAAATAACGCATCACGTTTGCTATTGGAAATAACACAACAGATTCAAAAGACGGAGCAGGAGGCACTCAAACGTATCAATAGTATCTTTAAAAGTGCACAAGATAGTGGTTGGACTGCCGATGGTAACCTTACCGTACGGGATGGAAGGCTTTGTATTCCTATTTTAGCAGAAAATAAGAGAAAGCTTAAAGGTTTGATTCATGACGAATCCGCTACAGGTCAAACTGCTTATATAGAGCCGGAAGAAGTATTTCAGTTAAATAATAAGATTAGGGATTTAGAGTTTGAACGTCGTCGTGAGGTTATTCGTATTTTAGTGGAATTAACGGATAAGGTTCGTCCACATATTCCTTTGCTACTTTCGTATCATGGACTATTGACCAAAGTGGATTTTGTACGAGCAAAAGCACTTTTTGCCTTGGATATTGAGGCAGAAATGCCTGAATTATCGAAAGAAGCCGAGATTAATTTGGTCAATGGCCGACATCCACTTTTGTTGTTAAATCAACATCATACGGTTGTTCCTCTAAATATACAAATTGATAGTACCCAACGTATTATTGTTGTTTCGGGGCCGAATGCAGGTGGTAAATCTGTCTGCATGAAAACAGTAGGGCTATTGCAGATTATGGTGCAGTCGGGATTATTAATACCGGCCGAACCAACAACAAAAGTAGGTGTTTTTAAACAGGTATTTGCGGATATTGGTGATGATCAATCGATAGAAAGTGATTTGAGTACCTATAGCGCACACCTGTCTAAGATGAAGTATTTTACTGAATTTGCAAACGGACGCACGCTGGTTTTGATTGATGAGTTTGGAACCGGGACGGATCCTTTATTTGGTGGGCCTATCGCTGAGGCAGTATTAGAATCACTTAATAAGAAGCAAATTAGGGGAGTTGTAACGACACACTATTCAAATCTGAAAGTATTTGCCAGCAATTCAACCGGCTTGGAGAATGCCTCCATGCTATTTGACAATCGAGAAATGAAACCGATGTATATTCTTCAGATTGGTAAACCGGGAAGTTCCTATGCATTTGAAATTGCTCAAAAAATAGGGTTAGGCAGGGATATCCTAGAGTCTGCCAAAAGTAAAATTGGTGTGCAGCAAAAGAAGGTAGATACGCTTTTAATCGATCTTGAGAGAGAGAAAAAAGAAGTATTTGACACAAAGGTTGCCATTAATAAGCGGGAGAAAGAACTGGAGTCGATTAAATCGGAATATCTGGAATTACAAATGTATTTGGAAGAGAATAAACGAGGAATTCTGAAGAAGGCTAAAGAGGAAGCGCAGCAGATTATTAAGAATTCAAATAAGCTCATTGAGAATACTGTTGCCCAGATTAAATCGGCTAAAGCAGATAAAGAGAAGACCCGGGAGTTGCGTAACAATCTAGATCAGGCTCTTCAGGCTGTTTTACCTAAAGAACAGCAGGTTATAAAGCAAGTTACTAAAGAGAAGACCCCAGAATCTAGTGAATTAGCGATTGGAGATTGGGTGCAGATTTTAGACAATGGTGCTGAGGCACAGGTAGTAGAAATTGCAAAAAACAACCTTATTCTGGCTATGGGTGAATTACGTACTGTACAAAAACGAAAAAACGTAATTAAGTTGGAGGGGCGTGAAGGGAAAAAAAACGCAAAAAGTTTATCGAAGTCCATTTCTGCAGGTTCTGTGGCAGATTTTAAACCCGAACTTGATTTGAGAGGTATGCGTACCGAGGATGCACTCAATGAACTGGAGCGGGTTCTGGATCGGGCAGTAATGATCGGTTATCCGTCGTTAAAGATTGTTCACGGAAAAGGTGATGGTATTTTACGCAAGTTTGTACGCGATTATCTGCGTAAATATAGTCATGTAAGTCGATTTGAAGACGAGCATCAGGATCGTGGTGGTGATGGTATAACTTATGCTTATCTATAGACAAAATTAAATGGGGTTCGAATGAAAACTATCGCGGGCTCCATTCTTTAACCTTTCGGTAAAATTTATCATGGAGATTATTCTTGATTTCTTGAGTAGTGAGCCTTTATTAAATGCTATTACTTCAATTCTATGTGGTAGTTTAATTGGTTTTGAACGGGAGTACAGAAACAAATCTGCTGGATTCCGAACGGTGGTTTTGATCTGTTTTGGTTCAGCTATGTTTACTATTGTTTCGTGCCTGTTTGTTGGCAACAGTACAGACCGTGTTGCTGCAAATATTGTTACCGGGATCGGTTTTATTGGCGCCGGTGTCATCTTTAAAGGAAAGCTATCGGTCAGTGGCCTTACAACGGCAGCGGTAATTTGGGCAACAGCTGGAATTGGAATGTTTGCCGGATTAGGACAGTTGATGTACGCTATTTCCTTTGCTGTATTTATGGTTGTTATCCTTGCTTTGTTTCAGCGAATTGAAATTCTTCTGGCACGTTACTATCTGGTCCGTTCCCTTCATGTTAAATTTAGTTCTAATGAGTTTTACCATTTACATGAGTTCGAACAGCTCGCAACGGAGTTTAAAATTAAAGCCACAAGGCGAGTAATTGAAAAGATTAGCGGTAAATTGGAGGTTATGTATGATATTTCAGGTAAAATGAATGATTTAGACCGGTTCAATCAGCAATTGGCAGGATCAATTGTTATAGATGAGTTCTATTATAATAAATAAAACTCATCTTTATACTGTTCGAAATTTGAGATTAGGTAGTTTCTTTGCCGCCAAAAGTTATCAGGACCATACCAGAAATAATAACAAACATGCCGAGAACTTGCTGCCAGGTCAACGGGCTTTTAAAATATAGCGACATGGCCAATTGCACGGTTAAAAATGTACCACCCGAGCATAATGCTATTACAATAGGCTGAGACACATTTTTAAACAGTTGCACAAGAAACCAGCTCGCAGATAAGAGGATAATATTTCCCACAATTAAAGTCACCCATTTATATTTTGGATGAATTCCGCCGAGTTTAAATAGGATGGAGGAGATAATCTGACATGTCCAAAATGCTGCAAAATATATGTAATTCAACATAAGTTTGTTGTTATTCGTATCTACTATAAGCATTGTTAAAAGATTGACGCATCAATGCGAACTGATCAATCACAGTTTTTAGAAATTCCTCGTCAAGCAAATCAAAAACACCATTTACACCACCAATGATATCCATTTCTGCAATTTTATAGGATTGTTCTAAATTACCCTGCTCAAACTTAATAATGAATTTCTGGTTCATTCCAAAAATTGAAATCTTGCAATCAGGATGGGGGAGTTCAGCTATTAGTCTCATGTAAATCTCTTGTTTTTAAATTTGGTATAAAAATATAAAAAAACGCCCAAATGCAATGCATCTGAGCGCTCAGGATTATGATATGATTAGAAAAAGGCTTGTTATACGATACCTTGTGCTTTCATGGCATTAGCGACTTTTATAAAACCACCAATATTGGCGCCTTTTAGATAGTTTACAAATTCACTTTCTTTACCATATTTTAAACAGGTCTCGTGGATACTCTCCATAATTGATTTTAGGCGATTGTCAACTTCCTCAGTACACCATTGTGTGCGGATAGAATTTTGAGACATTTCCAGGCCACTGACAGCAACACCACCGGCATTCGCTGCTTTACCGGGCGCAAAACTGATTTTTGCATCTAGGAAAACTTTGATAGCTTCAGCAGTTGAAGGCATATTGGCACCTTCGGCGACACATATACACCCGTTTGAAATAAGTGTCTTGGCGTCGGACTCATCTAGTTCATTTTGTGTTGCGCAAGGTAATGCAATATCGCATTTGAATTGCCAAGGTTTTTGACCTGGGAAGAACTGAGCATTTGGATATTTGGATGGATATTGATCTAAACTTCTTCCTAATGTAGCACCAAAAGCCATTTTTTCTGCGTTAAATCCATCAGGATCATAAAGTGTTCCCAAACTGTTTGATACGGTAATTACTTTAGCACCAAGCTGCAATGCTTTTTCTACAGCGTAAAAAGCTACATTCCCAGCACCAGAAACTGTCGCTACTTTACCTTGTAATGATTTTCCTTGATGTTTGAAAATACAGTCAACAAAATACAATAAACCATAACCAGTAGCTTCGGGACGAATATATGAACCGCCCCATAATTCACCTTTACCTGTAAGGACTCCTGTAAAATTGTTTTGAAGACGTTTAAATTGACCAAATAAAAAGCCTATTTCACGTCCACCAACTCCGATATCACCAGCAGGTACGTCGGTATCAGCACCAATATGACGGTAAAGTTCAGTCATGAAACTTTGACAAAAACGCATGATTTCATTGTCCGTCTTTCCTTTAGGATCGAAATCAGACCCACCTTTACCGCCACCAATCGGCAATCCTGTCAGACTATTTTTGAATACTTGCTCAAAAGCAAGGAATTTAAGGATGCTTTGGTTAACAGAAGGAGCAAAGCGAAGCCCACCTTTATATGGACCAATTGAACTGTTCATTTGAACACGGTATCCGCGATTTACCTGTACTTGATGGTTGTCATCCAACCAAGTTACGCGGAAAGATATAATACGCTCTGGTTCAGTAAGTCTTTCAAGAATTTTTTGGTCGAAAAATTCAGGATGGTTTTCGGTAATATAAGGAAATAAATCCTCGGTAACTTCTTTTACAGCTTGTAAGAACTCTGGTTCATTTGGATTACGTTTCTCAACGATTGAGATGAACTCGTTAAAATTTTTTGACATGTTTTAATTAGTAAAATTTCCCTTTGGCTGGCACTAATTTATATATTTTTTAATGAAAAACCAATATTTGTTAATTATTTACAAATATTAATCTGTTTTAATGAAATTTCATATTTTATGTTTGTCGTTTAAAATCGACTATTTATTGGTGAAATGTGTGTGTGGTGATGTATTATCTGTATTTTGTTCGATTTCTATTGAAAAAAAGCGAAAATGATTCTGTTTTGATAAAAATCACCAAAATATCACTTATTATTATAAAATATCTAATATCTAATGTCTTTTTCTGATTATTTGTTAAATATTTCAGCTTAGCTTCAAGGTGAAAGCCTATATCCTTTTTATTTATAGTTTTGTTTATAATTTATATTATGTTAAATAGTAATTTCTAACACACTCCTTTTAGATGGAGTTATTGCTTATTCTTGAAAGATCTTGATGATTACGTAGATTTTAGACGAGCAAAAATATAAAAGGAACCCAGACATTGACTGGGTTCCTTGAAAAAATATTTAGGTTGAATATTTACAATTAATCGTTGTCGTGTTAGTCGACTGCCTGAATCATCAATGCGCCGACTGTTAGATTTGTTCTTGGATCAATAACAATGGCTTGGGAATTTTCAGAATTTTCTTCTTGCAAATCAAATACAAGATTCTCAGCGGATTTAATCGCGATTCGGCCAATGTCATTTAGCTTAATAATATCATTATACACTTTTTCTTGTGTATTGATATCAAATTTGTATAGTACATCTACTATCTTTATTTTGGTTAATTTGCTATGGCTTTGTACTAGATATATTTGATCTGTGTCCAATGGTTTGCTGTCGAACCAACATAAATTCGCCTGAATGTTGCGCTCGAACTTTGGTGGATTTTCTATACTTGCGATAGTATCGCCACGACTAATATCAACGTCATCACGAAGGTGAATGATCACCGACTGGCCACTTTCAGCCCGTTGAAGCTGTTGTCCATTCAGTTCGATCGCATCAATCGTGCTATATGTTTCTGCCGGATAAACAATAACTTGGTCACCAACAGTTAACCCCTCTCCTAATACCCGACCTGCATAACCCCTATAGTCGTGTAAATCATCAGTTTGTGGTCTTACAACCCATTGAACGGGGAATCTCCAATTTGCGGCTTCACGTTCATGTATTTCAACGTGTTCCAGATAATCCAACAAGGATTCACCTGTATACCAAAGCATCCGCTCGGATTTATACACAATATTGTCACCTTTCAATGCTGAAACGGGTATGAAATCAACATCCTTAAGTTTAAGGTTGGCTGCCAATGCCAAATAGTCATTTTTGATCTGTTCGTATACTGAAGCACTGTAATCGACCATATCCATTTTATTGACGCAGACTAGTACTTGTTTCATCGCTAACAATTTAGCGATGAAGGAATGGCGTTTTGTCTGCTCAATTACCCCCTTTCTGGCATCAACCAAGATGATGATCAGATCCGAATTGGATGCACCTGTTACCATGTTTCTCGTATATTGTATATGCCCTGGAGCATCAGCTATGATATACTTTCTGCGATCTGTCTGAAAGTATTTATAAGCAACATCGATGGTTATTCCCTGCTCACGTTCGGCTTTAAGTCCATCGGTTAATATGGCCAAGTCTACCGTTCCATCATCATTTTTACGGTTTGCACGTTGTATAGCTTCCAGCTGGTCGTCCAGGATGGAATTTGTGTCATATAGTAATCGGCCGATTAGGGTACTTTTACCATCATCTACAGAGCCGGCAGTTATAAATTTCAATATATTCATTTTTGTCAATATCAGGTGTTTGATTTGAAATGTGATTTAAAAGTATCCCTGTTTTTTGCGCTCTTCCATAGCGGCTTCAGATACCTTGTCGTCCATCCGTGCTCCTCGTTCGCTTACAGTTGATGCTTTGATTTCTGCGATGATATCATCAAGTTCTGTTGCTGTTGAGTCCACTGCTGCAGTACATGTCATGTCGCCAACCGTTCTGAAGCGGACAGATTTACGTTGAATAACATCTTCTGCGTCAATATTCAAAAATGGAGCTGCTGCCATCAATTGACCATTGCGTGTAATCACATCTCGTTCGTGACTAAAATAGATGGACGGTAGTGCGATCCCCTCACGTTTGATATAGTTCCACACATCTAATTCTGTCCAGTTAGAAATTGGAAATACGCGTACATTTTCACCTTTGTTTATCTTACCATTGAAAATACTCCATAGTTCAGGTCGTTGTCTTTTAGGATCCCATTGACCAAACTCGTCCCGGACAGAGAAAATTCGTTCCTTAGCACGCGCTTTCTCCTCATCTCTACGCGCACCTCCGATACAAGCGTCAAAACCATGCTTCGAAATTGTATCCAATAATGTTACTGTTTGCAAGGCATTGCGGCTTGCATTTTTTCCTTTTTGCTCTACCACTTTCCCTTGGTCTATGCTATCCTGAACATAACCTACAATAAGCTTCTCTCCGATTTCTTCTATCAATGAATCCCTGAAAGCAATTGTTTCTGGAAAATTGTGTCCAGTGTCGATATGGACCAATGGAAATGGAAATTTACCTGGTCTGAAAGCCTTTTTCGCTAAGTGAACAAGTGTAATAGAGTCCTTTCCCCCCGAAAATAAGAGTGCAGGTTTTTCAAATTGTCCAGCTACTTCTCTTAATATATATATAGCTTCCGCTTCTAAATGATCTAAATAGTCCATTCTTTAAAATAATAAAATATGATTTAATGAATTTAGGTCTAGCAGTTATTATCCTAAGATTTAACAGCGTGCAAACCGCATTCTTTTTTACTCTGATCTTCCCACCACCATCGACCAGCACGGAAATCTTCACCTTCTTGTATAGCTCGGGTACAGGGTTGGCAGCCAATACTTGGAAAACCTTTGTCATGTAATACATTATAAGGAATATAGTGTTCCTTGCAATATTTTTTTACTTCTTCAAAAGTCCAGTCAAATAGAGGATGTATTTTGATGATTTGATTTAGCTCGTCATACTCGATAAAGTCCATATCATGTCGATTGGTGGACTGGTCGGAGCGGATGCCTGTTACCCAAATTTTCTTTCCTTTGATTGCACGTTGTAGTGGCTCGATTTTTCTTATTCTACAACATTCTTTTCGGTTTTCCACCGATTCATAGAATGAATTGGGGCCTTTTCTGCTGACAAAATCCTCCAACAAAGCTGTATCTGGACTGTAAGTTTTAATCTGCAATTGGTAGCGTTCCAATGTACGACTCCATAACGAGTAGGTTTCTTTAAACAGTCGGCCGGTATCCAGCGTGAAGAGTTGGATATCAATCTGATTTTTACCGATCCATTCCGTGATAATCTGATCCTCAATACCGAACGAGGTAGAGAAGATGACTTCATTGGGAAACAGTGAAGCTATAGTCTGCAAGAGTTCTACTCCTTTTTTATCAGTAATAATTTCTTTAAGTTCCTTAACGTTCATGACGTAATATATTTTTTGTATGCTCGTTCAACTTCTTTACTTTAAATTCGAAATCTCCTTTGAGTCGATCCCTATAGGTACTCAACAATGACAATGTCTCATCTATTTCTTCGGGTAAGAGGTCGTTTAAGAACTCTTTAACCCGTTTAGCCATTGTTGGAGACTTACCATTCGTGGAAATGGCAATTTTAAGATTTCCTTTTTTTACAATGGATCCTAGATAGAAATCGCACAAGTCTGGTTTGTCTGCTGCATTAAACAATATATGCTCTTTGGATGTTAAACTACGCAGTTGATCATTGAGCTCGATATTGTTGGTTGCTGCGATGACGAGTTGTTTGTTTGTAAGGTCATTGGGTGCAAATGGACGGATGTGGAGCTGAATCTGTGGATAATTTTGTAATAGGTCCTCAAAACCTGGAGTGATTTCCCTAGCCACAATGGTCAGGTTTAATGTCTCGTCATTAGAAACCAAAGCCTGAAATTTCTCTAACGCAACTTTCCCGCCCCCAACAAGCAAGATGTGGATCTGATTAAGTTTGACAAATATTGGAAAGAGTTGGTTCATGGCTACAATGCTAACGCTTTTTCTTTAATTTCATGAAATGAACGGTGTTTGGCGACCACCTCCCCAATTACAATTATGGCAGGTACCCCCACTCTTTTTTCCACAGATTCGTCTAGGATATTATCAATGGTGCCAAGTACGACTTTTTCATTCGGTAATGAACCGTTTTGAATGAGTGCAATAGGTAAATTATGTAAATTTCTCTCCCGATAGATTGCTACAATCTCGGCGAGTTTTCCATAGCCCATTAACACAACTACCGTTGCCTTAGACGCTGCTGCCAAATAAAGGTCCGTCGATAATGAGCCATCTGACTTTGAGCCTGTAATGACCCAGAAACTATCGCTAATCCCACGATATGTTAGTGGTAGTTGCTGCAATCCCGTCAGTCCAATAGCTGAAGAAATACCAGGAACAACAGCTGTTTCAATACCGAATTGCTGAACATAATCAATTTCTTCTCCGCCACGACCAAAAACAAACGGATCACCACCTTTTAAACGGACAACATGTCCATAATTTAGCGCATAATCCACCAAGAGACGATTTATTTCATCCTGTGAGGTAGAAAGTTGTTCCGCACGTTTTCCAACATAGATTTTAATACATGCAGTTTGAGCATAATCAAGTAATTCTTCATTTACAAGTGCATCATACAAGATGACGTCAGCATTTTCTATGGCTTTGATTCCCTTAAGGCTTATCAGATCCGGGTCGCCCGGTCCGGCTCCGACTAAAGTTACTTTTGCTTTTATTGACATTCCATTCCCTCCTATACCAATACTGGTGTTAAATTTTTACGTTGATAAACCTCAGTGATAAATTTTGTTGCATCCTGAAGATAGTCCGTTGCAAAATGTTCGCTTGGCTCATTTTTACTGATTTGTAAAACCAATTCCGGAAATGTTTGGCCAAAACTATACTCACCTGTCTCCACAAAATGAGTTTGGAATTCGTTGATGACCGTATTTTGTGTGCTTGCACTGATTCCCTTATCCAATAATAAAGCTTTTGCAGCTTGCACAAAAGCATTATAGGCGTGGTAGATCGCATCTGAAAATTTTGATTCTTTAAAGGTTTCATTTGCCCATTGCAACTTTTCTTCCGCCTCATAAATTAAGGTAGCGACTAAATCAATGACAACTCCGGCACATTCTCCTACACCGATAGCTGTCTGGAATGTTCCTTCATGTCCCCAGTCAACAAATTCATCTGCGGCAAGATTGGTTAGATCCGATAGTGGTTTAAGGAGATTGTAGAAATAATTCTTGCCTTGTCGGTCATAATAAGCATGGAAGTTTTCATCTGCCACTGCATTTTTCTTGTAATCATTTAAGACCCATTCAACGACATGCAATACTCGTTTTGTCGGTACTTTGATAATTCGCTCGGCAACCCGGCCCTCACCATTGCCAACAGTTCCACCGCCAAGCATTACCTGTGCCGCGGGAACAACCTTGCCCTCAGCCTTGACAGAACTACCATGAAAACCGATATGCGCCAGGCCATGCTGTCCACAAGAATTCATGCAGCCTGAAATCTTTATTTTTAGATCCCGATTAAAGACAAAATCTTGGTGAAATTCAGCGATATAGGATTCGATCACACGAGCCATTTCTGTACTATTTGAGATTCCGAGATTACAGGTATCTGTACCTGGGCAGGTTGTTACATCTGCTGTGCTGTCGAAACCTACTTGTGCGAGATCCAACGACTGAAGTAATTTATAAATATGAGGCAGGGATTTTTCCGTCGCATATTTTAGCAATAGGCTTTGGTTTTGTGTGATTCGGATATCATCTGCAATCAGATCTTTTACACCTGCGACGAATGTGCGAGCTTTTTCCGTACCAATATCACCGGTGGAAACGCGGACGTATACACCATAATATCCTTTCTGTTTTTGTTCGAATGTGTTGGTGTTTTTCCAAATCTGATAATTTAAATCGCTGTCCAGATTAATGAATGAAAGTTGTTTGTCATCTGGTGGCGTTGGTTGTTCGATTTTGGTTCGGTCGATCGGATAGCTTTTTACCTTCGTTGCGACTTTTTCATTTTCAATCAAACTTAGTACTTCTTCTAAACCTAGTTTCTGAATAAGGTATTTGAATCGAGCTTTATTTCGGTTATTTCTTTCACCATAACGATCAAAGACGCGGAGTGTAGCTTCTATATAAGGAATAAGTTCGTCCTCCGGTAGAAACTCGCTCGTCACCGATGCCAAGAAAGGCTGAGATCCTAGTCCTCCACCCAATAGCACTTTGAAGCCACGCATTTCAACCCCATCAACAACTTTTAGTTTTGGAATAAAGCCAAGGTCATGAATATAGGAAAACGCGGTGTCTTCATCACTTGCAGAAAATGACATTTTAAATTTTCGGCCCATTTCTGCACATACCGGATTGCGTAAAAAATATTCAAAAGTTGCCTGAGCATATGGTGAAACATCAAAAGGCTCTTTTGGATCGATACCCGAACTTGGGGAAGCGGTGACATTGCGTACGGTATTTCCACAAGCTTCGCGTAATGTAATGTCATCTTCAGCTAATTTGGACCAAAGTTCCGGTGTGCGGTCTAGGCTCACATAATGGATCTGTATATCTTGACGTGTTGTAAGGTGCAAATTGCTGCTTGCATATTCATCTGATATTGCTGCAATTTTAAGCAATTGCTTGAACGTGACCTTTCCAAATGGAAGTTTTATACGAACCATTTGAACTCCAGGTTGTCTTTGTCCATATACCCCCCTAGCTAAGCGCAACGATCTAAATTTCTCGTCGGCGATCTTGCCTTCGTGGAATAATCGAATCTTTTTTTCGAGTTCGATAATTTCCCTTTCCACGACTGGGTTTTCTAATTCTGTGCGGAAGCTTTGCATAAAACTAATAAAATCTATTGATTTAGTATTCTTTTCTCGATGTCAAATGTAAAAATATTTTTTTAATATTCTATAATTTCTACCAAATTAATATATATTTGCCCTATAAAATTTAATATACAAAACCTGTAGACTATTAGGTGTAATGATGAGAAAGTGTTTCATAGTTCTGATTTTAAGCTTTGTAATTGTATTTAAACTAACTTCCTGTGCGCCTAAAGTAAAGAATGGATATAGTAAGGAACATGGTTTTGAAGGTAATATTTCACTGTCTGGAGCTTTTGCGCTTTACCCTTTGGCGGTTGTGTGGAGCGAAGATTTTAAAAAAATTCATCCAAATGTTCGGTTTAATATTTCTGCTGGTGGTGCAGGGAAAGGAATTGCTGATGTGCTTACGGGGATGGTTGATATTGGAATGGTATCGAGAGACCTGCATGAGCAGGAAATAAAAAAAGGAGCGATTCCAATTATTGTAGCCAAGGATGCTGTCATATGTACAATCAATCCTGACAATCCTAATTATTCTGCTATTTTGAAGCGTGGTTTGAGCCGTGAAGAATTACTGGATATTTTTGTGAATCGAAAGTTTAAGACCTGGCGGGAAATTGACCCAGAGTTCACGGCGGATCCCATTAATGTATATGTTCGTTCTGATGCTGCAGGGGCAGCGGAAACCTGGGCCAAGTTTTTCGGGCATAAACAAGAGGACTTACAAGGAATCGGAATTTTTGGAGACCCTGGAATTGCACAGGCTATTAAAGATGATATATATGGGATCGGGTTCAATAATATTAACTATGTCTACAATCTAAAAACCAATAAGGTTTTTGACCGTATTGCTGTTGTTCCTTTGGATCTGAATAAAAATAGACATGTTGAGGACAATGAGCAATTTTATGGTACGCTGTCTGAATTGACAGAGGCTGTTGCGACAGGGAGATACCCTGCGCCGCCTTCTAGGGAGTTAACCTTTGTGACGCGCAATAAGACCGAATCCCTTCTTTTGAAGGAGTTTATTTCTTTTGTTCTTCAGAAACAGGCGCAATCACAGCTTCTTGAAAATGGATATGTCCCACTAAATGAAACACTGATAAAAGAAGAACTTAATAAGTTATAGCATGCTAAATACTCGTCTCGTTAAAGATATACTGGTCAAGCGATCTACTTTGCTCCTCTTGCTGATTTCACTTTCAGTTGTCGTCATCATTGCGGTTGGTTTAACCATAAAATCGATTCCCTTATTTGAATACAGCAATATTTTGCAGCTGTTAACAGGTAAGATTTGGTCACCAATGAAAGGATCTTTCGGCTTTCTACCTTTTATTGCTGGCACGCTTGCGGTAACTCTGATTTCTCTTGTTATTGCGATTCCGCTTTGTATATTAACAGCTGTTTACTTGACCGAATATGCTTCGGATGCTTTAAAGAATATGATGCTTCCTTTGGTCAATATCTTGGCCGCAATACCACCTGTGCTTTATGGAGTCTGGGGGGTGTTGTTTATTGTACCTTTGATTCAGTTGTATATAGCGCCAGTTTTTGGTGTTGTAACCTCCGGATATTCTGTGCTGGCTGGTGGTATCGTGTTAGCTGTGATGATCTTTCCCATTATGATTTCTATCATGGTTGAGGTACTTCAGACCATTCCCTATGATTTGAAGGCGGCGTCGCTGTCTTTGGGTGCAACAAAATGGGATACGATCAAACACGTTATTCTGAAAAAAGCTAGACCAGGTATTGTCGCTGCCATTGTTTTGTCAACATCTAGGGCTTTTGGTGAAACCATTGCGGTATTGATGGTCTGTGGCAATGTTGCAAAAGTACCAACTTCTATATTTGATGCCGGCTACCCTATTCCTGCATTAATTGCAAATAATTTTGGGGAAATGATGTCAATACCTTTGTATGAGTCAGCTCTGATGTTCTCTGCATTACTGCTGTTTGTAATCATATTTATTTTTAATTTAATTTCTCGTCTGATATTGAGACGCTTGGAAGGAGGTCAGCATGGATAATACCAGAAGACGGTTGTTGAGCGAAAAGGTGGCAAAAGGCTTTATGCATCTTTCGGGTATAACCGTAACAGCTTCTCTGTTTTTTATTGTAGGTACAATATTGTATAAGGGACTTCCCTATCTCAATTGGGAAATGGTAAGTCAG
Organism: Sphingobacterium sp. UGAL515B_05; assembly: GCF_033097525.1. Taxonomy (NCBI): domain Bacteria; kingdom Pseudomonadati; phylum Bacteroidota; class Sphingobacteriia; order Sphingobacteriales; family Sphingobacteriaceae; genus Sphingobacterium; species Sphingobacterium sp. UGAL515B_05. Next base: position 5,207,624 of record NZ_CP109907.1, on the reverse strand, counting down.
TTGCCTAAAGGTGGATTTTATATCGGAAAAGAAGGTGGGATTTTGAATGCGATATTGGGTTCGCTCTATTTGGCTGGGGTTTCAACAGCTCTTTCAGCTTTGATAGGCATTCCGATCTCGTTATATCTAAATGTTTATCTGGGTACAAAATCTAAAGTCACGCAGTTTTCGAAATTGTTATTCGATGTGTTGTATGGCGTTCCTTCGATCGTTTATGGTGCTGTAGGCTTTGGAATCATGGTGTATTTGGGTATTCGTGCATCGTTATTAGGTGGTATTATTACCGTAACGCTGCTGACTATTCCAATTGTCGTACGCACTGTGGACGAATTGATCAAAACCATTCCTGAAGACCTAAAGAATGTCACCCTTTCACTCGGTACCACACGCTGGGAATTGGCCAAAGTAATGCTTAGAAGTATTCGTACCGGCTTACTTACAGCTATTCTACTTGCTTTTGGCCGCGCCATTGGCGATGTGGCGGGAGTCTTATTGACTACAGGTTTTAGTGACAATCTTCCTAAATATATCGATGAGCCGGCGGCGACATTGCCTTTATCTATATTTTTCCAGTTAAGTAGTCCTATTCCCGAAGTTCAAGGTCGAGCTTATGCGTCGGCTTTAGTTTTAACAATCATTATCTTAATTATTGTAGTATGCACTCATATCCTTCAATCGAAACAAAAGAATCGTCGATAATAAATCCGTTGGCAGATCCACATATTGAAATAAAGGATCTTAATGTTCATATTGACGGGCGACATATACTCAAGAATATCAACCTTGCGCTGCCAAACAATAGTGTCACATCCATTATTGGCCCGTCAGGATGCGGGAAAACAACGCTTTTAAAGACGCTTAATAGGTTGGTCGATGATACCAAAGGGGTTGAAATAACCGGTTCGGTTCTTGTTAATGGTGAAGATATCTATGGTAGGAATGCAGAAGTGACGCATATTCGAAAGAAAATGGGGCTTCTTTCCCAGAAACCTTATCCACTACCAATGTCTATTTATGACAATGTGGCCTATGGCCCCCGCATACACGGTACGCGAAGTAAGAAAGAGCTCGATAAGATTGTTGAAACGCAATTGCGTAATGTAGCTTTATGGGACGAGGTAAAGGATCGTTTAGGTCACTCCGCTAGTGGATTGTCTATTGGTCAGCAGCAAAGGCTCTGTTTAGCGAGAGGATTAGCTGTGGAACCTGAGATTATCCTTGGGGATGAATCAACATCGGCATTGGACCCATTATCGACTGCCAAAATTGAGGAGTTGTTGATTGAACTGAAGAAAGATTATACCATCGTATTGGTGACGCATATATTGCGACAAGCGCGACGGGTATCTGATTATATCTTGTTTGTTTATGGCGGAGAAATTCTTGAATTTGGACCAACGGAACAGGTTTTATTGAATCCGCAAAATGAAATCACAAAACAGTACGTAAAAGGATTTATTTCCTGAGTGTAGCAAATGTCTTGGCATGGTCGTTCTAATTAGGATTTAAATAACTTAATTATGAAAAGTAGCTATTTTATTGCCATGCTTTTGGTCCTGTCAGGTTTTTTTAGTTCCTGTAGTAAAGATTTTGCATATTCTTCTGAATTTGATAAAAGTTATGAAGCTTATCAAAAATATAAAAAGGAGAATGCTAATTCCTACCAGTATACTGTTACCAGCTCTTCCTGGACAGGAACTCACAGCGCAACCACAATAACGGTATTTAACGGTCAGGTCGAGTATAGATCATATGAAGCTAAAACACGTTCCGCAGATGGTAAAGAGCAGACTGATACTAAATGGACAGAAAACAAGGATGAATTAAACTCGCACGACGAAGGTTATGAAGCGTCGACGCTAGATCAAGTTTATGAGAAAGCAAAGAAGGATTGGCTGATAAAAAGAAAAGATTCGAAGGTCTATTTTGAAGCCAAAAACAATGGTCTGATTTCTTCTGCAGGCTATGTTTCCGATAATTGTCAGGATGATTGCTTCAATGGTATTCACATTAGCGAAATTAAATTCCCGATCAGTTTGAATAAGAATTAAATTCGATCACTTGTCCAAAACTAAAAAGTGGAATTATTTTTTAGCGGAATAATTCCACTTTTTAGTTTTTCTATAGTGCCTGATATATGCTATTCGCTACTTGAGGTGAAATAAATCGTCTATACCGAGTATTTTTTTTGAAGTAAATCCTTCGGCATATTTTACTTGGATATATCGTCCAAATTCTCGGGCTCTAGCCGCGGTTGACTCCATGAAATCCGGATTAGAAATATAAGTTTGCGGTTCGTCCGGGTTTATATTTTCTCCGGTATAAAACTGAGTTTTGTAAGCTAGGACGGATTTTTCTTTAATATGATAATAATCCGTTATATCAATAACAACATCAGGTTTGATATAAAAGTCCTGTACAAATTGCAGTACTAATCGGGGGCGGTAGGCCTCCTGGGAAATATTGTTCTGATCAAAAGTTTCCACTCTTCTTAAGCCAGCAAGAAAGCAGGCATCGCTGACCATCTGTCCAGCTCTACCATGATCGGGGTGACGATCAGTAACGGCGTTTGTAATGACAATTTCTGGTTGATATTCACGGATAGCCCTTATTACAGCCATTTTTTCTTTTTCAGCATTTTCAAAGAAACCATCTCTTAGGCCAAGATTCTCTCTTACGGCTAGCCCTAATATTTCGGCAGCATCCTTTGCTTCCTGTGCTCTGGTTTCTGCTGTGCCACGTGTACCGAGCTCACCTTGGGTTAAATCAACAATTCCTACCTTTTTTCCTTCAGCAACATATTTTGCCATCACTCCTCCTGCGCCGAGTTCAGCGTCATCCGGATGTACAGCAATAATAAGTAGATCTAATTTTAACATATAATATTTCTCTCTTTAAATTTGCTTCCCTTTTTATGATAAACCATTTCAGTTAACCGCTGAATAGTTTTGGCTGCAAGCCTTTACTAATCCCAGGCGATTATTGATTCTAAGTCGATATTCGACTAGACCTGTGTTGGCGGGAGTGTGGCAAATGTAAGTAGTTTATGGGTTACTCTTGTAAAAGACGCTCAATATTGCGGCAAATTTTACTTGATAATGGCGAAGTAGTCGGATAATAGAAATCAATAACCTCTCCTTTTTTGTTTACCAGATATTTGTGGAAATTCCAGGAGGGTTTACTATTGATATGTCCGTTTTGATCTTTGCTCGAGAGAAAACTGTATAAGGGTGTTCTATATTCGCCTATAACATGGCTACGTTTAAATATAGGGAAACTTACCTGTTGATTGATCCGGCAGAATGTCTCTAGGGTACTACCGGTTAACGGTTCTTGGTTCCGGAAATTATTTGCAGGAAAAGCCAGGATTTCGAAACCTTGGTCTTTATATTTTTGATAGAGTTTTTCGAGCGATTTAAATTGTCTGGTAAATAGACATTGGCTGGCAGTATTGACGATGAGTAAAACTTTACCTTTAAAATCAGCGAGGGATTTTTTTTTGCCGTTAAACTGAAGGGCGTCAAAGTCGTATACTGTTTTCATCTGGTTTTGGTTTAATTGCTCACATGACAGGTTGAGGTCTCGACTTTTCGAATTCTCTAATGATATTTTCAATGGCAAAGTCTTCTTTTGGATCGTAAGTTGACTTTAGGTTGTGACCGAATATTTTAGCAACTCCCTGATAGAAAAAAGCAGAAATTCCACCTTTCATTTCCTTTACCATTTCATAACTTGTATGTCCGGTATAGCGATCGATCAATTTTATGAGTATTTTACCTTGTGAAATAGTCATATTTTTGATTTCTCGATCAAACATCTGTTTTACGTCGCTTTCGCATTTTTCAACCAATGCCTTATGTTCCTTTTTGTCCGAAGTCAGCGCGAGTTCTCTGTCAAGTTGATCATATCTTTTTTGCGCATATATCGCATAAGGAAGAACCTTTAGGACGTTTCTTCTAAAGCGAAGGTATTCTCTTCGCGCTTCTTCACTTGACCAAGTCCTTTTGGCAACAACGATAACCTCCGGTATCGGAAACCAGGGCAACACCTCTCCATTTGCCAAGGTTGTTGTCATATAACTGTTTACAGTCTCTTGCGCTCCCTCTCCATACAAGGGAAGTGTGAGCGATTGAGACTGTGCCCATCCGGACAAAGTCCCTGTGAGAAAAAGCAAACAAAATAATATTGTCTTCATTTGGGCAATTATATAACGCTTTTTAATTTGTCAATGCTATAATATTTTGGTAGATTTATTACAAAATAAGTTAGCTTGAAAATTGTATTCAAGAATACATTAACTAAATTACACAAATTTACTCAAAAAACATCATTTACCTGCAACGTTTATGAAAGATTATGTGATTGATATTGAAGCAGAAAACAAAGAGATAAGGAAACGTTACCGTGCGTTGTTGCGTGCTTGTAAGCCAACTTTGCAACGCGGGGACAAGCAAGAGATTCGAAAGGCATTTGATTTAGCATTGGATAGTCATAAAGAGATGCGACGCAAATCAGGAGAGCCTTATATTTATCACCCTATTGCTGTTGCGCAGATTGCTGCAGAAGAGATTGGCTTAGGAACGACATCTATTGTATGCGCCTTGCTCCATGATGTAGTTGAAGATACCAATGTTACATTGGATGAAATTGAAGAAATGTTTGGCAAGAAAGTTCGCCGAATTATCGATGGGCTTACCAAAATTTCAGGGATTTTTGATCCAAACAGTTCCATGCAGGCGGAGAATTTTAGGAAAATGTTGCTCACACTGGCTGACGATGTTCGTGTAATTCTCATTAAATTGGCAGATCGGCTGCATAATATGCGCACCATGGAATTTATGGCCAGGGATAAGCAGCTGAAGATAGCTTCAGAGACAAGTTACCTTTATGCACCTCTAGCACATCGTCTTGGCCTGTATGCGATAAAATCCGAATTGGAAGATCTGTCGATGAAATTTACCGATCCGGATACCTATAAATTTATCGCTCGAAAACTGAATGAGAAAAAAGCCGAACGCGAAAAATTTATAGGTGATTTTATTGGTCCAATCAAAGAGATATTGGAGGAACAGGGTATTAAGGCGTCCGTATTTGGGCGTCCTAAATCAATCCATTCTATTTGGAATAAGATGCGAAAAAAATCGATTCCTTTTGAGGAGGTTTATGATTTGTTTGCCATACGTATTGTAATAGATGCTGTGGATGAAAAAGAAAAGACCGAATGTTGGAAAGTCTATTCTATTGTCACAGATTTATATCGCCCTAACCCCGACCGCCTGCGGGATTGGATTTCCTCTCCGAAAGGAAATGGTTATGAGTCTTTACATACAACGGTAATGGGTCCTAAAGGGCAATGGGTCGAAGTTCAGATTCGAACCAAACGGATGAATGAAATTGCCGAAAAAGGATTTGCAGCGCATTGGAAATATAAGGAATCAAATTCGGATTCTGGCTTGGATCAATGGATCAAAAAGGTACGCGACGTCTTAAGTAGTCCGGATCAGAATGCGATGGATTTTGTGGATGATTTTAAGATGAATCTTTTCTCCGATGAGATTTTTATATTCACCCCAAAAGGAACACTGATTCAACTACCCAACAATGCTACGGCTTTAGATTTTGCCTTTGAGATCCACTCTGATATTGGAGCGAGTTGTATTGGCGCCAAAGTAAATCACAAACTTGTTCCTTTGAGTCATATTTTGCAAAATGGGGATCAGGTAGAGATTATTACCTCAAGCAAGCAGTCACCTAAGGAAGATTGGTTGAATTTTGTAGTGACTGCAAAAGCCAAATCCAAAATCAGATCTTCTCTCAAAGAGGAAAAGAGAAGAGTTGCGGAGGATGGGAAAGAGATTTTGGAACGTAAGTTGAAATCGCTAAAGGTTACCTATAATACGGATAATATTAACAAAATTGCCAACTTTTTAAAATACCCCAGCTCGCAGGATCTTTTTTACAATGTTGCTAAGGGAATTGTTGACATTAGACAACTGAGAGAATATGTTGCGCATGAAAAAGCAGTTGAAATTAATGTAAGTTCTTCATCTGGAAATCAATTTAACACGCATATTGGTGGATTAGTTGAAAAGATAAATAAGAAGGAATTCGATACGATCTTAATCGGTGACGATATGCAGAAAGTTGATTATACATTAGCACCCTGTTGTAACCCGATCCCTGGTGACGATGTCTTTGGCTTTTTGACCGTAAATGATGGTATAAAAATTCATCGTACAAGTTGCCCAAATGCATCCAAGCTGATGGCAAATTATGGTTATAGAATTCTAAAAGCACGGTGGGCTTCTACAAAAGATTCTGCATTTTTGACAGGTTTACATATCGTTGGCATAGATGATGTTGGATTAGTAAATAAGCTTACAACTGTTATTTCGCAAGAATTTGCTGTTAATATTCGATCCTTGTCAATTTCAAGTAACGAAGGTATTTTTGATGGTAATATTATGGTCTATGTGAATGATACTGCTCAGCTTGAAAGTTTGATGAGAAATTTAAAGCAAGTCAGAGGGATAACAGGTGTCAATCGCTATGAATCGGAAAATTAATAACCAAGTGTTGGATTGAAAATTTCGCTAAGGAGACTACTATTAAGCGCTATTTTTAATAGAGGAAATATCAATCTAAATTGGTAAATTTGTACAAGAATATTTTTACTATGAATCAAGCTGAAAATTTTGCAACTGTAAAAAAAATCTTTGAAGCCTACTTAGAAAATAAAAATCTAAGAAAAACACCAGAGCGCTATGCGATTTTGGAAGAGATTTATTCACGTACTGACCACTTTGATGTAGAGTCTTTGTATATCCATATGAAGAACAAGAAATATCGTGTCAGTCGTGCTACAGTTTATAATACCCTAGAACTTTTAGTTTCTTGTGATTTGGTTACAAAACACCAGTTTGGAAGGAACATGGCTCAATTTGAGAAGTCTTATGGGTTCAAACAACACGATCACGTGATTTGTATTGAATGTAATAAGGTTGTTGAATTCTGTGATCCACGTATCAATCAAATTCAGAGTCTCATGGGAGATCTTTTAAAATTTGACATTAAGCACCACTCACTCAATTTGTACGGTGTATGTCAAGACTGTCAACTTAAGAACAAAAAAGAAGAAACCGTCGCTCACGAAGCTATTTCAAATTAATCTTATATTTTTCTTAAATATAATAGTACATTTGTTCAGGAATGTTCAGGGGGAAAATTCCTGAACATTTTATTTTTAAATAGAGTCTATTTTTATTAATAACATTTTAATTACTATACTTTAAAAGCTATGCAAGTTGATGTGCTTTTGGGCTTACAATGGGGTGACGAGGGTAAAGGTAAAATCGTAGACGTATTTTGTCCAAAATACGATTTAATCGCTCGTTTCCAAGGCGGCCCTAACGCCGGACACACGTTGGAATTCGATAACAAAAAATTCGTACTCAACACAATTCCATCTGGTATCTTCAATGAAGGTACACTAAATCTTATTGGTAATGGCGTCGTTATCGATCCGATTATCTTAAAAAGAGAGTTAGACAACCTGAAGACAGCTGGTTTTGATCCGGTGGGTAAAGGCAATTTGGTTTTAGCGCGTAAGGCACACCTTATTCTGCCGACACACCAATTATTGGATGCTGCCTCAGAATCAAAAATGGGTGCAGGAAAAATTGGATCCACGCTGAAAGGTATCGGTCCAACTTACATGGATAAAACCGGTAGAAATGGTTTACGTGTAGGTGATACGACACTTCCCGATTTTCAAGAGCGTTACCAAAAGTTGAAAGAAAAACATCTAAGTATTCTTTCGCACTATGGTGAAATACCTGATTTCAGTGAAAAAGAGAAAGCATTTTTAGATGCGATCGAATTCATTAAATCCATCCCACATGTGGATTCAGAGCATTTGGTGAATCAATATCTGAAAGAAGGCAAACGTGTGTTAGCTGAGGGTGCTCAAGGTACGCTTTTGGATGTTGATTTTGGTTCTTATCCATTTGTTACTTCATCTAATACGACAACAGCCGGAGCTTGTACAGGTCTGGGTATTGCACCAAATAAAATCGGTAAGGTATATGGTATCTTTAAAGCATATGCTACTCGCGTAGGTGGTGGTCCCTTCCCTACTGAACTTCACGATGAAACTGGCGAAAAATTACGTCAGTTAGGTCATGAATTTGGCGCAACTACAGGTCGTGCTCGTCGTACAGGATGGATCGATATTCCAGCTTTGAAATATGCCATTATGCTGAATGGCGTGACAGATTTGATTATGATGAAGGCTGACGTTTTGGATACCTTCGACAAAATCTACGCATGTACACATTATAAATATAATGGTGAAGTGATAGATTATATGCCTTATGAAATCATCACGCATCAAGCAGAACCTATCTTAGAAGAAATTGATGGGTGGAAACAAGATTTGACCGGTATAACGTCAGAACAAGAAATACCTGAAGCATTAAAAAATTATATTGCTTATTTAGAGAAAGCTCTTGAAGTACCTATCACGATCCTATCGGTAGGTCCTGATCGTAAACAAACATTAGCTTTATCAAAATAAACTATGCGGATCGAAAGTTTTGATCTTCTCGATTCTAAAGATAAATTTCATCAAAAAGCCCTGCACTGGTCGGGGCAATTTGATGAAATTTCTTTCTTTAATAGTAATGGGATGTCCGATCAATGGGGCAAATTTGAACAGATATTGGCTGTCAAGGCATTATTTTCTTTCCGTGCAAATGAAAATGTATTTGACCAGCTTGATGCTTTTTTGAAATTACATCAATCTCAGTTTATTCCTGGATTTCTATCCTATGACCTCAAAAATGAAATAGAAGAATTACAGACAACAGGTACGGACCAGCTCGAATTTCCAGAAGCCTACTTCTTTGTCCCCGCAATTACGCTCCGATGGACGGCGGATCAAGTGCTTATAGAAGCCGAGGATCCTGTTAAAATCTATCAGGCCATTTCGGATACTCAGATTCCTGTGATAACCCCAATTTCTGTACAGGTAAAGTCGCGTTGGACAAAGAGTGAATATGCCAAAGCTTTTGAAAATGTACAGGCACATATTCACCGTGGAGACATCTATGAAGTGAACCTTTGTCAGGAATTTTTTGCTGAAAACGCTGATATCTCCCCTGTCGAAGTTTATCATCGATTAAATGCCATATCCCCCACTCCTTTTAGTTCATTTTTCAAGGTAGAACATCATTTTATCATGAGTGCTTCTCCAGAGCGATTTTTAGCGAAAAGACATGGAAAGTTGATTTCTCAGCCGATTAAGGGAACGGCCAAAAGGGGGACAAATCCAACGGAGGATCAACAGATTATAGCTGATATGTTGAGGTCAAAAAAAGAGATCGCCGAAAATGTGATGATCGTTGATTTGGTTCGCAATGATCTCACACGGAGTGCTCTTCCCGGAACAGTTGAGGCTACTCGTCTTTTTGAGATCCAGTCCTTTGAACAGGTTCATCAAATGATTTCAACTATTACCTGCATGCAAGACCCAAAAGTCGCCAATGTGGATGTATTTAGAAATACCTTTCCTGCAGGTTCGATGACAGGTGCTCCCAAAATTGCAGCGATGCAAATTTGCGATCAGCTTGAAGCTCGAAAGAGAGGTATCTATGCAGGATCTATCGGTTACTTTGACACCATACACGATGAATTCGATTTTAACGTCGTTATCCGTTCATTGCTTTACAATAAGCAAAAAAGATACCTTTCCTTTCATACAGGTGGAGCAGTTACCAATCAGGCGTCCGCCGATCAGGAGTATCAAGAATGCCTTTTGAAGGCATCCGCGATCCTTGAAGCCTTAAATGCCACTCTAGCACAATAAAACTATACTAATTTTGTAGAGAATATTTTTTGCTTCAAGTATTTTTTCGACCTTTGTCTCGTTGAAAGCACAGATTCCCTATATCGATCTACATACGCACCGGAATTATCCGGTCGATGCGCACGCAATCCTTTCTATTAAGAATGTTGTGTTGAATCATTCGGAGACAATCACAGAAGCGGATTGTTCAGTAGGTTTGCATCCGTGGTATATCAATGAGAATACTGAACATGATTTGGGACTCATGGTGGATGCATTAGCGCTGAGTCAGGTTTTAGCTATAGGTGAATGTGGTATGGACAAAAATATAGCCACTCCCATTGCCGATCAAGAGCCTGTATTTGATCAACAGATTCGCCTGGCTCAAAGATACCAGAAACCTCTAATTATTCATTGTGTGCGTGCTTTTCAGGAGATTGTCGGTTGTTTGAAAAAAGCAAATTTTAGCGGAGCAGTTGTTTTTCATGGATATCGTAAGAACTGGACCTTGGCTCAACAGTTAATAGATCGAGGTTATTATCTTTCCATAGGAAAACATTGTTTAAACGGAAGTCAAGACGAACTTTTACAACATATATCACTCGAGTATTTATTTCTAGAGACAGATACAGATGCGACTGCAGACATCGCTACGCTATATCGCTACGTGGCCCAGCTCAGATCGATCGAACTGGAAGAGTTGAAACAGACTTTATACCAAAATTATAAGAATGTATTTCGTAAATGAGCCTGCCATAATTTGGTTATTTACGTTGAATGGCAGATATGAAGGTTTCAGGATAATATAAAAACAAAATTGAATAAATGAAAGATTTAAGTTGGCTGTCACGTACCGAAGCATTGATCGGTAGAGCGGCGGTTGAAAAATTAGCAAATTCGCATGTGATGGTTTTGGGATTAGGCGGTGTTGGATCATTTGCGGCGGAATTTATATGTCGGGCAGGTGTTGGAAAAATGACCATTATCGATGGAGACACCGTAGATCCATCCAATCGTAATAGGCAACTACCTGCCTTGGCAACCAATCATGGTGAAGCAAAGGCTGAGATTATGCGAGAAAGATTAATGGCGATCAATCCGGAATTAGATTTAACTGTGATACAGGATTTTATTATTCCGGAAAAAATACCAGCTTTGCTAGATTTAGCGCCAGATTATTGTGTCGAAGCTATTGATAGTATTACACCGAAACTATTTTTCATTCGGAGGGCATTAGAAGCTAATATACCATTTGTCAGTTCAATGGGTGCCGGTGGCAAAGTGGATCCTACGAAAATAAAAATTGCTGATATCGGTAAATCTTATAATTGTAAGTTGGCCCAGCATATCCGTAAGAAATTGCGTAAACATGGTATACGTGATGGGGTAAAAGTGGCATTTTCAACTGAACTTCCAAACAAGGATTCATTATTATATACTGATGGGAGTAACTTTAAAAAGTCTGCTTATGGTACCATGTCCTATCTACCAGCAGCCTTTGGTGGGGCAATAGCTTCTGTTGCTATACGAGATCTAATAGAAAATGCTTAACTTAGGTATTAAATAAACATATGAAAAAATGAAGGAAGCTACCCGTCAATCGATGGATAGCTTCTTTTCTTTGTTTAGCGACTAGTGACACCTTTCATATCAATACCTTTGGGCTTGATATGCTCTAATCTTTTCTTTAGTGTATCGATTTTTGATTTTTCAAGATTACCTGTCGCAATTATAATTCCTTCCTTCACCTGCGCCGTAATGGTTGGGAAATCTTCCAGAACAAGATTGACATCTCTTGTTAAGGTAGAATCTATTGCGCCGCCCATAATTTCATGATATTTTTCACGGGCATCTTCTGGTTCGGGAAGATTTACAATGATATTGTTGTGAATGGATTTGATATCCTCTCCCCCTGCTAATTTTGTTCTGTTTTCTATATCCTGCTTGAGCGAATCCGAACCTATCTGTCCATCCAACGTTACATTCCCTTCCTCGACATCTACTTCGATGCCTGCAGTAGTTTGCAACGCTGCCTCGATTTTTGATCTTAGTTTTTCGTCCGATTCGGGCGATCTACAAGAGTGAATAAACAGTAAAGCGCCAAGTAAGAAGATTAAAAGTAAATTATTCAATTTCATGTCATTCTTCGTTTCTGTACTAAATAAGAACAGACGCATCGACATATTGTTTAATTTTTCGGTATTTTCATCACCTAGTATATTGCAATAACTTTCTGATTAACGTTGTTAAAAATAAAACTATCACTTATTTTTTTTCCGATAAGTAGTTGTCCAATTGGAGATGCAGGCGAAATGACGAAGATATTATTGGTTCCTATTTTTACAGCTCCAATACTTGTGGCGATCAAATATAGACCAATATTGGTTTGAACAAGCGTTCCTAATCTGGCTACATCCATTACATCATTTGGTAATGATTCTATACTGATTAGCTGCTGTAGATCTTTATTGGCTTCCAGGAGTTGTTTCTGGTAGCGATTGATGTCCTGTTGAATCATTTCACGTGAAGTTTCATACTTGTCTCCAGCACTACTTTTGGTATCGTCATTACTTGAATCTCTTGCTGTTTCTAAAGCCGATTCTATCATTGTGATACGTTCCTGAGTACGTTTTAGTGCCATGTCGAGGATCTCCCCTTTTATGTCGAAATAATTATTTGTCATTCCGAAAAATAAGGAATAAGTTTTATTCATTAAAAAATAAAAACAATACGCTTAGTCTCAATAGAATATATCAAATCCGATGGTAAATAATACGAATAAGGTTGCAATAAATTAAAAAATTGCTACATTTGTGCACTGAAACAAGGAAAGGTGTCAGAGTGGTCGAATGAGCAGTCCTGGAAAGACTGTATACGGGATGACTGTATCGAGGGTTCGAATCCCTCCCTTTCCGCCAAATGATACAAATGCCACGAATAATCGCTATTCGTGGCATTTTTGTTTTTACTACTATAAAATTCGCTCTGGAAGCGGTTTTAACCCACAAGGTTCGAATCTCTTCCTCTCTGCAAAAAGCGATATTTTATACAAAATATCGCTTTTTTTATTTTAAGTCGATAAGGATAAAAACATAAAATGCCCGTAAATACAGTATTTGCAGGGCATTTTTTTATTTCTATATCTCAAAAAATGCAGAAATACTCAAAAATAAAAAGCGTAAATCGTGGCAGTCCCCAAATTCAAATAAAACTGCCACGATTAGGTTGATACAACATTGTTTATCAACTAGTTAATTAGATTTACATCTTGTCTTGAAGAAGCCTCAGTCCGAACTTTGTATAACCATTTAAAATTTTTAGTATGTTAGAAAAAAGCTTTGGATTGCTGTTCTTCTTAAAGAAAACTGACAGCAGTGATGGATTAAAACGAAAATTGTATGGTAGAATTACTGTAAACGGTATTTCGAAGGAATTTTCAACAAAAAGGACCTGGTTTAAGGATAGGTGGGATCAGGGAGCAAATAGAGCGTCTGGAAATAAAGAAGATGCCAAGGCACTCAATCTATTTATTGATGCCCTGGTTGTAAAAGTATACGCTGTAAAAAAAGAACTAATAGCGTCTGGGGAGGATGTTACTACTGAAAATATATTTCAGGAATTGTTTGGCTCAACAAACGACCGTAAAATGGTCTTGGAAGTTTTTCTCGAATATAACCAGAAAATGAGTCTACTTGAAGACAAGGATTATGCTGAAGGAACGATTAAGAGATATGAAACCGCATTAAGCCATACCAAGGAGTTTATAAATTGGAAATATAAAAAAGACGACCTGGAATTAAGAAAGTTGGATTATGATTTTGTAAAAGATTTTGATTTTTGGCTCAAAACTCACCGAGACTGCAACCAGAATACTACTTCAAAATATATTGCCAATTTTAAAACTGTAGTCCTTCATTGTGTAAAACTTGGATGGTTAAAGAAAGATCCATTTTATGGTTTTAAGTTAAAACATAAAGAAGTTGAAAAAGAGTTTTTGTCACCTAGCGAATTAGAAAGATTATTAAACCAAAAATTTGAGACAGATAGACTAGGATTAGTTAGAGATATATTTGCCTTTTCGTGTTTTACCGGTATGGCTTATATTGATGTTTACAGATTAAGGAAAGACCAGATTTATATAGGTGTGGATAAGCTAAAATGGATTTCATACAAGAGAAAGAAAACAGATAGTTTAGCAAGAGTTCCGATCTTACCTCCAGCTATGACATTATTGAATAAATATAAGAATTCAACAATTTCAGAGGTTAATCCGAAAGTTTTTCCTTGTATTTCAAATCAAAAAATGAACGCCTATCTTAAAGAGATCGCAGACATCTGCAGAATCAATAAGGAATTAACTTTTCATATGGCCCGCCATACTTTTGCAACTACTGTCACTCTTACAAATGGAATTCCTTTGGAAACTGTTTCGCGTATGCTAGGACACAAATCTATAAAGCAAACACAGCATTATGCAAAAATTGTAGATACCAAGATCAGTAATGATATGCATATCCTAAAAAAGAAATACTCAAAAACTGGATCGCCCCAATTAGTGTCAAATATTTAAAGTTTTCCTACATGTATACAGCCCAGTTTTTGCTGGGCTGTATATAAATGTAGCAATAAAAATTAATTGAAAAATGAATAATGATCCTAAAATATTTGTTATGGGTGATCTTCATGGAGCCTACAAGGCCCTTATTGAATGTCTTAAAAGAGCCCATTTCGATTATGAAAACGACACTCTTATTCAATTGGGTGATGTCGTTGACGGAAACCCGCAAGTTTATGAATGTGTTGAGGAACTGATGAAAATTAAAAATCTCATAGCTATTAAGGGAAATCATGATGCCTGGTTCCAGAAATTTTTAGAAAATGATTTCCATCCACAATTATGGAATTATGGAGGCATTGCGACGCTAGAATCTTATTTAAACCATTGCCAACCTCTTGGTAAAATTATTAAAACAGCCAAGGGTATAAAACCTCTTTGAATGCAACTGATATTCCAGAAAGTCATAAGGCCTTTTTTAAAAATCAATTATTGTATTATATCGATGAACAAAATAGATGTTTTGTCCATGCCGGTTTTGAACGAACCTTGCCATTTTTTAGTCAGGAGGATGAGAGTTACTATTTTAATCGAACTTTATGGATAGAGGCTTTAGAATTTAAAAAGATAATTTCAAGCATTCAGCTCTAACTAATTTTAGTGCGATTTATATTGGACATTCAGCAACAACTTCTTGGGGCAGTACTTTACCAATGTCCGCGTTTGAAATAAAAAACATAGACACAGGTGCTGGGCTAAATGGAAGGTTAACAATTTTCAATGTTGAAACAACCCAATTTTTCCAATCAGACTACGTTTAAAAGGGAGTCGCTAAAACTCCCTTTTCCTTCATTTACATCAATAAAATTTCCATTATTTTTTCCAATTCAGAACTCCATCCAATGGGTGATTTTGATTGTAACTAGGAATAATTCGACCTTCATTAAGTAAGGATTTCTCTAATATTTCAGTTATTTGTTGAATATATTCATTTAAACTATTAGTACCCCTAATGATGTGCCCAACTTGTAGATAATCAGGCAAAGCACTATCAGAAATATCTTTGAGTGTCAATACTGATAATTTTAAATTATTGCTTTTAGAGTTTAAATCCTCTTGATCCAAAATGGAAGCATGCCCATAACCCACCTCAAAAGGTACCCATTGAGATTTATAGGTTTTCTCTGAAATTACAACCATCATATGCGTACTTTTTTTTATTCCATTTTTAATACATTCAGTGATTTTTAATGGATCACCTGCTTGAGATGCATATTGTAAATTTCTGTCATCTTCGTCTAAATAATAATCAATTTCAGCTTCTTTAAAATATTCAGCAATTATTCTACAAGCTGCTTTATCTTCCCTTTTATGACTAAGAAATACACAGGGTCTCCCCGAAATCTCTTTATTTACAAAAGCGTCAAATACATAACTTAAATTGTCACCGGCATCAGCTCTATTATATCCTTTTGTTCCCATTGTTACGTTCTTTTTTGGGCTAACCACATGGTATGTTCTCTTGACATTGCATTTTCTGAATCCAATACAAATTTTGAAAATTCGTCATCAGTTGTTATAAACTTTGCTTGGTTCTTAATCAAGTTTAATTCAGAAACGGCAGTATTATATGCCTCTTTATTCTCCTGATATCTTTTCAATTGAAGCCAACTAAAAAAACTTGCCGAAAGCGTAGTAAAAATGCCAACGAAATTTAAAGATGAACTTGGGTAAAAAATTAAAAAGACAATTGAAACTATAGCCAAAAATTGCATTACAATGACAGCCCAAAACCAGCCTTCATACTTTTGTTTATTAGTGTCTGCCTTATTGCTATACCAATCGATTTGGTTATCTATTCTATTTCTCAGATAAAACTCCATTCTTTTTAAAATATCCAAGCTTCTAACCTCTGACATCTTTTGGGTAATAACTTCTCTTCTCAAGTCCGCAGCTTTTAAATTAGCATGTATATCTTTAAATTCATTTTGAATTTCATTTAATCGTTGAGTAAATCTTTGTTCTACGATATTATCGGTTAAACTACCTTCAAAATATTCAGATTTGGTCATAAACCTCCAAGCTAAGGTTTTCGATGATTCTGCTAATGCACGTCCTCTATACCAAATATCCTCATATTTTTTTGTTTTGATTATCAACGACAGGACAAAGGCTCCCATTAATATTAGCCCAGAAATTATATATACAATTCTTTTGGATTCCTCAGTATTGTAATTATAAATTGCAATTGCGGCACTTATTGACATTAATATTAGGTTCCATCTTACATAACGAACATAATATTTCTGAGCAGATTTTGAGGCATTATCTCCAGCTAAAAAGTAATTAGGAAAATCAGTATCTTTTATCATGGTCTTACTTTGGTAAAATTAGAAATTGGATGACTTCTTTTATTAAAAGCGTGATCGATGTAAACTTCAGGATTGAGACAAAAATCATCCCACTTTACAAGTACACAATACCTATCTTCTTCACTCCAGGCGCATTTATCATTTGGAATATAATAATTATAAGAGAATTCTGAAATTACTGTATTATCATCCACTTTTACAATTTGGTGCAATCCTCCGCAGGTTGAGCAGGAATTACTTCCTAAATAAATCTTATCAGTCATTGTAGGTAGAACAATTCCAAGGATTCCATTTTTGGTATTTCCTACTCCATTATATAATGAAGCCTGTAATTCTCGTTTCAAAAAGTTTTGATTTTCAAATGGATGGTTCTCACTAGACCTTTCTCCAATTAAAAAAATTGTAACTGTGGAATCAGAAAGGTAATCTTCTCTAATACGCCTCATAATATAATCCTCATCATCAGAATTAATTGGTTCATGCAAGGAATGATCGATCATGTCAATATCTAAATTGTCGTGAATATGCTTTTTAAAATGCATGTCTTCCGTCTTAAATGAAATAAAACATCTATGGCCCATAATTATTTATTTAGCATGTGTTCTAATAGCTTCTACAATACTCTCTGTATTCCATTTCACGTCTACAATTGATCTTGAATATACTTCCTTTGAAATATTAAGTTGTCCTCGTGGAATTACCCCAATGATTGGAATACCCAGGCTTCTTGCAGTTTCTAATTCCCACGGCATCCAATCACTGTGTGATGCATAAATACCTGCCATTGCAAGTACAACATCAGAAGAGGCAATTTTTGCCCTTAACCTTGCTTTTATATATACTGCATTTGTAGAATTTATTGGAACATCTTTGGATGCTTCAGTAAATTCTACATTAAAATATCCCCTTGCATTTAATAATTTTCTTAATGCCTCTAAGTCATCGTGATATGCCCACGAATGGCTGATAAAAATTTTGTAATCTTTTGCCATGCTATTTATTTAAGTTTATAATTATATTTTTTGTTTCCTCGTAACTACTGATTTCCCAATCCAAGGGTGAACAACTATAAAATAGTTTCTCGTATTCATTATGTTCAGCTTCATTATTTAACGCTAGATGACAATTTGAAAGAGTTGCATTAATCCATTTAAGATCACTTCTTATCAAAAAATCGCCGTCTAATTTTAAATCACTTATAATTTCAATAATCCGCTGTCGGGTCTTTTTTGCTGCAATTCTATTAAATACTTTTTCATCAGGATCACTACTTGAGATTCCTTTAAGTTCTAAACAAAGCGCATAATTTTCACCAGTATAATAATCAGCATTTATCTCGAATCCCTTTCGATAGTAACTTATTGCTCTTTCTAAATAAGCAAATTCACTCCTATCTAATAGCCAAAGCCTTTTGTAAATTGCACCAGCAATACCTAATGTTTCTGGATCGTTTGTAGTTCTTCCTTCGGGATCTAATCGGTTGATTATTGCCAGGGCATCGTTTAAAGCTACCTTCTCAGTTGGACTTTTACTTTTATAGGTACATAATGCCATTTGTTGAAGGAAATATGAATCATTTTCAATTCTCTCACTTGCCTTTTTCCATAAGTCTTTAGCTTTCAAAAAATTATTATTTGCCATTTCCGCTTTTGCCTGTTCTGCTAAAGCAAAAATTATTTTTTCCTTCTCTGCCAACTCCTTAATTAGCTGATTATATTCCTCTTCTGGTAAAACATAGGGTTTAACAGACTGTATATGTTGGAAAAGAGGACTATCAACTTCTTTTGATTTTTCAACTCTTAAAATTAAATTAGTTAAATCTTCCTGACATCTTGCAGCTTCTGTTGCGGAAATATCCTCTCCCATATGGGCATATGTAAAAGTTTTATTATGGTTTATATCAAAAGGAATATTTCCATCCTTTTCTTTCATAACAATAGTAGAAAAAGGCTTTGCTGCATGACGAATTCCTAACTCATATATGGCATTAGGATTAAATGTTGTGATATCTGCAATCACCAAATCCGAGTAAATTAATAACCCATACATACTCCGATCAATCAGTCCTGACTCCTGCACTTCATCACCTCTCACACACTCATAACCCGCATTAATTACCGCTGGCTTAATAATATTATGGTAAGTTTTATCTAAATCAAAGGTCTTTCCTAAAGTAGGGTCAGTTTTTTTTCCATACCCCATTATCACAAAACAAATTTTTTTCATATAGCTAATTATGGTTAAAAGTTACATATCAAAAAGTTAACCATAATATAACAACTGCCATTATGTCACCAGGTTGGGAAAGTTTTTAAAGTCTATAACAACTTTTGTAGCTCCGCATTAACAATTTCCCTTACCTCATCCCTAATAGCCTGGTAGTTTCTTTGAACAATTACAGGATCTATTTTACGTATTATGGGAATTGGTAAATAAGCGTCCGTTTCAGCCTTAATTGCTTCATGGTCATTTTGAATGGAACAATGAAAGGACTTTAGTTCTATCCTTTCTTCTGGGTTATCGGCTACTGTTCCTACAAATTCACCACTACTTAAAGCAGAGATACGAGATGCAGGAACTGCGGCTTCCAGCTGCTTACTTTTACTTATAGATGTATCGTTCCTGTTGATCGAAAGGCTTTGCCTATCCTGCATAATCCGACCAATACGATCAGATAATAGCTTGGCGGTATCCCCTGTAACTTGACCGGAAATGATGTTTCCAACAATACCCATAATAACATCTGCTTGCTCCTTTCCATAATCTTTCCTTAGCTGGGTAATATCCTGAATTGCCAGGAATGTGGCAACTTTGTTACTCCGGGCTGTCGCAATAAGGCTATCAATATCACTAAGATAAATTGTGGGGAACTCATCAAATAATAGACTCGATTTCAGTTTATCCTTTTGGTTTACGATCTTAATCAGCCTATTTACATACAGCGAAAGCACAGCACCATAGGTCTTAATTTTTTGAGGATTATTACCCATACAAACCACTTTTGGTGCTCCTGGATCATTAATATTTAGCGTAAAATCATTACCGGAAAGCACATAATATAATTGTGGTGAAGATAGCCTTGCTAAAGCAATTTTTGCGGATGCGATCTGCCCTTCTAATTGTTCCATTGCACCATTTTTATAAGCCGTTTGAAATGGGTTAATCAAAATCTGAATCTCTGGTTGGGTGGCTAAAAGAGGAAATAATTCTTCATATTCAACCTGCATTAACTCCAATACATGAGGTAAAGTACAATACGCCCCATCCTGATATTTACGCATAAACCATATCAGTGCAGTTAAAAAATTAATTGGTGACTCGATAAAAAAATCGCCCTGTTTACTGATCCACGACTTGTTTAATCCAAGCAAAATAGTCCGTGCGGACTCTGCAGCATCGGTGATATCAACAATACCCATCGGGTCTAAGGGATTACATCGATGCGATCTTGACAAGTCATCAAAATTGATAAAGTAGCATTCACTTTTACCCGGATATTTATCCTTGTTCTTTAACCAGGTATTGTATGCAATGACTGAAAGGTCTGGCATTTTAAAGTCATAAACAAACATGGTGAACCCCTTTTTAATATGCTGTGTGATGACATGGCGCATAAAGAAATAACTCTTTCCTGCTCCCGGTGTACCCAGGTTTAGTACTCCACGATAGGGATTGATGATATTGATATAAGAGTTCCTCACCTTCCCTTTCAACTTATATTTTGCAGGAAGATTAATAGAATGTTCGTTTTGTATTAGCCGCTCTTCCTGGGGAAAGGTCTCATTAGTTTCATTAAATATATCATCAGCCAGGGCGTCCATTATTATCCTTGAAGCATAGGTACCCCCAGTGATAAACAGCATCACTCCTATTGTTGTTACTCCGATATACAAAATGGAAGCTAAATTATCTGGACAAGGGATCAGAAACAAAACGTACCCAATAAAATATGTAATTAAACCAGGCATTAGGTATTTTAAAGAGGTCTTTAAAGTGATGTTTTCACTTTTTTTACCTTTAACGCCAATCAATGAAAGGCCTAAAAATGTAAGTGCAATTAGCTTTGATTTATGAAAGGAAGTAAATAAACCGACCTTATAAATATTGATCAAAACTTTATCAACAAATGACCAGCTCAGCCCAATATCCTTAAACCAACCATATAAGTAATAATAAAAGTGAAGGACCAAAATAAAGATGGCAATCCACCTGGTCATGTCCATTATCTTCCTCAATCCTTGTTCGTTCTCTCCTGTAGACATAAAAATTACATTTAAAGTGTTCTATTTTTTTCTCTTTTTCTTCTTCTTTTTCCATTCATATGGAACATTTGTAGCAGCATATTCATATTGCATCATTAATGCTAAAGCTGACTTTTCATGTAGTCTTTCGTAAACTACAATGCAATTATTCTCATTGCTTAATTCTTTTGGATATCCTTTTCCTAATGCAATATTCTTTTCAAATCCAGTTTCAGGATTAACGATCTTTGCCAGGTGAATACGCTCCAATATGGCCTTCGCACTATACTCCTTTCCCAGCGCGCTCCCGTTGAATACGGCCTTTGATTTCAGGTCAATATATGTTAGTCCAAAGATAATCCCATCCCCATTTACCCGGGGAACTAACCTGATATCCTGACTTTTTAAACGGTCCTGAAACTCCTTAAAGCTGGCGCATTTTTTGAATTTCAGGGTAATATCAATCTTGTTTTTTAGGGAATCTTTGAACTTTGAACGGCCAACATCATTCGCTAAAAACCGCCTCTCAAGGTTTGGCAAAGTAGGCTTTTCAGTAAATAAGCTAGCCTTTATCGGAACGCCTATACACTGTCCCTCATGATCTAGTACCCTATACACTAAGCCTTTATTTTGTTCTATTCTTGATCCGTTATTTCCTTGTTCTGCCCTGACATTATATAGTCCAAGCACAGCATTTAATTCAGCCAAAGAACAATATTTATAGACAGGAATTACAGCATTAAGCACCTTTGAAATGGCTTGCTTGGTTGCCACTTTTCCATATATTACCTTGGTCGCATCAAGAGGATTAATAGTTGATATTTTAGTTTTCTGCTGTTCAGCTTTAATTAATCCATATCTATTTTCCAGCTCTTTGCGCACAGGTTCAGACTTAAGTTTGCCAATTTGATGCAATGAAATACGGGACTTATCCAGGCCGATATTAGTGGTAACAATATGGCAATGTGGATGGCCACTATCAAAGTGGCGATATAAAAGATAAGGTTGATTCCCGAAACCAATTCCCTCCATATAATCCCTGGCAATTAGTTCCATTTGTTCATTGGATAGTTGTTCGTCTGGGGAAAAGTTAAGGGAGATATGCACAGAATTCACTTTAACATCAGGCCTAAGCGCTACCTGCCGTTCTAATAATAAGACAGCTTTATCCTTATGGGTATCCACATGAACCAACATATTTTCTGCGGCCAACAGGCAGGCATCCCCCTCCCTAACCTTATTTTCATTATAGTGGAAAGGCTTACGAATGTTTGTGCTACATTTTATTCTTGCAACCATTTTTGAGCAGTTTTATCCAGGTATTCTTTTAAAGTTATGGTCGCATCAATTATATGCTGCCGCTCATCTAAATAGTGCTGCATCCAGACCTTTATTTCAGGAATTTTATCTGTGGTATGCAGCCTTTTTACCATCTGATTGTAGTTGTTTCCAATTCCATTCAGGTCTTTTTGAAGCAGAGAAAGCGTAACAATTACTTCATGCAAGGATTCATTTTGTACAGATTTAATCATCGGTTTGCCCGCTAAAATCTTTCTTATATAAGCACTAAGGTTACGTTCGGTGGTCTTTTTTTGGCGATTGATCAAAGTGTCATACTCGGCTTCTTCAAGCCTTACAAAGATCATTTTGGTCTTATTATTCTTATTTTCTTTCATCACTATATCCGTTTCACAATTTCATTAAACTATGCCCCACGACTTCGGAGTTAAGGGGCAAATTTATCCGTTGTCTGACAACGGTACATCTTGCCGGTTCCGGGATAAAACAGGGAACCCCGATAAATACATTAGTACCATATAAAATTGCGAATTGGTGTTAAGGAGGAGTCCAGGCCATAATTCCCTGAGCGCATAGATATTCATTCAGATCACTATAACCAGCAAATAGGATTCGATTATCTTTCGCTTTGGGTAGTTCCAATTTTATTAAACAGGTTGCCTTATCTCCTGCCGGATCATTATCCAAATAGAGGTTCACAGAATGATAGGTATGTAAAAGTGGAATAGCCTGGGCCACCATTGTGGTGCTGTTTAAAATAAGGAAGTCGGAGGATCTGGATTTTCCAGCAGCTGCATCAAGCTGGAGAAAAGAAAGGAAGTTCATAAATCCTTCAAACACCTGGATGGCATCTGAGCCATAACATAGGTGCGTTAAAAATTTTGGAGCAGCGCTACCTTTAAAGTGTTTTGATCTGATCTCCCAGCCCCCATTATTATTTTGAAATCCGAGACCATAGAATTGCCTACCTGAATTAGTATAGCTAACTTCCTTTAAATAAATACTAGCAAGTTCAAAGGAGATCATTCGTGAAGCAAGATACTTTATCAGAGAAATAGTGCTTAGGTTTCGTACACTATTGACCAATAAAACAGGCTCTTTAGGAAAGGGCTGAATAACATTGTCCGAATTTTGTAAAGGAACCGGCCTTCCACCCAAATATGAATTTAAAAACTCCGAGATACTGCAATGATAATACCGTATTCCAAAATCAATTATTGATCCACCTATTCCCTCTCCAAAGTCATACCATCTGTTCATTAATCGGTTGACTTTAAAAGAAGGTGTTTTTTCATTTCTAAATGGAGACAAATACCAAAATTGATTTGCCTTAATCTTTGTAGGTTCAAAGCCCAAAGTAGAGAGGTATGACACCACATCTATTGCTTTGGCCTGGCTGCAGGTTAAATTCACATTACTTTTCATATCCGTCAAAATCAGCGTTCACAAAATGTATTACAAAATTACAGCGGCATTACTTGTTTTAGATCGCTTGATTAAATTCTAATGAACCGGCCAGCGGTTATATTTAAGAACTTTGCATAAATCTTAAATTAAAATCAGATGGAAGCAAAAGAAACGAAGTGGCTCTATGAGACGATTCTCTCCGGGCCGGGTATGGATGAGCAGGTGAAGTTTTCCTTTACTGCCAGTAGAAAGGTTATATTACTATTGGCTGAAGCGATCGAAAATGGCCTTAAAATGGAGGGTAGTGGTTTGAAAGATAGTATTGGTACAACAGGTATCACTGAACTTGAACAGCTAAAGGAATTGGTTCTGGAAAGGTCTAATCTTTCACTCCTTGCAAATCAACTAACCAAAATTAAGTAACGGAGGAGGCAAATGCCTCCTTTCTTTTATAATTCCAGTACCTAATCAAAAGGTAATGGCCTGCAATGTCTCGTTTTAAGGTTTAATAATATCCCTCTTTCCATAAGGCATCCTTCAAATAATAAGGTCGTCAGCATGTCACATCCCAGATTGGCCAATGTTGAGTTAATAAATAAACTCTGCTTTTTTAAAGAATCCACCAGGGAGCAGCTGGGGGTATTATCATCCTTTTCTCCGCTACGCAAGAGTGATTCAAATTCTTCGGTAATAAAGGGTAGTTGGCCTACTGGTATAAACTTTCGGGAGTCAGGTTGCGCAATGTGACCTATAGTCGAACAAATTATCTGTCCTGTATCTTTACTATTCCCCAGGTCAATCCAATACCTTGGTCTGTTGACCTGATTATTGAATTGTTTTGTATTGTTCAAAATTGTAGAGAGATCGAATCTTGTCTGTATATTATCTACGCAACTGATATAAATGGAAGCTAAAAGCTCACTGTTCTGGATTCCATTGGGCATATTAGAAAAGTACCTTGCTTCAGCGGACCAGGAGGTGCCGAAAAAACGATTAATCCTGTTAATTAGTGTGACAGATTTATATAAACCTATCTCTGAAGTAGCAAATAGTTGCCTTCCGATATTGTTTGTACTTACGCGGTCGCCATCCCAAAGTCTTACATCCAGCCCAGCATGGCCATGAGCTGTCAGTGCTTCATTCAAACGCGCAAGTCCGGATAAAAAAAAGGAGCCGGTTCCCCCTGCTCCTATTAAATTGATCTTAATTGGATTTGTTGGCTGCTGCAGTTCATTTGCAAGAAAGTGCACTTTTGGAAGTTTGTTCATAGCTATCTGTTTATAAATTCATGAAGAGATAATTGTGTTGGCTCCAGCACCTTTTTGGGAAAAGGTTTACCCGTTCCCACAAGACTCTTCCATAACTGGACACAATTACCCTTTACAGAAGAGCATAGAAGATGGCTAAACCGGCTGTTAAAGAAAAAGTCCTGCCAGCACGCGATATATTCCTCCAGTGTTTTCGTGTGTTTTGTACCAGTATTTACCGTTCCCAGACAAACAGTGCCATCATCTGAAACATTAAAGAACGGAGCTTTGAATAATTTAGAATGAACATTTGGCCTTTTATCTGCCGACAGGGCGAATAAACTTAACTTCTTTCCTCTTACTTTCCAGAGCAAAGCTGGGACACTACTGATTCCACTTTGGATTGAAAGGCTATCCGTAAAGAATAATGGAATGGCCATTTTTCGGGTATACCAGATAATAGAATCCTGTTGACCATTGTCCATATATAAAAGGTTCTCCGGAATAATCGTATTGGAAAGAAATCCTTTTTTGCCATCAGAATCAGCAATATGAAGTGCTTTTATGAGTTGACTGGATTCATGAACAGTCAACGGATGTGCATTTATCGGATGGCCATTAAGATCAATATCATAATGCTCAACAAAGCAATTGGATTTGCCCTGATTATTATGCTGGCGGTAAATAAGCAATGCTGAAATGGGCATAAATGGCTTACCCAATTGTTCTACAAGTTTTTCAACCATAACTTTAGTTTTTAATAATTATTTAAAATGACACATACATCTTCCAGTAGTTTAAATACAGCATTTTCAAATGTAAAATCATGATTAGTTAAAGGCCTGCCATCAAAAATTTGTACAATTTCTGGCTGCTGTATGCCGCGATTTTCTCCGAATTCGGTATTGACCATATCAAAAAGCATATCATAAATACCACCATCAGCAGTACCAATAAAAGATATATATTGGCCCATTAAGGTTAAATCATCCCCGTCATAGGGATTATGAGGAATGTCTTGTGCAAACCTGAAGATGTTCTCTTTTGGATATTGCTCATAAAGCCATAAGGTTTGTTGCCCTACACTTAAACAGTATCGGTCAAATTCATCCACAGGCTTTACTTTCGCAATCCGTTCTTCTAAGAAATCAAGATTCTTCTGGTGATGAAATTTTTGTTGCATCCATTCGCCAATGGACAGTATTATTTTAAGTTCCCGGTGATCGGACTGGCAGGAATCTGGTTCATCACTCTCTTCGCACCAATTGACCAAAATATCATATTCGTAACTCATGTAGCTTCCGTAATCCGTATACATCGGTACGCCTGCGTTACGGTATAAATATGAGCAGGCAGAAAGTAATACCATTACTGCAGGTCTACTGGACAAAAACCTCTTATCCTTTAAAAATCGATATAATGGCACTACAGGAATATAGTAAAGACAAGAACCTGTATTATATTGAACTTTGGATTCAAGTGCAACTATGCCCAGTTCATTTTTTATAATATTCAGTTCGAGTTCATCCGATTGGCCCAATGAGTCTTTTAATTTTTCAAATTCCACAAGCCAGTCAAAGGCAATATTTCCGGTTTTTGAATGCATAAAATGAACATTATAATACTCCATAAAAATGGACAAGGATTTTTTAAACTCCCTGTCCATTTCACTGGTTATTTTGAATTTCCCATTATTCCCCAGGCCATTCAAGCCAATCTTCGGTAGAAAGGTCTGCTTTATAAAATTAAAGGTAGGATTTCCGTCGGTACGGACTGTCTTTGCTGTGCTGCCGCTTCGCGTGCATCTTTTGGCCTTTTGATATCCAGTATAAACTGTCCGATTGACTGATACAGCCGGTTCTGTTTTTCGTTTATGGTTGCCCTTTCCAGGAGAGCTGGTTTCTTGTTCATGTTTCATAATTATATGATTATCCTTTGGTTCCGAGGACTGATTCCATCTTGAAGAATATTTTATCTTCCCTGATTTCCGGGGCACCTATTTTTGCAGTAGTGAGCATAGGGTATGAATTGGCATAAAAGTTCATAACGGTTTCCGGATTCCAGTCGGGGTTGGGATCGTTAAGCAGTAATTGAATATCCTTTTCCTTATATTCAAATACACGTTCTAAAAGGGTTGCTTTAATCATCACTAAAAATTTTAAATGTTAACTTTCAAATTCAGAGTAGTCTGTCTCCAGACCCGAGTATTCGTTATATTCCAGATCATCGATACCCTCCTCCTCTTGTTGTTCCTCTTCTACCGGGTTGGTATCTTTGACGGGAAAGGTTTTAGGCGCGTTGTCTAAAGGGGCGAACAGATCTGGAGCAAACTTTTCGGATAGTTCCTGTCGTTTGCTCCTGATTAGCTCTGCCTGACCTGGGAACTCTATCGGATCAGGTAATTTGGTCCATGCTTCTTTAAATTTCCCTTCAGTTTCCAGTTTGCGGGATTGAGCCATCAAATCATTATACTTTTTCTCTTTCGGATTTAATACAGGAGCGACCTTATCTTTTGCCGGACTGTTACCTTTTGCTTTGGCAGCCTCCAGGCTTTTCATGTATTGTTCCCTACTTCGCAAGAAAGTTGCCGTTTGATTCATAGGCTGTGAAATCGTTTCAAAGAAACCTTCATCAAGGTCTAAAGCAGACGCCGTGAGATTTAACGGAGGAAGGCATTTCCTGTCCTTTGGAGAACACTTTTCATTATCCATTAAAATGGAGACAACCAGCTGGCCGTTATCGGATTTTGCTATTACAAGTTTTACTGTGCCTGAGATGTCAAGCTGGTTTATCAGGCTAAAGAAGTTTGTTTGCATATGCTTATATATTTTAGCGTTTCGAACTTATGTTCTCATCAGTGTCGGAACCTCACCGACAGACGCTATTTCAGGCTGGTAGCGCACGATCAGGACAGGTCAACTGATCCGCTTTCTCAGCTCCGAGGCACTTACTAAGCTATTTACTGTTCAGGTAGTCCATTTACCTCGTGTCACCGCTGGAACAACTCGACTACTAAGCCATCCGTCATTGCGGAGATCAGCAATACGGGGATGCCCGTCTATGCTGACCTTTGCAAGGAGGAAAACTTCACAGGGGGACGGCAAAGAAAGTTTCGGATAAAAAAATACGACCCGAAGGGTGGAGATTTTTTTATCCGAACTGTTAGGCCTGACTTTCGGCGCCGGCTGCGGTGAAGTAGCTTTGCATTCAGGTCAGCAATAGCAGGCATCCCCTGTCTATCTCATTATCTCAATTAAAAAAATTATATAGGGTCAGGCATGTATCTCCAGTTAGTATCAGAAAGAAATGCACTAGGAAGTATAAAAAAAGGACAACGCAGTGTTGTCCTTTTTTTATCATGATAGTATTATTTAAAATTTTTGTGACGTTCCGAAGCCTCCATTTTGGAGCATTTCGTATTGTGCCATAATATCGGTAATGTCTAACCTATCCGTGGTAATCTGGATTTTACTATTGCTAGTACTTGCGGAACAGCAAACAACACCATCCTTATAAAAATCAAAAGTGGTAATTATCACCCCGGTCAATCGTTCCAGTTGGTTAACTTCATTTTCCAATAATTCTATCAGTGCCCACTGCTGTGGACCTGTTATTACTTCTATTCCCAGGAACACTCCAGGGTTTTTATACAACCTCATTGAAGGCTCATAATAACCAATCTTCCTTCCTGGAGGTGGGGCTAACGAATCAAAATGCCCAAGACGCATAACCTGCCTTTTTATCCATTCGTCATCAATTTTCATAACTACTATTGCCTCGGCCAGTTTGGAGGTACCCCTGTAGGCTTCCAGCCATAGATACCATGATAATGTATTTTCCATAATTGTTAGTTTTCTTCAGTCAAATAATTATCCAAACAAAAGCTGAATGGCCGCCGCCAATTTAGAAGTGGCCAGGTTAGCTGAAGCATAATCCAGCAAAATCTGGACAGACACTAAAGAACGGTAACCATAAAATCCTTGTTCAGCAAAGACATGCACCGATTTATTCATATCTGATTTGTATTTCATTAAATATTCCTGGAGTTCACGAACCTGCTCATACCAAAAGTCGGCGGTAATAATCCCATGCCCCCATATCGGCCTGGTCTCCGATTCGTTTTTCAAATAGGCATTGCATCCAGATTCCAGGCATTGTACTAATTCTGGTAATGACTCCTTAAACAAATCAGCCAGGAGTTTTGCCTTTTCAACGTTTGTCATTTCATCTATTGTTTTCATATCTGATCAATTTTATTTTTCCAATAATTAGTTTTTATAAAAAACGTGGCCATCTTCAAACCAGTAATTTGAACAGAACAGGTCTTTAGCATAGGCTTCATAATCAAAGAACGTTTTGGCGAAATCATTTAGATCCTGACGCTCTTCTATCAGCTCACGTGCAAATGCTTCCTCATCTTTATACATACCGACATAATCATCCTGAAATCTGTTCACCAAATCATCAATATCTTCTTTTCCCAAATCATAATGGTCATTGTTGCACCAGATCATAAATGGTTCCCTTTCAGAATTGTCCATTTCGGACAGCGTTTGCAAAACAGTAAATACCTGTTCACTGATACTACATTCACTAATGAGTCCATTGGGAATATTTTCATAATCCTGAAACATAAACTCAGGATCAGCTTCATCCTTGTGCAGTTCATGACAGGCTGCATAAAATTCCTGTACACTAGAATAATCCGAAAGCTTCAACCATTTTCCAAAAAGAGAACCATCATTATACTTGCCGTAGGTTCCCACATACACCGCTGCTTGATCAATGTCGATCTGATAATTTCTACTACTGTTCATATCATAAAAATTTAAAAGTTATCAATACCCGGAACCTGATCATCCACCTGGATTCATAGCAGAGTCCGGAAAAGTAAGCGCGCGACAATGCCTCTGAGCAAGCGTGCGTATAAGTCCCGAAGGGTGGAATGCGACAGCAGTCCATTATGCCGCAAAGCGCCGGCAAAGAGGCATTAGCTTAGCTGTGCTTTTCGGACAGGTATGAAAAAGGAAAAAAATATCAGCGAGCACGTAAGCAGCCTTAGGAGAACCCATCGTTGCCAAACCAGGCCAGGGATAGTAGTGGCATCCTTTGCAAAAGATAAAACGGATAGCCCGGCATCGAAGTGGGCCTCCAAAAAAACTATTTAGCCCTGAATTTGTTATGGTAAGACTGGCGCATTTCGTATGGATTACTTACAACTTCAAGCACTTCAAAAAAAGGGATATAAGGTATTGTACCGTGACCGCAAAAAGAATTATTTCGTCCCATTAAAGCAATCCTATTCATCCTTGCTCGATAAAATGCACCAAACGCCACTTTGGGAAGATGAACTTATAGATATACATGCAGCCCTGGAAAATTATAATGACTACCAGGAGTATTTATTTTTACTCAGGGTGGTCTATTTTAATCCTAAGGGATTATGATTGTTTTGACGTAAGAAATACTGCTGCAAAGCCCGCGAAT
Organism: Sphingobacterium sp. UGAL515B_05; assembly: GCF_033097525.1. NCBI lineage: Bacteria > Pseudomonadati > Bacteroidota > Sphingobacteriia > Sphingobacteriales > Sphingobacteriaceae > Sphingobacterium > Sphingobacterium sp. UGAL515B_05. The sequence goes on along the minus strand of NZ_CP109907.1, from coordinate 5,177,172 downwards.
TGATAATCAGAGATGAACAAAGTAATATTTTTCGTAATTTTAATAGAGGAATTTTAATGAGCAATTTATTTCGTTTAGAGGATTTTGAATGGCTGGATGAAGGGATTAGGCTACACATTAAGGAGGCAGAAGTTGGTTCAGACAGGGTGTTTTATATTTCGTTTAGTGATAAAAGGAAACCGCTAGTACTTACCCGAATGAAAAGCTATGCCGGGATGATCTGGACAAGTATACCGGCTGGGCGAAAAGAAACAGAAGATATTGGAGCGATTATAGAAGCTCATTTTAAAGGAGAATAGCGTATGTGTTATTATAACGGACAAAAAGTTAGCCGTGCCGAATTTATCCGCCTGATGGATCTGGAAAAAGCAGTCGTAAACTATGACTTCCTGGATAAGGATATCCATGATGGTTTCAGTTATGGCAATATTGCGGTTATTAAACCAACTGATGATAAGTGTAACTTCGATATCGTCCAGATGGAATGGGGCTTTATTCCACCATATACAAAAAACAGGGATGCCGTGGGTAAGATGCGATTTGGCTACAAAGATGCAACAGGGAAATGGCACCAACCTTACACTACCTTAAATGCAAAAGGTGAAGAGCTACTTTATGTAGACCCTGGGACAGGAAAGGAGAAAATGTTCCGGAAAGCTGCTTTGGAAAGACGTTGCCTTATTTTATCTTCTGAGTTCTATGAATGGCAGCATATTTATCCAACCAATAAAAGGACCGGCGAACCACTTAAAACAGCTAAGAAATATCCATACCATATTGGATTAAAGGATAAAGAGTATTTCTTTATTGCTGCGATCTGGCAGAACTGGACGGACAAGGATACCGGAGAAACGGTTGACACTGTGGCATTGGTAACCACAGAAGCTAACTCATTAATGAGACAGATCCATAATTCTAAAAACAGGATGCCGACCATGCTTCCGGATGAACTGGCGTGGGAATGGATTATGGGCGATCTTTCCGAAGAGCGTATTACAGAACTCGCTACCTACCAGATCAGCGCCAGGGAAATGGAAGCTTATACAATAGAGAAGGATTTTAAAACAACCGGAACTCCACGTAAATCATTTGTTTACGCCGAAGTTCCGGACTTGGTTTATGAAGTATAACGGTAGAAACCTATATTCCAATTAATAAGATCGAGATATTTCTTATGTGCATTTAAACTTCTCTATCGTTGAGGAAGGTTAATAGGAATACCTACTTTTAATCCTATCCTCCAATTTCTTTTATTAAAATCATCTGAGCTTTCCTCGATTCCTGTTTTTACAGAGGTTCTCCTTTTATCTGTTACATCCTCATTTCGGATGTAAGTAAGTATGGACAGTATATTTTTCTCTTTCCCAGATTCCCTGCTGTTAATGTTGAAGATGAGACCACCTTCAGCACCAATAAGCCAGGAATCATTCTCCCTTCCGACATAATCTACAAGATTGTAGAGTTTGCTATTATTAAAATTTGTGGAAATATAGGCTCCTGGAATAAACGTTTTAAGCGGCAAAAAGTAATAATCAATCGACGCTGACTTTAGGAAGCCGTACCTGATTTGATCAAAAGTATATGCTGTTCCCGACGATGTTTTCTGCGTTACGGAATTTCCAGCCTGAAACATTGGAGCCGTTGTTTCATATCCGAACGGAGAAAGTGCTGCCAAATTATTACTATGGCTTAAAGTGATAGAGGCCCGAAGGAAATGAGCGAACCTTTTAGGATATAGATGATATAGATTAAACATAGCAGTACCACCATAATACCAGCTATTTTCAGATTTAAAATATAAAGAATCTAGTCCCTGGTATTTATTATGATAAGCATTAATGCCTTCCCCTCTAATAAAAGGACTCAAGGTAAACCAGTAGTAGCTTTTCTTTGTCCATAGATCTGCTGAATTTTGAATCTTTAGTTTATTCTGCGTTTCGTACGAACTCCGACTTGTATATAATTTGTAATAAGTATAAACCTCCTGTTTATACCCCATCAAAAATCCTTTGTCGCTTGCATTAGCATCTACTTCAACCTTGCCTAAGCGGTTTAGAATATCATCTTTTGATGCATTTTCATCCAAGGCTGGTTTTACATCCTTGCATATTTTATTAACAAAATAAATAGCTATTTTTCTTTTATCAAGACTATCAAGAGTAGTTAAATCAAATGGTTTAACTGGATGATTTTCATCTTGCTTCTTTCTTTTCTTTTCAGTTTTAGACTTTATGTTTGTGAGTGGTTCGGTGTGATATTCTTTCAAAAGTCTAATTACATTTAAGGAATCTTTAATAAGGCTATACTCTTTGTCTACCAGATGATTGTTAGCAATTACAAGCAGTTTATTTTGAGTGGATTTAGGTGGATAACCATATTTACCACTGCTCCACGACGGTACTAAATGAAATGAGGGTCTTGCCTCAAAAGCACCACTAACATTTTTAAACCCTTTAAAAAGATTAAAGTTTTGACCGGTCACTCCACCCTTTATATCAAAGGATATATTTTTCAAAGCTCCCAAATTTTTAATCGGAAATGCCCCTGATATAGTTCCTTCCGGCTTTGATACGTCAATTTTCAAACCGGTTATTGGTATTGCTTCCCCAGTTATTGCATAAGAAATATCCTGAATGATCATCTTATCAAATAGCGAATCCGGTAATGGATCAACATTTTTAAAGTTTTCAACAGTTTGGGAAAATGCTGTGGTACTTCCCAGGATTAAACTGCAAAAAATTAGTACTTTCATAAGTAAAATATTAAGTTAATAATGGCGGTTATGTTCTCACAATTAGTATTCCCAAAATAAGGAGAAATTATCTCCTTGTCAACCCCATTATCTTTTTTTATTTATTAAATTTCTATTTAGTATTAAATAATCGACAATAGTTATAAAAGTTACGTCAGACCAAACAATTAATTTTTGGAATTATATGTTCCTGGGATCAGAATGAATACCGCAGCAAATATATTTGAACTTCATAATTTGCTGAATAAAAATTGTGACTAATCAAAACTTCTATTTTATACTCAAAAAATATATTTGTTGATAACAATGATTAAATTCGTAAAAATGAAAATTAATTACGAATAATGAAAAACAACAATTATATATCGGAATACCTAGACTATTTTATTTACACAAAAGACCCAGGGTTTGCTGTTATGATAAAAGGCAAATGGGGAGCTGGCAAAACTCATTTTATTAAAGCCGAAATATTAAAATGGGAAAAGAAACTCAAAGAAGTAAAAGAGAATGAAATACAATTAAAGCCCATATATCTTTCATTAAATGGATTTGTTTCAAAACAAGAAATTATTGATGGATTACAGGCGCAGATACATCCTTTCCTCTTTAAAGGAACCAGACTCGTAAAGTCTGTTCTTAAAGGCATTTTGAAGACCTCACTCAAAATTGATTTAGATCTTAACGGCGATAAGAAAAGCGATGGTACAATGAATGTCGAAATCGATCCCCTCTCACTTTTCAAAAGTAAAGACAATAAAATAAAAGGCGAACGTATTATTATATTAGATGATTTAGAGAGATCAAAAATTCCAATAGATGAAATATTTGGATTTGTAAATGATTTTATAGAGCATTCATCATGTAAAGTGATTCTCATCAGTGACGAATCGAAAATTGACAAAAGAAAAAATGGAAAGAGTGAGCGGCAGGTTGAAAGTAAATTTGATTACATTACCTTTAAAGAAAAAGTAATTGGCAAAACATTTACAATATATCCCAATACTGTTGAAGCTGTTGAAAAATATGTTGAGGATTGCACCCTTGATTGCATAAAAAACCAAAAGGATTGGGTTACAAAGACCTTAACTGAAATCTTCACGTTATCGGAAACTGAAAATTTAAGAATTCTAAAACGCTCACTTTTTGAATTTGAAAGACTATTAAAATTACTAGATGATGAAATTTTAGCGAATAAAATTAGGATGAAAAAAATTGTAAGTACCTGTCTACAGTATTTTACAATTAATTATATAGAACTAAATATCGGCAAAGAAAATCCAGACCTTAAATCATATAATGGGAAGTTTAATATTTTTAGTAGTGATTATTTAAATCAATATCGTAAAATATTGAAGCAAAACACCGAAGTGGAAACGCCGTACTTCTTGAATCAAGATACCATTAAAGAATATATTTTAGATGGAAATCATCAAGACTTATTAGCAGAAATTAAGGCGGCCTCAATTGAACGAGATCTTAAATCCTGGGAAAGACTGTGGTTCTGGCGGTTATTGGATGATAATGATTTTTTGGATCTTTTTAATAAAGTCAATTACGACTTTTTTCAAACAAACGAATTAGATGTTACTGAAGTTCTGCATATTTCGGGTATTTTATTTTCGCTAATTGATGAACATATTCGTCAGGACAAATCTAAAAAGCAAATTTCTGCTCGTGCTCAACAACTAATAAAAGCAAGTAACTTGAATGATCTTGGAGGCTATCTGGGTCGGATGTTTATTTTTAATTCCTCTTGGGGGAAAGAATATGCTTCGGTTAAAACTCCTGAATTTCAAAAATTGATTAAATTTTTGAAAGATCAAATCATAAAAAGTACAACCGAGAATTCAGAAGAAAAGAAAAATGAAATAATAAGTAACATTACTTCTACGAATGTTGAAACACTTTGGCAACGTTTGCATGCAGAATATGACGAAAATTTAAAATGCAGTTTTGATCGTACCCCAATATTTGAAAAGTTTGATGCCAATGAGTTTTTCGAAATTGTAAAAAAATTAAATAATAGTGGTATTTCCGAGCTTAATGATTTCTTCGATTATAGATATAATCCAGAGAAAAGGTTCAGTAATCTTACCATAGAAAGTTATCACAAAGCTGAATTAGTATTTGTCGATAATATGATTAAAATAATTGGAGAGCAAGTATCAAATTATAATGACATGCCAATTAAAAAAAAGAAATTAATAGAGCTGAAATCAACATTTGAGAGAGCAAAAACTAAAATAACTTCTTAATCAAAATTCGCTATCAATACTAATTATCTTAAAAATGAAACAAAGTGATTTTTTAAAGGCGCGGGATCTTTTCAATAGCACCAAAGATGTATTCGCGAAAAATCGAGAAAAACTGTATAACCGTAGGGATGAATTTGTCAAATACTTTACCCCAGAATTTATTTCTAGAATGCAATATGAAGATTTTGCTATCGGAATGGAAAGAGATAAGGTGAAGTTTAATTTTTGCTATTCGATTGAAAGAGAATTTGAGGATTTAGGGTATATCTACGGCTCTAATTCATTCAAATTTGGCTTCTATTATGGTCGTACTACCGCGGATCCTACAGTAAAATTTCGATATCCTCAGAAATTCGGAAAGGACGAAAATTATGTGGCTGCATTCAACAAAATAAAAGAAACTTTACTGCATTTAATTGAACACGGTGCTCGAGAAAACTATATTGAAATACAAAAGAATAAGTTTTCTCCTATGTTTCAGGGGAAAATTTTATCGATATTTTATCCAGATAAGTATTTAAATGTCTTTGCTCCCGATCACTTAGATCATTTTCTTGATCATTTTTTAATAGGCAGAACTGAGCTAAAATCTAAAGACAATGTTTACAAAAGGTTAAGGTTACAAGAATTCAAAAATGGTGATCCAATTATGAAAGATTGGAGTAACGATATGTTTTCATATTTTTTATATAATGAATACCCTGGAGGGCCTCCAAACAACAATTCAAAGGAAGTAAAAAGGAAACAATCAATAGAAGGACTTCCTGTCAATTTCGATCTATCTGTGGAGCAGGTATTTCCCGAAGTACAAACGGCAGAGTTTATAGAGTTAGATTTAAACATACCAGTACAAAAGACCACTTCAACTCGAATTTACATTCCCGGCCACAGCCCGCGTAGAAACTATGAAGCAGAAAATAAGCGTTTAAAGACCTTAGGAGATAAAGGAGAAGAGATTGTCTGGAAATCGGAAAAAGCAAGGTTGATTGCTTTAGGTATGACTGATGTTATTACACAAATGGATTGGCCAGGAAGTCGAGGTGAGGACCATTTGGGTTTCGATATCCTTTCATATGATAGAATAGCAGATCATCCTACAGAAATAAAAGTAGAGGTTAAGTCAACTACCTATCCGCCTACTGGAGACATTAACTTTTATTTTACTGATAATGAATACCAGTTAGCGCTTTCAAATGAAAATTATTATCTCTATATCGTATTTGAGGTTGCATCAGCAAAACCAAAAATCCTAAGAATTAAAGATCCATTTGGTGCAAATAGAGAAAAAATAGAACTTATCCCGATTCAATATAAAGCCCGCATTAAAATAAAAAAAAGTAAGAAATAGATTCGAACGCACTATTTCTTTAAATATAGTTTAAATCGTATTAGTATGCACTTTCCAGTCGGGATATTTTCTATATATATTCTTATTAAATAAGGGTTCGGTAAATAGCGCCCTTTCCACAATACTATACAACCTATTAGAATGCTTTAATCCACCGCAAAAATCCGGTTCCATTGCAATCGTCATCCCCTCTATTCTTTCCAGTATCCATCTTATTACTGGGCTTTGGGATGAAAATTGTTCCTCTATTGCAGCTTTTGTAAGGTACGTATACTTCTTTCCAGGAGTTGTTCCTCCCATGGATGGTGGATTGCATAAGGTAAAATAATCCAAGTCTATGTCCCAAAATACATGCTCCTCTTCGAGACTGGGAATCATTTTTTCAAACTCATTAATATTATCGAACAAGTATATTTTATGGGTATTCCCATGATAATCCTCAATAATCATAGGGTTATCTCTGCGAGATTTTTGACGGCATATCACATAAACATTCTGTATCTTATTCAATAGTATTGCAGACTGAATTTGGACATCATTTGTAGGTTCTAACCTTGCCCATGTATAGAAGGCTACCTTTGACATTTTGGTTGTCTCAAGAGATTTAAGTTCTTCTACCTTATCCTTATAAGGTGGGCATAAATCCTGGTGCCAATCGAAAGTTACCAAGGATGGAATTTTTCCATTAAGATCGTTTGTCCATTTTAACCAATAATAAAAAGCGAATCGATGTTCATGGAAAGCAGCAATCTCTATTGACTCTTCCTTATTAAAGGGCTTGTTAATATGGCAATCAAGGCAACCTGAGGGGCGAAGAAAATAAGGTATTGAATAAGTGGCGGTCTCGTTAATATTCATCAGTCTAAATTACTTTCAATAAAAATAACATAAATCTTTAAATTCAGTAATAATCTAAATCATATAATAATATAGATTAAACACTTCTCGGATCAGCTTTAAGCGGCATCTTCCCACACCTAGACACCTCTATAGCCGGACAGCCGAATTCTTCTACAACCTTACCTTCAATGAGGTAAAGTCCCCAATCCCGGAGCGGGTAGGCTGCCAGTGAAGGTGGAAAATGTACGGTATCAAAAAAATCTCCATCGACATCGAGGAAAGTGCCAAATTTCATATAGGTGCCATGTTTGGTTTTTACGGTTTTATCTGTTACAAAATCGCCAACAATCCGTATTGTTCTGCCGAGGTATTGAAGTAAATCCTTCGCTTTGCATTCCCCACGGTACTCAGATCTGGCCAGGTCAAAAGAGCTGCCGGAAACGATAACGCCGATCAGCTCGATCTCGTCATAGTAGTCTTCGAGTACCGAATGCACTAATTTAGGCAGTACTGGTTTGCGGCTCATTGATTCAAAAAGCACCATACCCTTGGACTGTTCTTTTTTGTCATTGCTGAGCAGTAAATGGGCTTCCCACAGCAGTTCCTTTTTGCCTACCCCTAGGAAACGGAATGCACCTACGCGAATCAGAATGATTAGCTGTTCCAGGCCCGCCCCGGTTCGTATCACAAAATTTTCCAGCCCTGTATAATTTCCATTACGTTCCCGCTCCGGCGCGATCCGTGTCGACAGACCATTTTCCATATTCAACAACCGGTCAAATCCCAGGTAGATATCCTTTCCATGAATAGTTGTCTGGAAACCAGAGGTATTGACACAAGGCAGGCAAATAGTAGCCCCGGAAACCTTTGCCTCGTTGATATAAACTTTTGCATTATAAAAGCCCCCGTAATTATTGAGCACGGAAACCATAAACTCCAGTGGGTAGTAAGTTTTTAAGAACAGGCTTTGATAGCTTTCCACTGCAAAGCTGGCTGAGTGAGCCTTATTGAAACTATAGCCTGCAAAGCTTTCCATCTGTCGCCATATTTCCCTGCTCACATCTTCCGGATATCCTTTTGCCTTACAATTGGCAAAATACTTATCATGGATCAGTACCAAGTGATCTTTGCTCCGATATTTACCAGACATCATTCTACGCAGTACATCGGCATCAGCCATATCCAGTCCCCCGTAGGCATTGGCAATTTTCATCACATCCTCCTGATAGACCATTACTCCATAGGTTTCCTCCAGTTGTTCTTTAAAGACCGGGTGCGGATACTGCACCAGACTGGGATCATGATGCCGCTTGATGAATTCTGCCATCATACCCGAACTGGCGACGCCGGGACGAATAATGGATGAAGCTGCCACCAGGGTCAGGTAATCATCACACTTCAGTTTGGTAATCAGCTGGCGCATGGCCGGGCTTTCGATATAAAAACAGCCAATGGTTTTGGCACTGCGTAGTTGATCGGCAATTTTTGGATCTTTAAAAAATCGTTTAGGGCTTTCCGTACTGATTACCTGCCCGGTGTTCTGCAGCACAATTTCCCTGCAGTCTTTGATATGGCCCAGCCCCCGCTGGCTCAAAATGTCGAACTTTTCAAATCCGATCTCTTCGGCAACATACATATCGTACTGCACGGTAGGTAATCCCTTAGGCGGATAATCCAGGGCAGAGTAACAGGTTAAGGGCTGCTCAGAAATCAATACCCCCGAAGCATGGATCGTGCGCTGATTTGGAAAATCCTCCAGCCTGCCAAATACGCTTAGGATCATATTGGTCACTTCATTTTTGTTCAACATGTTTGCTGGCTCATGTACCAGGCGGTCAATTTCTCCTTTGGGCAGGCCATAGATCTTTCCAAGCTCCCGAAGGATGCTCCTTCCTTTAAACGTGCTCATCGCCCCCATAAGCGCGGTGTGCGGCCCTTTGTATTTCGTAAAAATATATTTATAGATATCGTCCCGTTCGTTCCAGGAGAAATCAATATCAAAATCCGGTGGGGATTGTCTTTTCGGATTTAAAAACCGCTCAAAAGGAAGGTTCAGTTCTATCGGGTCCACATCGGTTATGCCCAGGCAATAGGCAACTGCGGAGTTTGCACCACTGCCTCTGCCCACATAATGGAAGTTCCGGCCTTTTGCATACCTACAGATATCATTGGTGATTAAAAAGTAGCTGGAGAAGTTCAGGTTTTCAATGATCTCCAGTTCTTTGGCAATCCGCTCTTGGGCTATTTTGTCGTGCTTCTGATACCGGTTGGTAAACCCGTCCCTGGTATACAATAACAGGAGTTCTTTATCGCTATACCGTGCACCGGTAAACGTTTCCTTATTCTTGATCTTTTTAAAATCCATGTCAAAGGAACACTGGCCCATCAGCCGGTTTGTATTGGCGATGAGTTGTGGGAACTGCTGATACAATTCCAGCAGCTTTACACGAGTTATAAATACTTCGTCTTTTGGCGCGACCTGACTCTTTTCCAGCTGAGAATACAGGATATTGTGGTCAATAGCTCGCAGCTGGCAATGTAGCTTATAGTCAGCTGATTTGAAGCTTACCGGGGCCAATATGACGTAGCGTTCATAGTTGCTTTTGGGTTCCAGTACAATAAGATTCCGTTCGGATGGCCGTATCCCGATATACTCATAATCCCGAAGTTCCGTTACGGTAATACTACCAAATGGATAGATCACAAACACATTGCGAAATTCCGGTGCCCGCCCGGGAATCGACAGTTCATGCTGGTTGGCCTGGGTACGGTACTCATTGATCTCGCGGAAACCTTCGGTATTCTTAGCGATGACTATAAACCGTAGTTCATCACCCTGGCGCAGTTCCATACCAGCAAGCGTATGCATCCCTGCCTTCCGGCCTTTCTGGATGAAGTCAATGGATGCAGAACTATTATTAATATCGGTTAGCACGGCACTGTCATGACCGGTGGCCATCATCCCGGAGACCAGGTCGTCCAGGCTCATCGTACCATATCGAAGACTATAATTACTGTGCAAATTGAGTAGCATACTTCCCTCCTTTTCCTTCCAAACAAATGCCTTTCATAATATATTCAACGCCGAACCGCTTTCGGATGTGGTCCATTGCCTGCATAAGGTGTATTTCTTCCATGGTATCATTAAAGATATCTACCTGGTAGTTGCCGGTAATCAGTTTAGAAAACTTCACCCCGATCAGGCGGATGAGCATCCTGCGGCTATAGAGTTTTTTAAAAAGCTCCATCACCTTTTCGGTAATCTGTTTATCCGAATTGGTATAGGATACCTTTACCTGCTGGGTGTGGGTATCGAAATTAGAATAACGGATTTTTAAAGTAATACAGCCGGTGAGCTTGCCCTCCTTTCGCAATTCATATGCCAGCTGGTCAACCATAGTGACCAGTGTTTTCCTGAGCCGTTCCATATCGGTGGTATCGGCCTCAAAGGTGGTTTCTTTACTCATGGACTTTTGCTCCCGGAAGGGTACGACCAGACTTTTATCCAGGCCGTTGGCTTTGTTCCAGATCGATACGCCATTTTCGCCCAGGACTTTGCGCATAGTAAAGACTTCCATTTCCTGCAGGGTATAAATTTGGGAGATACCCATATTACGGAGAACGGTATAGGACTTTTCTCCTACCATGGGTATTTTACGGATAGATAGCGGTGCAAGAAAAGACTTTTCTGCCCCCGTGTCCACTTTTTTCTCGCCGCAAGGTTTTGCCTCACCTGTAGCAATTTTGGAAACGGTTTTGTTTACGGATAGACCAAAACTGATCGGAAGCCCTGTTTCGTTGATGATCCGTCCCCTTAATTCCTGCGTCCATTTCCAGCACCCGAAAAAACGGTCCATGCCGGAAATGTCAAGATAATGCTCATCAATGCTGGCCTTTTCTACCACCGGGGCCACATCTTCAATGATCTCGGTGACGATATTGGAATATTTAGAGTACTGATCATAGTCACCCTGGACAAGGATGGCTTCAGGACATAGTTGACGGGCCAGCCGCATGGGCATGGCAGAATGCACGCCATAGCGCCGGGCCTCGTATGAACAGGAAGCTACCACTCCCCGATCACCACTACCCCCAATTAAAACCGGTTTGCCCATCAACTCAGAATTGAGCAACCGTTCTACAGATACGAAAAATGTATCTAAATCACAGTGAACAATATGCCTATCCATAATTTTGCAATTAATTTTTACTAGCTTTGTTCAAAATATGAACAAAAATTATGTTCATAATATAAACATGTAAAAATGAATACGCAAAAAATATATTTTTTCTCTAATTTGAGATTCCTGCGGAATCGAAGGAAACTCACTCAGGAACAGGTTTCTGCGGCTTTGGGTATACACAGAATAAAATATACCAACCTTGAAAATGGAAAAACCAAATCGCCCAATATGGACGAGCTCCTGAAGCTGTCGAGATTTTATAGGCTCAGCATTGATACACTTTTACAAATAGATTTATCAAAAATGGGCGAATTGAAGTTAAGAGAGCTGGAAAATGGCGATGATGTGTATATCAAAGGTGGAAATATACGTGTCCTGGCTATTACTGTTGACCCTCGTAATAATGAAAACGTGGAGTATGTAACGATTAAGGGAAGAGCGGGATATGCAGCCGGGGGCTTTGCCGATACAGAGTTTTTAGCAGAGTTACCGAAATATTCCAATCCTAACTTACCGAAATTCGGCACTTATAGAACATTTCCGATTGAAGGGGATTCCATGCTGCCTTTTCCAGTAAACGTGGATATTACAGGAAGGTTTATAGCGGATTGGACTCAAATTAAACCCAAGACGTTGGCTATTGTAGTGATTAAGGGACAGGATATCGTGTTTAAAGAAATTCAGGTATTGGAAGACGGATTGTTAGAATGCTCATCCTATAATAAAGTCTATAAGCCGTTTACTGTGCCCTTTGAAGAGATTTCTGAAATTTGGGAGTATCATTCCTATGCGACTACGGTCGTACCAGAAATGCCTTCAGATTTACAGATTGTCCTATCAAGGCTCGAAAAAATCGAAGAAAAAATTGACAGCAATAACCATTAAACAGAAAGCCGCAAACGATGCGGCTTTTACTTTACTTTATGGGTTAGTACAATTCACTCTATTTATATTCTCCACTTACTCGGATTGGGATTAAGAAACAAAGCAATAACAAATAAATTGTTATTGCTTTTTGTAATTCAATTGCTACGGTATGAAGCGAAGCAGATCAAAGTTAATCCATTTTGAAAATAAACCAAATCATAACTTACTCTAATTTGATTTCGATTACTTCCCTACTGATAATGAGATAATTGAAAGCAATAATATTTGCGCCACTTCATCCTCGAGCAAAACAAAGGACATTCGTGCAAGTCCTTTTTGTTTGATATCGAAAATAAACAACCATTAATCAATTGGGATTCTACTACCAATCCATTCTTTAAATGCTTTTGCTTTATTCTGGCTGACTGTTGCTGGAACAGGGGGAACAGGACTGACTTCAATTTCTAACTTACCATAGCTTTCGGGCCTATAGCCATGGCAACAATCTTTTTTCGCAATAAGCTTTCTATTAATCCTGAAGAACTGATCACCTGGTAACAGACTTTCTAATTCATCCAAAGTATGATCGGTTAGTAGTTCGCCCGATTCACTGCATTTTATCAGGACTTTACCTTCAATAATATATGCCAGCAAGATATCATTTGCATTGATATAGCGCACACTTGCCCCATCCAGTACTTTAACAGGATTTAATAACCCGGAAGACATATTTTCTCGATCCAAATTTCTAACGGTGCCTGCTTCTTTTTGCAAACGATATGCGTGCACAAAATATGGAACAAGGATAAAAAGCAGGTTTAACAATATCAGTAGAACCACTACCAATGGAAATACAAAAACGAGGTAATCCGTTTTAAAAATATTGATACCATTGATGCCGAAATATAAAGCTGCCATTAGAAAAACCAGTACTGCAGGCACCACTAATCCAAAAACAATCTGAAGCAGAATCCTCATTGCGGTGTGATCATGTAGTGGATATTTTCTGCTGAGCACCTGGTTAATCCGGTATAAAAGTTCAGTAACCGTTATAGCAATTAGGAAGGTTACTCCAAATTCGTAATAGAACTCAATGGTTAGGAGCCTTTCAAAAATGCTGTGTATACTACCGAGCTCTGAGACATATAATGATGCTACCAGGACGGAAATGAAACGAAATATAAATCGGTCTAAAATTGTTGATTCGTTATTCATAGATAACATCTAAAGCAAACAAATTGCCAAAGGCACAATAATTGTATTATTAATTCATTTAATATATCAATTATGCCAAAACTTACACCTGCGGGGGTTGCAGAAGTTACTGCAAGCCTTTACGCACTTTCCAACGCGGAACTTATTTTGCAAACCGATTTAGTTGCATCGGATTATGTGTCCTGGATGCAGGACAAGTTCGACCTCACACCAAGTGAATTAGAGTATATCACTTCAGCACCAATCCAGGTTGTCAAATTCTGGGGCTATGCATTTGCCTCAGCATTAATTACCAGGGGTCCTATTATTTTCCCAACAATACCAGAGAATCCGGAACCTCGGAGAGCAAAGGAACTCAGGGAAAATATGATTGGCGAACTCAGGTATGATAACGCATCAAAAACGATGACCGGATCAATCCAAACAACAATTGCTTTCAAATTATTGTAACCAGAGGCCGGATATCCGGCCTTCTCAGTTTACGACCTATCCAGTAATGCTGTATATATTCTCAAATAAAATTGCAATTAAGAGAGACAATTGCCATATTTGAAATATTAATTGAAGCTACCATCCTGCCTTTCAGGAACCTTATTTGTGAATTTCTCTTTATCTATCCTGCCGCATTTCACTTTGTAGTTAATCAGATTGCGCATGAAGCCAGTTACATTCTTATCCGAAACAGAATTAATTAATCGCATAAAAAAAGGTGATCAGGCTGCATTTGAGCAAATATATCTTCAGTACGCAAGGAAGCTTGCCCATCGACTACTACAGCTACTTAAATCTGAAGAAATTGCCCAGGACATCTTACAGGATGTCTTTCTAAAAGTTTGGGAAGTTAGGGACCGACTCAATCCGGAACAATCATTTGGAGCTTTCCTTTATACCATTGCCACTAATTACTGCAAAAAGTCTTTTCGTAGATCTTTGTTGGACCAGACTTATCACCATCACAATACTTTTGAAGAAGCTTATTCACCAATCGAGCAACAGTTGAATCAAAAGGATGCCCAACAGATATTATCGGCTGCCCTTGAGAAACTGACGCCCCGGCAAAAAGAAGTCTTCACCTTGCATAAAATTGAAGGCCGGAACTACAATGAAATAAGCGCATTGCTTGGTATCAGCCCCAATACTATTAATCAGCTTATGCAGCAAGCCAATAAACAGTTAAAAGCAGGACTGGTGGGACAATCTCTCCTACTGGCAGCAATTTTATTGAGCTAATAATTAGGGATTTACTGGAAATATTAAATTTTAATTGATTTCTTATAGCTATTATTTTTTGATTAAAGGTATTTCCTATAGATACCTAATCAAATGATCATGGAGCAGAATATAAAACAGTTATTTGACAAATATGTTTCCGGCGCTGCCAGCATCGAGGAAACCCGTCAGCTTTATGATTATTTTGAAACTACAGGCAATAGCGAAGAACTGGATGAGCTCATAGAGCACTATTTGCAATCAGACGAGAAAGGCAATACCGAAACAGCAGAACAACAGGTAGACGGTGTAACTGCTGGAGCCTGGAAACACATAAAGGCTAATTTACCGGAAATACCGGAAGCTAAAAGAACAATTCTTTCATTTAAATGGATCGCTGCCGTAGCCGCGCTGCTAGTTATCGGTATGACCATTACTTTCATGAATATGGACCATAAACCGGATGCACCGCATCTTACGAGTATTTATGGATCAGATGTATTGCCTGGAACCAATAAAGCTACCCTGACCCTTTCTAACGGTAAAAGCTATGAATTAAAAGACAGTAAGGAAGGATTACAGGTAAAAGTGGATGCCATTAGCTACCAAGATGGGGAAACCATTGCGTCAACCGATGCAATTACACAGGCGACAATCACGGTACCTAATGGCGGAGTTTATACCCTAAAGCTTTCAGATGGCTCCAGGGTGCAACTGAACTCCGGATCGGTGTTTACTTATCCTATTCAGTTCAAGGGGACAGAACGTTTAGTTAAATTATCAGGGGAAGGTTATTTTGAAGTAAGTCACGATGCTACCAAAGCCTTTAAGGTACAGTCCCGCGGACAGGTCGTAACGGTACTAGGTACCCATTTCAATGTACAGTCATATGATAATGAGCCCATAGAAACAACCTTACTGGAAGGAAAAGTATTGGTGCAGGCCACTGCGGGGCAGGGATCAGCCATACTTTCTCCCAACCAACTAGCCAGATTTACGAACGATAAATTTCATTTGAAGAATGTGAATGCACAGGATTATATAGGCTGGACAAAGAATTTGTTCGTCTTTAATCATCTCACTTTAGCCCAAATATTTAAGCACCTTGAGCGCTGGTATGATGTGGACATTGACTACCCAGCCAGTATATCAGATGAGCTGTTTATGATGGAAATACCAAAAAATAGAAAATTATCTGAAATTCTTGAGGCCATTTCTGTTTTAGATAAATTGAATTTTAAGATACAAGGAAGGAGGATTACGGTAACACAGCAATAAAGACGTTTCATATGTTTGCCAGGATACCATAAAATGCCGGGGCTGTTCGCGCAGCGCCCGGCGGGTATCGGGTAAAAAAATTAAATTCTGACAAACTAACATTTTTAACCCTGGTACAAACTTACTCATTGTTGACTTTATTGTCAACAGTAAGGGACGTATCAACTAACCAAAAAATTATGAATGGTTTATTTCATTCTATGGGAGGCCGGTTCTTCAACTTACAACAAAGTAAGCAAAAGCTCCCCTCCTATGCACAATCCCTAAGGGTGCTCACCATGTGCGTTTCCCTTTTTGCCGCCAGCACGGTAGTTCACGCACAGGATATTAATCTATCAGCCAAAAACGAATCGCTGGAAAAAGTAATTAAAAAACTCAGGGCACAGACCGATTATGCAATCATGGCTTCCTCTTCAATTCTCGCCAGGACAAGGCCTGTAACCGTAAACCTGAAAGGAGTATCCATCGACCAGGCTATGCGGGAGATATTTAAGAACCAACCGGAGCAACTGGATTATGAGATCAAAGGAAAAAACATCATCATACATCAAAGGCCTAATCCGGAAAATAATCCTGGCAAAAAGGCAGAACAACCGGCAAAGAAATCAGGCAGGGTATTGGACCAGGCAGGAAACCCTATTGCTGGGGCTACGGTAACTTCTTCTACTGGTGGACAGGCAACCAGTACCACCGGGTCAGGCGCTTTTGACATTGTGGTTCACGACGGAGATCACCTGATCATTAAAATGCTGGGCTATCAACCACAGGAAATTACGGTAAATGGCAACATTGGGGATATTCACCTCCTTCCTATTAACATCGTTATGGAGACTGCTGATGTGATCAATACCGGATATCAATCTATACCTAAAGAGCGAGCTACTGGATCGTTTTCCACCGTAAGTAATGAGTTATTGAATCAGCAGGTCAGCACGGACATTATGTCCAGGTTACCCAACATTGCCAACAGCGTGATGATGGATCAGAGCGGTTATACCGGCCAAATTATGGTCCGCGGGCTTAGTACCATTAGCGGACCGAAAAATCCTTTGATCGTGGTTGATAATTTCCCATATGAAGGCGATCTCAATAATATCAACCCAAATATTGTAGAGAACATAACCATCCTTAAAGATGCTTCTGCCTCCAGTATTTGGGGCGCCAGGGCCGCAAATGGGGTTATAGTCATTACCACGAAAAAAGCGCAATTCAATCATCCTATTAATATTGACTTCAATTCATCTTTAACAGTTTCCGGAAAACCAGATTTGAACTACATCCGTCAAATGTCTTCTTCTGATTTTATTGATGTGGAACAGGAGCTTTTCAAGATCGGATTTTACAATAGCAAAATAAATTCAAAAAATAAGCCATTACTCAGTCCAGTGGTTGATTATTTAAATAAAGCCGCTAAAGGAATTATTACACCCGAAGAAGCCAATAACGCTATCAATAACTTGCGTGACGTGGATGTCCGTGATCAGTTTGACCAGTACATGTACAAACCCGCTGTCAAACAACAATATTACCTTAGTGCCCAAGGCGGATCAGAAAAATTCTCATGGCTATCGGCTGTAGGATATGATCATAATAAAGAAACACTTGGGGAATCTTATAGGCGAATGAATATACGATTCCAAAACACCTTCCGCCCTTTAAGTAAATTGACTATAGCAACCAATTTATATTATACCTATACCGCAAATAATTCGGGAAGAACAGGATATAAATCGATTGCTACGCTCTTTCCTTATACCCGAATGGCCGATGACCAGGGCAATCCGCTTCCTGTAGGAAGAAACTGGAACCAGACATATATCCAAACCGCGGGTGATGGCAAACTCCTGGACTGGAATTATTACCCATTAACGGACTGGCAGCATCAGACAACGAATACTGCTGCATCTAATATACTAACCAGCATTGGACTCAAATATGCAATCACGGAAGGATTAGCCGCGTCCTTAGATTACCAATATGAACGGGAATCCGGCTTTTCTACAGCTTTAGCAGATGAAAACAGCTATTCGACAAGAGATTATATTAACCGATTCACGCAGATAGTGAATGGAGTACCGGTATATATTGTGCCCAAAGGCGGAATACTCGACAAAACTAACAGGATAAATAATGTACATAACTTTCGCGGACAGCTTGGTTATGATAAGACATTTGGGGCACACAATGTAAATGTTATCATCGGGGCCGAAATGCGTACCAACAAAAATGATGGAAATAATGCTAAATATTATGGTTATGATCCCAACAACCTTACTACAGGTAATGTAGATTATACCAAAACTTATCCAAATTTTATTACAGGTGGTAATTCAACCATTATTAACGGAAATACATTAACCCAAACAGACAGGCGATTTGTATCTCAATTTGCGAACGCAGCATATACCCTGAATAATAAATATATACTATCGGCCAGCCTTCGGAGAGACGGCAGTAACCTTTTCGGGTTAAAAACAAATGATCAATGGAACCCTTTTTGGTCAGCAGGTTTATCCTGGAAAATATCCAAGGAAGCATTCTACCACTCTGAATTACTTCCATATATAAACTTAAGGGCGACCTATGGCTATAGCGGCAATATCAATCCAGCTATGGTTGCTGTAAATACTATGAGGTTCCTTCCAAGCCCATCTCCTTATACCGGCACCAGGACAGCATTGTTTAACAACTATTATAACCCTGAACTCCGATGGGAAACCTCAAAAATGTTCAATTTAGGGGTAGATTTTCAATCGAAAAATAATCGGCTATCCGGAACGCTGGAGTATTACCATAAAAAGGGGGTTAACCTTTTTGGCACCTCTCAAATTGATTATACCACAGGTGTTCCTACCTCAATTCTAAGAAACGTAGCGAGTATGAAAGGCAGCGGAATGGACATCATGATAAAAAGCCTGAATATCAATCATACCTTTAAGTGGAACACAATCTTTAATTTTTCAGTATATAAGGATCAGATCGTCGCCTACAATGTCAACAGAACATTAGCCAGTTCTTATATAAGCACCAATACGCCACCTGTATCTGGCGTAGCCGGCCATCCGGTCTACACAATATATGCCTATAAATGGGCAGGTCTCGATCCTGAAACAGGTGCTCCAAGGGGATACCTTAATGATCAGATCAGTAAGGATTATGCAAGCATTGTCGGGGAAGGTACTAAAGTCGAGGGATTGCAATACTTCGGGTCGGCCATTCCAACAAAGTTTGGTTCTATGATCAACTCTTTTGCTTATAAGAATATCAGTCTTCAAGTGGGCATCTCATACAAATTTGGATACTGGTTCAGAAGAAGCTCCATCAATTATACCGAATTATTCAATAACTGGCGCAACCACTCCGATTATGCATTGAGATGGAAAAATCCCGGTGATGAATTATTGACGAATGTACCTTCCATAGATTTTAAAACCAATAGCAGCCGTGACCAGCTCTATGACGGCTCCAGCGTCCTGGTTGAAAAGGGAGATCACATTCGCCTGCAATACATCAATCTGGCCTATACATTTAATCATATCCGAAATATCAGATCGTTCCAGCTATTTCTGAACGCCAGTAACCTTGGCCTGATCTGGAAAGCAAATAAAGCCGGAATTGACCCGGATTTTAATATAAACCTGAGTGGATTTGTAACACCTGCAAATTATAATTTGGGAATTCGTGCACAATTTTAATTTGACTACCATGAAAAAAATATGTACCTGCATACTCGTTTCTACATTAAGTTGCCTTCTATTTTCCTGCGAAAAGTTTCTCGATAAAAAGTCGGATATGCAACTGGCCACTCCAGCAACAATTACCGACCTGAAGGCATTATTATATAACATCCCGATGTTTCAGGGCTTCGCAGATGCAGGGGAAATGAGCAGTAATGATTTTTATATCACTGACGAGGATTTAAACAGCCTGTATTATGAAAGCAATAAAAGGCTTTATTCCTGGCAACCGGATCATGTTTCCATGGATGCAGAGTCCGGTGCCAATAACTGGATGAATTGTTACCAGCCGGTTTATGTCTGCAATTCCGTATTGCAATCCCTTAAGGATAATAACCTTAGTGGCCCGGAAGCTGATGATATTAAGGGGCAGGCTTTAGTGTTAAGAGCAGCCCGATTCCTGGATGGGGTTCAAATATGGGCACCTGTATATAACCCCTTAACTGCATATACCGATTTAGGTATGGTCTTGCGCCTGGACCCGGACATGAATATCCCTTCTAAACGGGCAACAGTACAACAAACATACGACCAGATCATCAATGATCTATCAGAGGCTATCCCCTTGCTAGGAACGTCAGCCTCATCATCAAATATACCTACTAAGGCATCTGCGTACGGCTTGCTGGCCCGGACATATCTTATTATGGGCAATTATGAACTGGCCAAAAAAAATGCAGAAGCAGTATTACAATT
Source organism: Sphingobacterium sp. UGAL515B_05 (assembly GCF_033097525.1). Taxonomy (NCBI): domain Bacteria; kingdom Pseudomonadati; phylum Bacteroidota; class Sphingobacteriia; order Sphingobacteriales; family Sphingobacteriaceae; genus Sphingobacterium; species Sphingobacterium sp. UGAL515B_05. The sequence goes on along the minus strand of NZ_CP109907.1, from coordinate 5,156,791 downwards.
TAATGATCGCCTGATCAATTTTAATGACCTCAATCCTGCAGCAGCGTTTCCAGTACCCGGTACTCGGCTTTATGCACCTGATGAGCTAACCTTACTGACCACCATGTCTATTTCCGAACTGGATATGACGTCAATGATCAGGGTAAATCCTGAACTGTATAACCTCTATCCCGAAAATGATTTAAGAAAGGTACTCTACTTCAATTTAAAACAGGATGGATCTTATGTGTTTAAAGGTGCGCATACCAGCTATCAGTTCTGCACTGGAGTAACCACCGCAGAAGTAATGCTGATCATTGCCGAATGTAATGCAAGGGCCGGTAAACTTATCGAAGCCGCAAATGCCCTGGACAAGCTTGGTGTAAAGAGATGGAAAACGGGAACTTTTATTCCATTTGCCTTTACCGATAAAGATCAGGCTTTACAAATTATACTGGAGGAAAGACGAAGGGAACTCGCCTTTAGGGGGCTTCGCTGGTCCGATCTTAAAAGATTGAACAGGGATGGCGCAAATATTACCTTAACCAGGACCATTAACGGAAAGGTATACACTTTACCTCCCAATGATAAACGATATGCGATTGCCCTGCCAGAAGATATCGTAGACATTGCAAATATCCCGCAAAATCCCAGATAATTTGAAACTCAATGTCAAACTAAAACATACCACAAGATGAAAATATCAAGTATCATATTGCTTTTGTATATATGCTTATTCTGCCATCATATACCCCTCTATGCCCAAACCAGAGAAGGCAATACCGAAATTAAACCATTAAAAATCGGGGAAACTATTCCAGACGAACTTTGGAAACTCCCGCTAAAAGTAGTTAATGATCCAACAGGTAAAAAAGAAGTTACCCTGGAGCAATATAAGGGGAAATTAATTCTTCTGGACTTTTGGGGGACTTTTTGTACCTCGTGTATTGCAGGATTTCCAAAAATGAAGAAAATTCAGGAAGATAACAGTGATAAACTTAAAATATTAGCCATTTCTGCTGAGCAAAAAGAACGCATAGCCAAATTCTTTAATTCAGCAGTGGGTAAAGAATATACATACATCAATTCAACGTATGGAGATACCAAACTGGATAAGTACTTTCCCCATCAAACTATCCCCCATACGGTGTGGATTTCTCGTGATGGAAAATATGTAGTACCTACAAACACATATGAAGTTACACAGGAAAATATTGATGCAATATATCGTAATCAGCCCAGTACAATGCTGAAAAAGGTCGATATAAAACAAAAAATGCCCCTATTACTTTCTGATAATTTTTATATAAACAATAATTTAAATCTAGGGTTTTATTCACTGTTCTTTCAGGGATATTACCCTGGCTATCCTACCGGTAGCAATTTTAAAAGAACAAAAGATAGAAAAAAAGTCTTTGGCAGACAGATGACGAATATGAAATTAAATGCAATTGTTCGTGCAGTTGCAAGCCAATTATTTACTGAAAACAAGGAACATTTTTCAGAGAAAAGGATCATATTGAATACAACCAATCCATACCTAATCGATACCAAACTAAATTTTGAGGATCAACTGCCCAATAAACAATATTACAGTTATGAACTCATTGTTCCTGAGGAAAAGGCGGATTCGTTGTACACTTATATGCTAGCGGATTTAAACCGGTACCTGGATGTGACATTGAGCCTAAGAAAACAGATGACCGACTGTTTAGTATTGGTCAGGACTTCCAAACTGGATAAATTCAAATCTAAGGGTAATTCCTCTGGCAGAAATTTTTCGGTAGATCAAGGAAAACTTTCCGTGAAAGATGAACCTTTAGTAAATCTCGTAAGTCTTTTAAACGACATTCCTCTATCCAAACTTCCGGTAATTGACGAAACAGGCTACACAAATAATATTGATCTAACATTAACCGGTATTAACAATCTTGAAGAGCTGCGCAAAAGTTTGGCGCAATACGATCTGGATTTGCAAGAAGCAAAAAGAGATCTGCTGATGTTTTTGGTGACAGATAAAAAATAAGGGGGAAATCCCCCCTTATCCTTTTTTTGTATCTGAAACTTATTGTCGGTTCCTGTCAGTGATTAACAGAACATTGGAGTTGCTTTGCCCGTTTAACATGCTGGACAAATCAGCGGCATCGTCTGCAGTGATTTCACATGGTTTGTTATTATACGAACCACACGTTGGATTATCGGAGGGCCCTTCAGACCAATTGGCAGTATTAGCAAATGCACCGGGAGCAGTGCTTTCACTGGTGTAATGGTAAACAGTAGATGAAGTTTTTACTTCAGGTTTTGCTTTTGCTTCGGTTTTTGTTTCAGGAGTACCTGCAAAAGAGAATGCGGAGGCCAGCATTAAAGCGGCCGCGGAGAAAATTACTTTTTTCATAAAAATTGTTTTTGAAATTAAGAATAAATGAAAGGCTCCGGCCAATCCAAAAGAGAATTGGTTTTTCGGGTTAAGAATAGTGCCTACTCTATTTACAGGTTTTCGGCTCCGCCTGTCTCCAGACACTCATAAATGTATTTTATTTCTCACTATTGTTATTTATTGGTTAATGCGCATCTGGGTCATTAGCATTTTGTTAACTTTGGTTTACTCCTTCAACTGTTGCGATGCAGTCGAACTGAGACAACCCCCTATCATTAATAAACCTTTTAAATCTGTTTATGATGATCCACAATTCTCTAACACGAGGGCGGCAACTTATATTGGTAACTACCAGGTAAGGATAAAAGCCTTGGGAACTTTTATTCCTACCATTTCGATTAAAATGGAAGCAGCAAAATCTACTGCTTCCCATTTCAGATCAATGCTACTTAGGACAGTTAAAAATATAAGTACTGTTCGTGGTAGAACCGGTTGTAGGATGCGAGGTTTCAGTGCTCTTTGCACCGTCTTTCGATTTAACTCCATCGAACGTAAAAACTGTTCTGGTTACCAATACAACTTGATTTTTTGTTGTGTTCATAATGTGTTTTTTAAGGTTTCTGATATAAAATTACTACCCATCTGAAGCCTATTTCCGATAAATTGACGAATACCCCATTTAGCCTACATGAAAGTCCATTTTAGCCCTACGTTAACAAAAATATCTATGGTAAAAGCTTCGAAAATAAAGCCGATCTGGGGCCATGTTATTCCAATAATGCTATTGGTTTTGATAGAAATGTCCACAAAGCTCCAATCTTTAAAAATTTCGGATCTCGGTATTTACATCGTTTATTATGTATTTGATATTGCTTACTTCTACCTGGTTACCCTTGGATACATGCCTTTTATCATTGGTCTGTTCCGAAATAACCGGTTTGTGCAGCAATTATTTGCCGCGTTTGCTGTACCTTTTTATGGCATACTGATCCTGTTATATTCTGCTTTATATACTCTACTAATAAATGGGAAAGCCACCTTCTTCCTGGATTTTGAAACACTACAAAGAAGTTCAATGCGGGGCATTCTAATTTCAGCGTTAGCCTATGCAGTTGCATATGCCAGAGCGAAAATCAAGGCCGATCAGAAAACCTTGCAGCTGGAGAATAATCTACTTCACCTGCAGACTGATCCGCATCTGATCAATAATGTTTTAGGCTATGTCTGTGAACGCGTCGAAGAATATTCCAAAGAGGATGCAAAAGCTATTGTTTTACTGTCTGAGCTAACCTCTGACGGTTTAAATCATGGTGATGTAGCGGGTAAAATCCTTTTAAAAGATGAGATCGCCTATATACGTAAGTATCTTATACTTGAGGCGCTTTATCGGGAAAAAGAACCTTTCAACAAGATTGTTGTACATGTTGAGGGGTATGAGGAACTATTGATCCCTCCAAAATTACTGCTTGAACCGGTAGTTAACTTATTGAAGTATGCTGACCTGAATGATACGGTTGATCCCGCGATGATTGACATTAAGGTACAAGATAGCATTCTATATATGGAGACGTATAATAGAAAAGGACAAAGAAAACCGAACAGCAGTAATCGAATCGGAATCAACAATCTTCAAAAAAGACTCGATCTGAATTACCGCAACAAGCATGTATTAAAAATAGAAGACCATGCATTTACCTATCGATTAAGCTTAGCCATTGAACTATGTTAAATTGTTATATAATAGATGATACTCCTTCAGTAATCAGGCAACTGAAGAAATTTATTGATCAAACCTCAATACTTCATTTTACCGGTGCGACTGAATCCGGTGAAGAGGCATTACACATGATGCAAAAATTAAAATCCAAGGTAGATTTGATTTTTTTAGATATAGAATTACCGGATATCTCCGGTTTAACCTTACTGGATAGTTTATCGAAAGACTACATTATCATCCTGGTCAGTGGACACCGGCACTTTGCAGAAGAGGCATTTATAAAAGGCGCTGCTGGTTACTTATTTAAGCCCTTAAGCTATGATCGCTTCCTGGCCGCAGTTAACAAAGCAAAACAAATGGCTGGTACAAAGGAAAGAACCGTGCTCCGTCCCCCTAAATACATATATTTACCTGGTGGTGGCCGGGAGGTAAGAATAACTATTTTGACTGCATCAATTACTTTTATTCAGGCTTCAGGTAGTTTCTGTTCCATATTTTTTGACGACGCACCTCCTTTCCATTGCTCTTTGAGTTTGAAACACTTAAGTGAGGTATTGAGCCCTCCGGCATTTATACAGGTAAACCGGTCTGTAATCGTAAATAAAAGTAAGATCATCCGTTATGATGCAAATGATGTATTCCTGGACGAAAAAAAGCTAATATTTGCTATTACAGACAAGTTTAAAGACGACTTTATTAGATCATTGACTTCAGATGGTTATACGTTTTGAACCTATGATTAAGGTTCTTTTCAACCAGGTCTAATAAACTAAAAATGATTAATTCATGACTTCTTTGGTAACTGGAAAACAGACGGTTAATATGCATATGCATCAGGTCAGTTACCATCGGGGCCTGTCTTCTTTCGGGACAATTAGAAACTATATTCTGTACGGATAAACAAAAATCTATTTCAGACTGATGAATATCATCCAGTGCTCCAAGAAGGTATTCTTTTTGTTCCTGAAAGTATCGTCGGACTTTGCGAAATTGAACTGTTCCTAATTGGTGCTCTCTTTCAAACAACTGGCGGATATGGCCCATCCACTGTACCCATCTTGTCGATGAAATAGATCCTTGATTTTTGAGCAGTAAAAACAACCTTAGGCAATGAGCATATTTATATATATCATCTGCACCCTTTTGAAGCAATTTAACGACAATTGTACTATCCAGGTAAAAATGTTGTTCTACTCTTTCCATTCCTACGATTCCATATCGCTCCAGTTCGCGGTTATAGCCATTAATGGAGATGTCGCTGATGATACCACTGCTGATCTTGGGATCAAGTATGGTATAAAGGTTATCTAAAAATGATAAACGGAAATCTTTTTTAACCTGTGATCGGAACCGGATATGGTTACCTTTTTCGTTATAGCGAATAAAAAACCACTTTTCTACAAAAGGGCGTGCTTTTTTAACTGTTTGCTCGAGTAAAAGAATAATCTCATCGCTTTTGCCTGGAGCACAATAAATTTCAAGGTACAACCAATCCTGTATTGGAAGGAAAGTCCGCTTTTCGGTAAAAGGTACATCTATAGGGCTGCTGGCTTTATACAGCTCATTTTTATGGAACAAGGGAATGGATAGTTGGTTATTAAAGGCCATTCCATTACCATCTCTAATCAATGGCGCTGTTGGAATGGCAACATTTTCCAAAAATAAACTGCCTGCCTTCTTAATTTCCCGGATTAACATGTTGCATTGAAGGGGATCATTTAAATCAAAAACGATACTCTCTTCGTTTCTTGGAATTTTTACAATAGGGCCAATGTTAAATGCTAAAAGGTGAGATTTTAAACTTCTTATATGGTCTTCTGAAAGAAGGTTCTCCAGTTCTGATTTAGATACGCTTACCTTTGGATTACTGACTATAATATTTCGGAATTGTACCTGGGGGTAATATTTTTTACCTTTTACCAGTTCAGGAAAATTAAAGGACAGATCCCCAATTATTCCATGAAAAGATAAATCATACAAAAACCTGAATACAGGTAGTTTCGATCTCCGGTAATTATAGGCCGATGCCATCCTGGGAATCAATCTCTTTCCAAACTTTTTGGACCTAAGCACTATCTCCGAACCTGATACTGTTACATAAAGATCGTCAAGGGTTATAGGTTCTTTGTTACCAGGATAGTTGAGGATATTGAGCTCCTGGCTGTATAACTTAGCCCTCCTGTTTACATTATCTACATTTAATTCCGCATTATAGCTGATGTCAAAAAACAGTACTTCAGGATTTGAGGTTTCTTCGAGGCAGGCGATTTCCTGGCATAGGCTGCGAATTCCCTCACTGCAGATCGTGAACCTTCCGGCAAGTTGGGTATAAGAATGACCTCCAATCCGGTCAAAGAAGACCATTCCGTCATTAATAGAACAAAAAAGTGATACACTATTGGCCAGAACCGGACCTTGAGGATCACTTAGGTTGTCTTTTAGTTCATCAATTCTAATAGTTTGCCCTACTTGATATTCTTGGTCATTGGCGAGGTTTAAATATTGTAACAGCGGATTTTCTTGTGAAGATTGTTCTTCTATTTGTAGTTCCTTAATGAGGTCACCAATTGCATTATTATAGAAGTTCCCATAGCCTATACCAATGTCCGGGTCGATTGCCTGCATCAAAGAAACTGTTTGACGGTCAAATCGTTTTGTAAATTGCTCCATAAAGGAAAGCATATTCGGACTTGTGGTACTACCCTGTAAACCCGCGCGGAGTATTTTTATTAAATCAGGAATGTGGCGGAAATACGTGGAGGAAACTTCTAATGGATCTTGGAATTCACTAACCTGGTATTTTATTGGATTTGACGCCGAATGGCCAATCCTGGTGAAGTAATCCTCCCCGATCAAATTAGGATCATTTTCGGAAATAAGTAAACCACAATCTATTAAGGGCTGAATATATGGTTCTGCAAACGGTAATAAGTTGCATAGTTCACCGTATGATAATGGGGACTGAAGTTCCTTAAGAATACCTTCAACGGTGGAATCGAAGGCAATCTCTGCTAGCTCAAATGTCTCTCCTTTCCGCTTTACATAGCGTAAGCAATCCTCAACTTTGTAATAAGAGCTATTCGCAAAAAGTTTATGGTTTACCAGATTATTATCTGATTGAACATTCTGCATCTCCTGCCAGCTGATCAATTCATGAAGACTTCTTTTATAGTTTAAAACATTCTCCCTCTGCTTTTCATTAACGACATTAATAATTCCAACGGATGCAAAGGTGCCGTAAGGAGTACACCTGAATTTTGCCCGATTGAAGTACTTTACAATTGTTGATTGTATATTTTCTGGTTGTTCGGCAATCTCATCATATTTTAAGGTTTTGATTAAGCTAAAAAAATCTGGTGCAGATTGTTGAATGGATTCCTTCAACGGTACCCAATATTCTTTCATGGTTGCTTCCATAGGAAATTGCGGAACCCTGACTATTGCTTTTGAATAAGGCTTCATACTTTTTTGATATTAAAGTAGAAGGATAATTCAATTTTAATTTACTAATCCGATGAAATATTGTTTTGGTAATATGAATTAAGCTTTTAGCGATTTTAAAGTCAAAACAAAAGCGGAAGCAAGAATGCTTCCGCCCTGTTTCATTTACTCATTAATCCAAGAGTACTTTTATTTCAACAAGTAATTTAAATGGTCAATTATATATTACTTTCTTTTCAATGAAACCGACTTAAAAAATTTATCCTTTTCTAAATCATGTAGTTCATCATCCATATACCATACATCTAAAATGTAAAGTGAATTTCCTAATAATAGTAATTTCGCGAACCGCTTATTGCTTTCTGCCATGGTAAGATCTGAAGTAGCATACACAATATCAACTCCGAAATCATTATATCCTAGCCTCAGGGTCTCCTTTGAAATTAGATAGTGAAATGGTTGATTTACTTTTGAATCAATTACCCAGTTTAAGGTAGAATTAGCCCAGGATTCTCGCGTACTATCTGATGCCAATAAATATCCGTAATAGTCGTCAATTATACTGTCTCTTATACTTAAACTGAAATAACAACCACCTTGTTGACAAATATATCGCTCTAATCCCTGTTCAGTTAAGGGAAAATGGATAGGTTTTTTCGGAAATGATAATTCTAATACACTATCAATATTTTTTTTATGCCACTTTAGCGCATTTGCATTAAAGGAAATGACGACGAACAAAACAATCCCCAATATCTTAGATATAATTTTGCAACATTTAGGACAATTTATCTTCATATACTTTTTTAATTCTCCAATAATCTATATTTATGTTTTGCTTCGTTCCAATTTCTGAGTAAACGTTGACCAATTTTAGTTCTAATTCAACTTCTCCAAAATGATTTAGGATTTAATTTAATTGTCTTCTCCTTCAAATGGGGACCTCCAATAATACTCTTGTTGTGGCAACTCTATATCGCCTGAAAGTTCATTTTGATATAAGACTATACCCTCTTGTATTAATCTATTCATTACAGCATGTTTAGTCTTGACATCCAGTTCTCTAATTAGAATATTGGAGCCTGGATAAATATATTTGTCATAAAACATTTTTCTATCCATTTTATTTATGAACCTGTAAATAGCTTCATCCACAATATAAAATCGTAAATTTTTAAACTCTTTTTTTGAAAGTTTAATAACGGTTGGAATTTTCGATACTGGAATGCCCTTATATCTACTGTTCAATATCCAATTGTCGGTTCCAATAACTGCCATCTTCTTTTTTGAGAAGAACCCATTCTTTTTTACATAAACTGTTAGAAAGCTTATTGATAATTGACTCCGGTCTTTATATGCATTATCAATAAACTCTTTATACATTCTATCATTTTTGAAATGATAGAAACCAAATTCGTTCGCCAGCCCATGATCTAATTTTTCCTGGGAATAACTCTGCCATGATAAGCATAAAATAAAAATTAGTGAAATTATTTTTGTCATAATCTATAGTCTTTAGGGTCAATTAAATTTTCTTTTGGAATTTCTGAACCATGCTTAGTTCTTAACGGTTTACCCATTGCAGCTCGGATTATATTCTGAAAATTAACTGCATCAACTTCTTCACAATTGGGGCCGGGATTTTCAGCCGTGCCACTTCTTTCAGCTAAATTCTCATCCTGGGTTCCTTTTATATTGTCATTCCAATCATGCTTGAATTCGTGGCCAATTATCTCTTCTGGTGAATTGTCCTTTATACCTGAGTTAGGCCTTGATACATCATATTCGGGAACAAATTTGATCATTCCCCCACCTGGAATATTTTCACTTGGAATGTATCTTGAACCTTGTCCTCTATCTTTAAATACATCCATGTGTTTGTCACCTTTCATCCATTCTTTTACAGGAATAAGATTTGTTACAATATGGGGAATTGGAGTACCATCTGCAGATTTATGATTTTCCATATCGCTATAAACCTGGTCAACTCTTTTATCTAATTTTCTACCATTTGTCATTGCTTTAGCGGTACTTAAAATATATTTATCATTCCCTTTATACGCTGTCCCATCAGTATTTGTCAATTTACCTTTGTCATAAATCACTCTTTCTGTTATTTCAACACGTCCTTGTTCGTTGAAACGAGCTGACCAGATTTCAACCCTTCTTCCATCTGGATCTACATATTTAACAGGATTATTTGCAACATATACAAAAGGACTAATTCCAAAATATTTATCAGCTAAAGGATCTATTCCTTTCCATCTTGCAATTTGTGGATCATATTGTCTTGCACCATACTCATAAGTTTGCAGTCCAAATGAGTTCTCTAACTCCTTTCCATTATATTTAAACGGTTGGTTTGGTAACGCTGGATTGTTATTGGTTTCACTAAGCGTTAACCCAAATGGGTAGTAGTGATTTTCATCCAGGACTTCCCCGTTGTAATGCGATACTTGTACATTATCAAACCATACGTCGGTACCAATGCTATTGTTATCTACAAAGACTACTACATAGCCTGGTTCTGTCATAGGGGTTGGGCTTACACTCATGTTATTGAACTGGCCCGGTGTTACGGTAACCCCCAGCTTGCCGCTGATACCCGGAATCAACCTTAATCCAGCATCAAAGAACAGATAGTTCAATCCTGCCTTAGGACCCGCAATAGTATGCTGCAGATCCATCTGGCTCTGGATAAAGTTAAGGGTTTCCTGGCTACTTAGCGCCTGGTTAATCATATCTATATTTTCCCCGGATTCACTCACCGGCATGCCGCCTACCGTACCGCCGGTCAGGGCAGAAAGTAAGGAGTTCACTATTTCAGCGGCCTGTGGGGTCTCACTGGTTTCCGTTTCATCACTTTCATAATAGCTATCGGCAGCAAAGGTAAATTTATCACCTGGCATTACCCGTAACATGATAGCAGTACCTATTCGCTTATGAGGGTCATTTGCAATAAGGTGCGCTGCTTTGAGGTCTCCGGGATTAATACTGCCTGGTTTATCATCGCGTACCAATGCTATATTGTCAAAGATTAGTTGCTCGCTGCCTGCTGTAGCAATTTCATGTTGGGCAAGATATTGTTGGTTGATCGGCTGGGCACTGATGGTGCTGCGCACATTACCTAAATGGTCTTTGATAAAGTAATCGTACACAAATTTGGTTTGTCCGCTTTGCGCACCTGTGGTGACTACTTCCGGCCTGCTGCGCCCTTCTTCATTAAGGATATACTGCAGCACATTGTCTTTGTACACAAAGTTGCCTATATAATCCCACACCTCTGTGGTATTAGCGGCATCATCCTGCACTATTTTGCGCAGGCGATTACCAGCTGCATCATACATATAGCTGATATTTCCTTTGCCGTTTACATTTATTTTGGCCGGTTTATTCAGGTAGTTATAGGTAATGCTGATGCCTTTGTTCTCATCTGCAATGAGGTTGCCATTATCATCATAAGTATATTCTACGCCCAGGTCAGAGCCATCTTTAAAGTCTGGCAGGGTACCTGTAGCAGATGCAGATACATTATCCTTTACTTTGATGAGCTGGTTGCCGTTGTTACTATAGGTATAGCTCAGCTTATCCATATCGATCGGGCCGGTTGTATTGCCGCGTTGATTCATGGTGAGTATATTACCCCTGTCATCATAGGTAATAGCCGATGCGGTATAGTCTTTATGGGCATTGCTCCAGGCACCGCCTTGCGACAGCTCTCTAAATTCGGCATGGTTAAGTCGGCTCAGTTTATCGTAAGTATAGCCATAAGCATTATTGCCACCCGATCCTAAAGAATCATAATACTTCCAGGTAATACCGGCGATATTACCATTGTACAGTTTATTGGCAAAACCATCGTCATAATGCAGGGTTTCGTTAAAGAAATTGACATCATGATTGGTCGATTTGCGGGCCTGTATATGGTTGAGCCATCCCCGGATATTATACTCATGCAGGATATCGGTGGTGGTATATTGTTTGATTACCGGCTGGCCCAGGTGGTTGTAATCATAATAGGCCAGGTTAAACGGGGTACCATCATTAATACTCTGCTGTATGCTCCATACCAGGTCATTACCTCCATCTATTGTAAAATTGCGTTTGTATGTTTTATCCAGCTTAATATTGGTCAGGGCTGCTGTAGCACCCGGCTGGGCCAGTGCGGCAGGATTCTGATGCCATGTAGCCGTACGGTAAGGCATACCCTGGAAATAAAACAGGCTTCCGGTCCGGTCAATACCACCTTTAAGATTGGTTTGTGCCCCTTGTATGGCATGGCCTTTGGCATCGTAATATTGTACGGAAGTAATCCAGTCACTGCTATTCGGATTGGCCGGGTCCAGAACCCGCAGCTTAGTACCGGTAAGCATTCCTCTAACTGAAGTAGTTAACCCTGAGGGCACAACACTATTATCACCTGCTGGCATAGCCGGAAATTTGTTCCCATCATAAGACAGGCTGGTCAGCTCATCATAATTATCGTAATAGGCGTAGCTCAGGATATAGGTATTGTTGATACTGGCCGGATAGGTATGGAACAGATCATTTTGTGCTGCATAATACCTCCAGTCGGGTGCCGAATAGGTTCCTGGTGCAATTGTATAAGCCGCCACGGTGGCCCTGCTTTCTGAACTGCTCACCAGGCCGGTCATTACCGGGCGGTTCAGTGCATCGTAAACGGTCAGCATCCATTTGTTCTGGTTGCGCAGGTTGCCGTCCTGACTCAGCACCAGGCGATCGCGCTGGTCGTAGACCATATACTCTACTGCCTTACCCGGTATTTTCTTTTCGATCAGGCGGCCACGATCATCATACAAGTAAGTATAACAGAGACCATTTACAATGTCGCTGGTGGGCACCGTCCAGTTGTAGCTAAAAGTATTGGTGGTTGCAGGACCGTTGCTACTGTTGCTGATGGATAATTGCGGGGTGCTTGCGCCCGGGGGCAGTACATAGCGCAGACGACCCAGATCGTCATATACATAAAAGGTATACGTAAAATTAACCGGGAACATTTCTTTCGGTGCCAGTGCCGGGTAAGGTACACCCGATGCGGCTTTAGCCAGTTGTCGTTTGGCGATCACCCGGCCCAGCTTGTCCTTGATCTCATCAGCGATCTGCCCATCTTCATCGGTAATCCGGGTGATGTATAATTGACCATCACCATAATTACCATCATACTGCAATGCTCCGCTTCCATTAAGGCTGAAGCGCGGGAAACTACTTTTTACTACAGTATACACCGGGTTAGCTCCATTTTGTAAATAGGATTCATCGCTATTTGTTTTATAGGCCAGTTCCTTACCCCTGTTGCTGCCTACCCAGTTCTTACCGGGTGCCATCTGTTTTACCGGGCGGTTTAATGGCGAGTTGTCAAACTCGGTTACGCTATAGGGTTGCTGCCCATCTGTTGGCGGGTAGAACTGCTCTATGCGCATTTTGGCATTATACTGCAGGTTACCGTCAGAGGAGGTCTCTTGCGCGGTAAAGGGCAGGAACTGTACGCTTTCGCGACCCAGTGCATCATATACATGGTGCTGGATGATGTCATAACCATCGGCATGACCTTTGAGCTGTACAGTTTGTAAAGGTCTGCCCAGCCCGTCAAAATAGTCGGTCTGTTGGCGGTGCTTTACGCTGCTGTTGATATAAGTTGTGGGTTCGTCAGGTATTTGTACACGCACATAGTTCTTCTTCAATGTGCTGGAGAAGTTCTGTACATTATTGTAGCTGGGTAAAGCCGGTATGGTGGCCGGTGTAACCGGGATATTGCTGGTGCCGGTCTGTGCGTGGGCTATCGCTGCACTGAGTATGCTGAGACCCAGGGTAAAATATAATTTATACGGAATGTTCATTGTCTTACTGTTTAATATTGATAAAGGTGTTTTTAGTTTTGCTGGTATTTATATTCGTAGGTTTTGAGCAGGTTGTTATTTCCGTCTTTAATACGGAGCAATCTCCCCAGGCCATCATACTCATAATAGTTCATTTGGTTATTAGCATCACTTATGCTGTTAATGCCAATATTAGGCAGGTAACTGTATCCGCTTATCATAGCATCAGGGAAAGCTGTTCTTAATTGCTGTACAGCTGTCAGCAAGGCGGTCGCTGAGGAAGGATTCTCAAATGTTTGCTGTATGCCTGGGTTATTGTTCAGATAGGTCTGCAATGCAGTGTGATCGATATGATCTAAACGGGCCACCATATACCTGCCGTTATATCCCCAAAGTATGGCACCTTTTTCACCTCCACGTTTGGTGTAGCGCAATACATTCCCCGCATTATCATAGGCATCATAGGTAATTTCCGTCGTAGGTGTACTGGTTCCTTCTGCATATAATTCTGAGGCCAGCAGGATCATATTGTTCTGAAAGGTATTATAGGTCTTTTTGGATTGCTGTACCTGTTGTCCGTTTACCTGCATGGATACCTGAATGGGGTCGGAAATCATATTCCGGTTGATCATTTCCTGGAAGATCGCCGTGCCTGACTGATCGAACGGATAAGTAAATACCGATTTATATTCTTTACCATCACTGTTTACCGTAACCTGTTCGGCAGGCATTTGTTTTACCACCGGATGATAGTTTGTCTGGGTTGTTTTTTCGGTAAAGGTTGTGCCATCCTCATTATACAAGGTTTCTTTGCTGCTTCTCAAACGGGAATAGCCTTTTTTAGTATAATAGCTTTGAAGGTCAAAGAAATTCTGGTAGAGATAGATATAATGGCTCATCATACTTCCCGCCGGAATAAGTTTGTTCGGGTTTAGGAAATCTACATGTCCTTTATATTTGACGACCTTTACCTCATTTGCCGAATCAATAAAATCATATCCCATTTCACTTTTACGGACAATGGTGCCTGTGGCATTATAATCTTTTTCATCCAGCAGTAATCCCATTTTATAGGTTTCTGCATTATCCGGTGGCATAAAGGGATAATGGAAGCTCACACCACCTGAATAAATTGCAGGAGAGCTATAGTGATACACACGTTTACCATTATTCTCCTCCTCTTCCGTCACGTACTGGTAACCAATATGAGCGCCTTCCGTCATGACACCGGATTGGGATAGGTAAACCGTCTTATCCACTTTGGTATAACATTGCTGCATAATGTAGGAACCTCCCGAATGATCTACCTCCAGGTGTTGGTTCGCTTGTTCATGCCCCTGGTATTCGGTGGCAAAGGTATTGTATGCTGGCATAGCCAGGATCACTCCACTGGACAAGCTGTTATCCACCGGATTGGTATATTTATAGGTCTTTTTATTGGTCAATACGGAGAATGGATCTGTGTTTTTGATCTCTTTAATACGCGCTCCGCCAACTGGTATTTTAGTCAATACCTGTGTCATATCAGGTTGTTTGTAACTGGCTACAATAGACGCTTCATCGAACCCGCTCCCATTACATTCCGCCTCTGCCCTTAACTGGTAGGTGCCTGGCGCTAACTCTACATAATCCCAGTCACTGTAACTGCCCTCATCCTGATCTCCGGGATTGGTGTATTGAAACTGTCGCTGTTTAATTAAAGTAACGGTACTGCCGTCAATTTTATTTAAAATCATCTTAGGTTTCTTGGTCGGCCAGCATCCACTAAAGCCTGTACCCAGGTGGGCATCGAAGTAAAGCATCACACCAACAGTTGTTCCGGTCACTTGGAAGGTTTGTACATCCACCTGCCTCTGCCCACTACTATTTGCCTTTGCAAAGGCACTGATCGTTACATTGGTTTCCGGATGGATACCAAATGAAGCGATCGACTGGTTGGATACATTACTACAGTCATGCATTTCATACGTGAACTCAGAAGTGCCTCCAGTCGGATAGGTGATTTTCTTTAAAAGACCATTCAGTGAATTAGATTTAGGTTCACGATCAGCTCCATCTTTATACACTATAGTTTGCTGATATGGCGCTCCGTTATAACTTACTGTAGTATTGATCTTATGCACAAACTTTGGTACAAGGGAAAGCCCTTGAGTAGTGCCTGATCCATTGGCATAGCCCCAATGGTCAATGTCGTAAGAATTTACAGATGAAGGAATACTACCTGTATAGGTAAATGCATACACTTTACCTTCTTCGTTTGCGGGTGATTTTTCTGTCAGTTTAGAAAAAGTCAGGCGATTTGTTGCGTAATTATGGCTAAGATCCCAGGATTTAACCAGGTTTGTCCCTTCCAGCAGCTTAACCTTATCCAGTGATTGAAAACCAGACGGAACAGAAAGGTCGTCATCATCTGTACGGGTCGTAGTGTACTCAAATTCAACACTGGCTCCTTTGGATGACCTGATTGCTTTAATTCTCTTCTGATAATAAGTAAGATTCAAGCCTTGTTTTGCCGGTACACCATTATTTTCCAAGCCATAACCAGTCATATTATTGGTGGCATAGTTTTCACTTGTGGTACAATACCCCATATACATTACGGTGATATTTTCCTTTACACCTACTGAATGACTTAATTCCATATTCCTTCGGTAGCTATACGTTTCATATTCAAAATCGATATAATTACCATTTGCATCTTCGACTTTAGTCAGATACCAGCTGCTGTTGAAATTATAATTCGGCAATTCACAATAAGGATCATTATTTATGGTAGTGTGCCTTTGCGTTACTTCTGCCGCTGAAAAAGTATATTTTGTACCATCATCAGTCGTAATGATCCAGCTGGAAAAAGGGTTTACTTGAGTTCCATTACGTACATACTCAATCTTTAAGGCGTTCTGATTCTGATTGACAATATCACCATTCCAGTTGAAATGAAATTTTCCACTTAAACTACCGATGCGGTAAAAGTAATTGTCGGACTGAAAATCCAAACAGCCTCTATCTGCCTCAAATAACCTGATCAGATGACTTAAATCATTTTGAGTAGTTGTTTTCTGATTCAACTCATCTTGTGTATAATGTCCAATAGTGTACAGAAATCCTCCGGCGCCGTCATCTGGAACAGTAACTACTTCTCTTGATACCAGGCTAAGACCGCCAATGCTCCATCCAAGGCCAACATTATTGGCGATGTTGGACACGACGATTCCACCGTCACTACTATAATCAAGGGATACAGGTATACTAATACGACCGCTTGAAATGGTAGCCAGAGGAATGGAATAGTTCAGCGATCCGGTATAGAGACTAACCGGGACCTCTCCGTATTTGCCCAGCTGGGCGGCTTCAGGAGAAGGAGGAATTTTAATACTCGCAAATTCTTTTGGAGGCGTGGGTGCAGCAAACTGTGCATGACTTTTCACCGTCGGGTAAAATATGACGAGGGCAGGCAATATGCGTTTTGTGAAATTCATATAAATATTTTTATTCTTAATTCTGGTATTGATATTCATTAGTTCTGATCAGGTTACCATTGGCATCTTTGATGCGTAAGAGCCTGCCCAGGTTATCGTACTCATAGGTACTGACCTGGTTATTGGCATCACTGATCGAACTAACACCAATACCCGGCAGGTAAGTATACCCGCTGATCATAGCTTGTGGGAATGCTGTTCTCAATTGCTGTACAGCAGTGAGTAATGCTGTTGCTGTAGCAGGGTTGTCGAGCGTTTGCTGGATAGATGGGTTATTGGATAAATAGGTCTGTAAGGCGTTATAATCAATATGATCTAAACGGGCGACCATATATTTTCCATCATATCCCCATAACAAGCTGCTTTCTCCGGACTTATCCACCAGGCGGCCAGGATTACCCTGTGCATTGAAATTGCTGTAGGCGGCTTCTTGTTCGTAACGGCTATCCTTAATCAGTGTAGCGGTATTGCTGCTAATACTTAAAGACAGCGGTGTATAGTTACTGATACTGCTGCCGTTCTTCAGTCGGTACAATGTTGTGGGCATGACCAGGTCGTTACCGCCTACGGTGTACAAGCCATACTCATTGATGTAGCCACCAGTGGCATTGCCATTCACCTGGCTGTAGGACTCGATCACATAATCGTTCAGGTGATTGTCTTTCATGTATTTCAGGACCTGGGTAACACCGGTTAAAGTGCCACTTGCACTTACCGTAAAGTCTGCTGCCCTGCGTGTGGTTTGGGTAACCGTCTCTTCATTAGAGCCTGAAGTAGTGATCTGGTACGGGTAATAGCTGCTGGTACCGTACAGGTATGTTTGTTTCTGTGCAACAGTATTGCCTTCATAATATTGGGTTACCACGGTGCTGTCCAGGTGTTCTTTTTCGCTTTTGTAATAGTAATGCTGACCCCGGAATTTATCATCATTAGGGTTGCCATAAAGCGTATAGGCCCTCATTTTCTGATAGGATGCTTTCCATCCCCTGATCTCATCATTGGCAATGAAGGAATAATAATTGTTAGACTGTTCCAATAAAGTTCCGGCAGCGGAATAAGATTTACTTTCTGCCAGTTTACCATCGCGATGGCTATAGTTGGTAACCGGAACAAACGGATAACCGAAACCGCAATTAGTGAACTGCAGGTTATATTTATTCAAGGTACTGCCACCAGCTCCCTGATCGCCGATAACTTCTCTTACATAACTGTACCCTATACTATTGCCGCCACTCTGGGTGGTATTACCTGCATCAGATGTATAGGCATAAGAGGTTTTTAAGATGATATTAGGAACATAATATTCTCCGGGCTGAAGATTACCGATCTTATATGCATTCAGATCAAAATCATAAGTATAGGTATAATCATATTTTGGTGCAAATACCATTACGCCGCTGGATCTGCCGGGTTCACCCGGCATGGTATAATCATATGTCCTGACCGTATTGGTATTGCTGAAGTAATCATAATCGGTGATCTTCTTTACCCTCAGCCCCCCGGTGTATGCATAGTCCTGGAAGTTTCCGCTAAATTGTTTGATGTATATAGTTGCTTTTAGTTTTTCCAGGCAGTCCAGTGTGTTGGCCTCTGCGTTTTCGCAGTTTGTGTTTACCGATAGACGGTAGGTATGGCCGGCAATAATATCGACATTAGGGTCATTATTATCATCCTGAGACACAACCTGACTGGTCGTTAAATCGGTTAGGGTATACTGACGGGTATCGCCGGTACAATTGAATTGATTGGTTTCGACTACAATATAGGTTTGCTGCGCGTATGGTGCCACAAAATCTACATAATTTGATTGTTGATATGGGGCAGTATTTCCTTTGCACTGAGCAGTAGCATTGTATGGTACCGTTATAAAAATGGAATCGTGAATGGTACTGTAACCACATCGGTATCCGGCTTTATTAGGTTCATATTCAAATTGTGTATAACCACCTGTAGGAAAAGTAATTTTGGTCAAAATACCATTTGCTGACACGGATGGATTTACGCTGCGATCTCCACCGGGCACGGTGAAGGGCATTCCCTGCGCATCATATAGCTGGAATGTATTTCCAGGAATAAGGCTGGTATTATTCGCACCATTATAATAACCCCAGATGTCCTGTGATTTAGCGCCATAGGCCGGGATCGTTCCGCTATTATACTCGAAGGCATATTTGTTCACCAGGTTAGTGGCTTGCTCATTAAACGTAACATTATCGAGTTTCAGTTTCTTGGCTAAAGGATCGCTGGACGATGGGTTATAATAAGTATAGTTGAATACTACTTTTTTCTGAACAGCATTCTGCAGGTCTTTTACCTGCATCGAACCGATACCGTAGGTACCAGACAGGTCATATTTAGGTATGGAATAATCAAAGCTGATTTTTCCGGTTGGAAATGTGATCTCAGATACTTTCTTTTCGATTGTTGTGGTATAATTGACGCACTGCTTTGTTTTAACCGGATCAGGGGTTGTATTGCCATAATCATAGTTCCGGCTTTCTGATGTTTGGGAAATCGTTTCCGTAGCATTGGCGTACGTATAGGTAACCACATCTTTAGTATCAGGGAATTCGATTTTACTGACCTGCCACCTGGAGGTATAGGAGTTAACGTCTCCGCTACAATCTGTAACGGACATTTCGGATCGTACATCGAAATAGTAATTTATCCCTTTGGGATCTGTAAGTACAAAACTGAACGCACCTGAGGTAATGGTGTATGCTACTTTAATATCCTGATCGGGGATTACTATAACCTTATTATTGGCCAGGATGAATTTACCGGAATAGCCTTCTATGTTGAAATTGAATTCATCTGGCTGTGCATCCCAGGTACCGTTTGCCACAGCACGGAAGGTATCAATAGTGAAATCATTTGACAAGGTATAATTGGACGGAATTAAATTGGCACCGCCATTAGGGTCCAGGTATCCCATTGGTCCTTCATCTGTGCGCCCACGCAAGGTTCTGGATATGGAATAGTTTGCCGATAGGTTCCATCCCAGACCTATGTCCCCGGACAGATCATTGACCTTAATACCGGAAGCATGGTAAGATGCAGAGATAGGTAATACGTGTTTACCCACACTGATCACATGTAGCGGAATACTGATGTTGGGCACACCGGTATACATACTGACCGGGATATTGCCGTACCGTTCTATGCTGGCGGCATTAGGTGTTTTGATATTGACGTCCAGCTTGGTCGGATTTTCTGTACTCGGCTGCTGAGCGAGGATTTTTAAGCTTGAAGTGATTAGTAGTAAACTTAACACTCCAATTTTTTTACTGTTCATAAACTTACTTTCTTTATGTTTTAGGTTGCTCATTTATATTTTATAGCCCAGCCGGATGATCCAGGGGCTGTTGATGCCGGTTTTATCATTGAGGAAGTTATAGCCGATCAGGAAGGTGCCCTGCTGATTGCGGCTGATGCGATAGGTCTTCATTAATCCTATGTATGCGGCATCCTGTAGCAATCCCATAGCGGTACGTACATTGGAAGCATTGCCATAACGCTCCTGTAGCTGTACATAAGGCCGGTTGAGGGGTTTGAGGCTTTTCTCATATCCACCCTGCAGGCTGATGCCCCAGATCAGCTGCCCGTCGAGGAATACACGTGTAGTTACACCTTCATAACTCAGCTTCAGGTGCTGCCAGTCGCGACCCAGGCCCAGGCTGGCATCCAGCCCTATACCTATGCTGATGCGGCGGCTATGTCGATAAGCGGCATTCAAACCTGCCTGTAGCATCACCGGCTTCTGTCCGTTAGGTGCTGCCCGTTGCGTCTGCAGGTTGTACTGGTACTCCCAGCGTTGCCAGAAAGGTATGCCCCGCATCGGATTTTTCAGATCATCCAGTGGATTGCGCAAGCCTTTCCTTGCCTGCTGGACTTTATCTTTGGTGTCTTTTATCGTGTTCTTTGCCTCATTAATCGTTTGTGCCGCCTGCTTTACTTTGGCGGCTTGTTTTTCCAGTCCCAGTTGTTTGCTGTAGTCCTGCACCTGCTGTGCAGCCTGTTGCTGTACCTGTTGTAACTGATTGCCAAACTGTTGTTCCAGTGCGGCATTCACCGAAGATTTGGTCTGGTAGCCCATCTGCTTCAGGTCCTGTTCACTCAGATTTCCGGAAGACATGCCGGGCAATGAGGAACGGGACAGCATTTCATCAAAGCCTTCTATACCCTTTAGCAGATCAAGGGCTTTCTCCTCAGCTGCATCAGGGTCCTGCACAATCTTCTTCCAGTACCCGATCTGCTGTGTTCCATAGCCATAGGCTTTGTTGAGCCTGCCCAGTTGAGATGCGAAAGCTGACTGTCCCAGTAAACGGATCAGGGCATCGCTGCGCTTTTTGACCTGGCTCTTCAGATAATCCTGTGCATTCAGCTGACTGTTGAGCTGATCCATGCCGGGTACAGATAAACCCGTGCTGCCGGGTATTTTCTGCTGTATAAAGGATTGTATTTTCTTGAGGCTGTCCAGTGCTTTGACTGGTTGTGTACCGGCCAGCTTGTACAGCAATGCCGTATCCGCAGCCGTTTTACGCAGGCTGTCAAAGTCGGCCGCATTTAATTGCTGATACTGTGCATACAGTGTACTGTCGCCCCGGCGCAGTTTGTCCGCTAAACGGGATTCCTGCCGCTGTAGCCTGCGCAGCATGCGTTGCTGGCTGCGGGAGGCTTTCTGCTGGTATTGCAAGTGCTGGTGGTATTGCTTCTGTATATATACTTCAGCTGCATGTACTATTTCTGTAGAATCTCCACTTATTACCTGATCCATCTGGGCATAAGAAGGACTTATACAACAGAACGTGAGGAAACAAAGCAAAATGCAGCAAATGTTCAACTAACGGAATTTAGAAAAATTAGGATATGGATATTTTTTAGCGTTAGAATACCGGTAAAAGAGAACAAAATTCAAGTCTAAACTATATAGTTTTTAGGAAAACTAAAAGATTTCCTCTACTTCATTTTAAAGATTTTTTAACATAATCATTTGAGCCATGATAATCAAAATCTTGTAACTGTGATCGGAAATTTTTTGGTTGCGCAAAATTATAACCATCCAATAATGGCATTTTGGGAAAAACACCCATATTTTTACTGTTATTTTTCCCGTTTTCAATAAGTCTTCGGTAAATTCCCAAACATAAAGTCGAAATTGATACCACAAGAAGTAATGTAACAGCCAAAAGCAATTTAGCCAGCGTCAAATTTAATCTCATAAAGAAAGCACTTGTTTGTAAATTCTAAATTTGAATCAGATAATTGAAATAATCTTTATTTTTCTCTTCACTGGGAACAAAACTAAAAGTAATTTTATTCATTACTAAAGTTTTTAGTATTTAATTTGTTAGTTTAGCATTACCTTTGTTTTGTTAAACTAACATACAATGAATATTAATCAATTAACTGCCTCAAAGATTAAAGATTTACGTACAAAAAATGGATTAACTGCTGAAGCAGTAGCTCAAGCCTTACAAATTTCAAGGGGGGCATATAGCCAACTGGAAAACGGCCATGTAGAAATTACACTTTCCAGAGTCGAATTGCTTTCCCAGATATTCAACGTAACCCTTGGGGAAATCATCCCATCATCAACAACATACCATCAGAGCTATAATCACAATAAAGGTGGTGTTAACGGTAATCACAACAATAACAATACAAAAACAATGAATAATTTTTTTGCCGACGATGAGAATATATCTCGCGTTATTGAAGTAATTAAGGATGCCTTACAAAATGAGGGGAAATAAGTAATTAAGCAAAATAGCTCCTTACCACCTTTTCCCCAAACTAAATCCTACAAAGAAGGAAGCCTGCCAGAAAGTGTTTTTTTGTTGAAGCAATACAGGAATAGCCTTAGTATAACAGGCCAGCTGTGCCCCGATCTGGAATTGCTGTACAAAACCGGTTGGTTTATCCGGACTCAATATAACAGATGGACTGATATAAATACCGGGTATATAGCGCAATTCACTAAGCCCTTTACTCCATTTGTCTGCACCCAGTATGCGGTTACGGCTCAGGAACAGTTCCTGGTTGGACGTGTTGCAGGATTCAGAACTGGCATAGGCCTGGTTCAGGGCATCATAGCGTAACAAGTCCAGGTATACGGGCTTGAGCAGGGTCATCGATAATCCTGCTTCCAAACTCGCATTTAGGCTAATATTACCTTGTATCAGTGATGGAAAAATCGTCCACTGGCGACCATAACCCAGTTGAGTTGTGTAGACTTTAAACTGTTTACCAAAAATATAGGGCCTGTAGGACGCCAAAGAGCGATAAACCGTATCCTGCCGCTGTTGTCGAATTTCCTTTTCATGCCTGATTTCGGCAAACTGGAAACGAACAATGTTTTGACTATGGTTGCCTTTCTGAAAATGATAGTGAACCTGCCCGCTCCAGCCATTTGTATGTAACCGGCCACCAATATACAAAGCCTGATTGTATGAATTATCGGTGCCCCCATATTTGAATTGATCCATTTTGCTTTTTGCTCGGTTTTGTCCCGATCGTGCATGTTGCTGTAAATCAATTTTTTTTCCTTTGATAGATTGCCATACTTTATCCTGTGCATATATTGATCCTTTTGTTGAAAGCAAAATTGCAGGAAGGCTAAGACAAATTATGACGCCACCTTTACTTGTAAAATTAAAAAATATGGGTCTAATACTAATTTTTAGATTCATTGGAAAAAGGGAATAGCAGGTTAGATTTTGGTAAAACAAATGCAAATTATTCATTTTATAATTACTTTGCTCAAATCCTTCATATGAGGTTTGCTCGACTTCTTACTCTTTTATATCTGATTATTCTGCCAGGAATAATGATTGCACAGCAAACTGTTCCGGCACTGAACCTGCTGGTGCCTGCATACCGTATGCCATACCACCACTGGCGCTGGCAAATGTACCGCACCCCTGCGGCACATATCTACTACCCAACCGGAATGGATAGCGTCTGCGCATATACCCTGGCGCACTTTATGCAGGAGAAGGCAATGGTAGAAAAGAGAACAGGCATGTCGCTAAAAGGTATACCCAGCCTCATTATATACCCATCGGTAAGCCAGGCGTACGAATCGCGTATCGGCAGCTGGGATGCCGGAACACAGGCTTTCCCGACCATCGCTAAGCAAGGTAACCGGATCGTACTGGGATTTAATGGCAGTTATAAAGACTTTACAGCTCAGCTGCGCATAGCCTTTGTGCGCAATATGTGGCAGCAATCCTTTGGGTATATCAATGGTACCGATATACGCAGTACGGCCAGTGAGCAGGACTGGCAGTGGTTTAAAGAGGGATGTATACAATACCTGGCCGCCGGATTTTCGCTGACCGATAATGAAATGTTATACCAATGGTATTACCGACAGGCATTTCCGACATGGTCTGCGGTGATGCAGACGGCACCGGAGCAACAGCTCATTGCGGTAAAAGGGTTTTGTTATTTTCTGGAACAGACCTATCGCAAAGATGCCGTTAAGCAAATCCTGTTTCAGCTGCGTAAGAAAAAGACTTTTTCGGTAGCCGTACGCCTGGTCTGTAAGCGCTCTTTCACACAATTACAGGATTTGTATCTGGCATTTATGTACAGCCGCTACGGACAAGCGCCGCAGATGAATGATACTGTTACAAGCCCGGTACTATCATACGCAGACTCTTTGCAGGAGCATCATCAGGCCCGATTGGTATGGACTAATGCAGATACTTCTTCTGCATTATGGATCAGACAAAATACTGAAAGCCGCACGGTGTGGCTGCAACAGGCGGGACAGAAGCCAAAGAAATTATATACCTATTTACTACCCTCCTGGATCAGCAATTACAACTGGGACAACTACCCGCTGGTGCAGGTAAGTGCGCGACGCATCTATATCATAGCCCCAGAAAAGGGCAAGATGCAGGTATTGGAATATTCCAGCACCGGAGCACACATCAGGAGCAGCACATTGCCCCGCGGTATAGATGGCATCAGTAGTTTTGAAGCAGTGAGCGAAAGAGCGTGGCTGATGACAGCGTATACAAAAGGCAGAAGTGATGTTATCCGTTTCCTGCCCGGCAGCCTGAAAGTGATTCCGGTAACCAATGATCTCTCTGATAATACTATGCTGACCACAGACCGATCAACCGGTACAATACGCTACTATAGCGGTTATCCCGATCTGGTTAAAGTGAAAAAGAATGGCCGGACAAAAGATAGCATTGTCGCCGATACCATTAAAGGCAAGGCTTATGGCTGGTACAGTAATGCGATGGAAGGCAAGGCAGAGCAGCTGCTGATCAGCGACAGCACTGTATTTGAACAGCAATTGCAAGCCGCATTATCTGCTACAGATACTTCATTGGCACCACATCAGAAAACCTGGCTGCTGGCCTACCTGAAACAAAAGAAGACAGACGACAGCATTGCTGCACTGGAAGCGAAATATAAGTCGCAGGGCAGAAATTCTTTCCTGCAGCAGGTTTTAGGCAGTAATAATGATACTGGTTCACAAAAGGATTATGCCATTTTTGATCCGAAACAGGTACAGTCCTATCGACTGCAATTACATAGTCTCTGGTTTCAGGCAGCGATCAATAATGATTATTTCATCAATCGCCTGCAACCCTATCAGGGCTATCTGGGTACGTATAAATATCCGGAGATTGGTGGTATGGTCAGTAGTGGCTACAGCGATATATTTGAACAACATCAGTTCAGTATAGGCTATAAATTACCGGCCGGTACTGAGGGCAGTGATTTCTTTGTGCGCTATCATAACAAACAGAAACGACTGGACTGGTATGGATTGTATTTTCGGAAAGTAGAAAGCCTGAAACCTGATCCCAGACAGACATGGGTAGATGCACAGGGTAATCCCTATCCGGCTGCGGCCAAGGTCAAAACTTATTATTATGAGCTGGGTTTTAATTATCCGTTTACCTATCATAGCGCGGTCAGCGCAACGATAGCGTATCGCAAAGGCCGTACCGTTTTCCTCGCAACAGACCCGTACAGTCTGCCCTATCCCGCACTGGGCGAGCAATGGAATATGAATACAGTTGCCCTGAATCATAACCACCTCAAACCAACGGCACACAACAATGCCTTCTACAGTGGCTTTCACAATAAACTGCTGCTGGATGTGATGATGCAGATCGGCAGTAAAAATCCTGCATTTACCTATGGGATCAGCAACCAGTTTGAATGGCATCAGCCATTACATAAAGCCATCAACTGGGTTACGCAACTGAAAGCCGGCTACAGTGGCGGCGGGGAGCATATCCTCTATACCTTTGGTGGTGTCGATCACAATGTAAATGGTAAAGTGGACTCCTCAGTATTGTTTAACCAGCAGGCGCCATATGTATTCCAGAGTCTGGTCACGCAATTGCGTGGATTCAAACAGAACAGCCTGTATGGCAATGTATACGGCTTGCTGAATACTGATGTGTATGTACAGCTATTCGATGGTTTATTTGATTATAAAACACCCTATTCCTTCGTGAACCGATTGCAATTAGGGGCATTTGCAGATGTAGCCTGGGCCAGAGAGACCTGGAAACCGGATGCAACCTGGCAACAGCGGCACAGTTTCGGTATCAGTGCCAAAACGGTACTGGCAGGCTATCCCATCAGGCTGGATCTGGCTTTCCCGTATAATTTCAGCCAGTCACCAATGCTGCATTTTTCGTTGAGATTGTGAGCTTTATTAATTTGCTCTAATCTGACCAATTTTTATCCCTAAAAAACGCTCTGAACAATACTTAAAAGGTAGTAATTCATCAGCTGAATTCAGTATTTTTCTATCTTTCGATATTAGTAATTCTACAGGTATCTTAAAGCCAATACCCAACCAGCTAATCTCTTGGTTCGGGAATATTTTACCTATAAAGCCCTTTATTGCTGACCTATTTTCTATAGCAGAGGTTCCTGAACCTTCAAGACAATATGATAAATATCCTCGTGACCTTTGTTTAATGATAAGATTGGTATCGACTTTTTCATCTGCCATTAGTAGGATAATTCTTTTTCCTAGTCCTTGTGATTTAATACTATCCAACACCTCATCATAAAAATTATCAATCGTTTCTTTTGACCCACTACACCAACTGGTATACATTATAACGATGTTTGTATCGTTGTTAGTTAATATTGAATCTAATTTATGCTCAGTGATTAAGTATTTTTCATTTAAATTCTGCGTGTAACCCGATTTACAGGAAGCTATAAAAATTACAATAACTAATAAAAATAGAAATGAAATGAATGAATAGAATTTGCTCATTTGAATAGATTAAAAATGAAGGTTAATTGGGATAATCTAGAGAATAACTATAAATAATCAACCAGCAAATAAACGACAATATTGTGAAATATTTAAAATGAGAATATAGATTGACAAATACCTATCAAAAAACTATAGCTATAAAACGGTAAAGAAAAATGTTCCGAAACGCCTTCCTCAACCTAATATTTTTCAAAAACCTGGC
The DNA here is from genome assembly GCF_033097525.1 of Sphingobacterium sp. UGAL515B_05. NCBI lineage: Bacteria > Pseudomonadati > Bacteroidota > Sphingobacteriia > Sphingobacteriales > Sphingobacteriaceae > Sphingobacterium > Sphingobacterium sp. UGAL515B_05. The sequence continues at coordinate 5,129,483 of NZ_CP109907.1, read as the reverse complement.
AAGAATATTTTATTTCACATTTTTGTGCAGTATTTTAACCTTAAATTCTCCTGATTCACCAGAATTGAAATACTAATGCCTTGATATTCACAAGGCAACTCTACAGATTTGAGCTGTAAACATTTTTGCAACCAAATCGAAGGTTATGATAAATATTGCACAAAAGCTTCACCAGGAACTTAGACAGCAACTTCATGAACTGGATTATGAGGGAGTTTCGGGACTGGAATATTATAAGAAAGCCCACCAGATATCTTGCAGTATACTAAGGCGACTTAGGTCGGCCTTAACCGGTTATAAATTCAAGCATCCCGAAGAAGAAATTGAGTTTTTCAAATCGATCAAACCCAAATTGCACGCGGAGGTTTTATTCTATATAGAGTGCTACCGGATGGAATTAAACAATCCTACAATCAGGGATAAAAAAGCGCAACTCTGTTATTTAAAACAAATGTCCATCCATTATGCACAGCTTTTAAACCAGAATAGTCTGCTCAAATTGTACTTTGTCACCGAAAGAAATGAAGAAGACAAGCTTTTGTTCCTAAGGTCAAGTAATATCAACAGCTTTATTCCATTTGATCCATTACAGGAATTTGACGAGATATTTCCTCCTGCCAGTACGGAATTTGCGAGGATTATTGCCTATCAAAGATTATTGGAAGAAATCAATGACAAAGCAACGGCCATTAGGAAAGGTAAGAAACAAGGACCTCCAAACGATGCACCGGCACTAAATTGGACAGGAACTAAAATTGAACTTGTTGAATTGGGTTATGCCCTTCATTCTGCAAAAAGTATCAATAACGGTAAAGTTGAATTAAAAAAGATTATGATGGGACTTGAACAGCTTTTTAATGTGGAGATCGGGCAGTATTCAAGATACTTCCAAAGCTTAATGATCCGCCAGGGTTCTCGCACCCCATATACAGAAAAACTCAATGGTAACTTAAGCAGGAGAATGGACGATGCGGATCTCGGTAAATAGTAATCCTTGTCCTTTATATATGGGTAGAATTTTTATTCTACCCATTTTTTTTGTCCTAATTTATCCGTTTTCAAAAGAAAAATTGGGAAAAATCCACTAAATGTAATTACATCGCACTACATATTTCTTATAGCTGATTAACAGTGCTTTAAGGTTATTTCGTCTATAGTTGAATAATCAAAATACCATTTTTTTCTATTAAACCAGGCCGTAATTTTTTGAAAATGTAATTACATGGCACTGTCAAATCTCCGCAGTTTTCCGTAGCAACTTTGCATTGTAAACAAACACAAATGTTGAACAATCAAAAATAAAAACGATGCTACAACACATTACATGGACGCAATACTTTATTGCCATATTCAGTCTACTGATCATTTATTATGTAGTCTATTTTATCCGGTTCCAACGTCACCGTTACTCAAGATTCCTGGATAAACTAGAGGAAGATAGCATTAATGAGCCGGCAGAAGAACCTATCGAAAAAGAACAGAAAGAAGCAGAAGAACTGCTCAACCAACTGGAAATTTTAGTGAACAGAATACGTACAGGCATTTTGGAAAAGGCAGGCACTGAGGCGACAAAAGATCAAATCCTTTCCGGTTTGGCACAAGAAGTCGCAAGCTTTGGCGGGTTAAGCCAGCCTGCCTACCAACATGCTTTAAACAACTATATCATTGAACATGCCATCAGAATTTGCGGGGTGGAAATTACCGAAGAGGAATTAACGCATACCTGGAATAGCCTACCCCGCTTTCGCTAACTAAAATCAAATTATCATGAAAAAAACAATGCACATGATTGGTGCCTTTGGCTTAGCAGCAATATTGCTGAGTGCCTGCAACCGGGAGTTCATCGCAGAGCAACCCATTTCCAAAGTAGAGGATAATACTGGGTATTTACCAACCACTGGTCCTGAACAAAATCCAGTGAGTTTAAAAGAAGACTTCCTGGTTTTTCCCAATATGAATGTCTTTAATGCTACGATTAAGGCTTTACAGAATGGTAAAGACCTAGCCACCTGGGAAAAACAGTTTAAGGGTTATGAATCTTTCCGGTCTCTGCGCCAAAAATTTGAGACAGCTGAGATAGAAAATAATGGAGGCTCACTCGAAAACATGGATATGCCGGATGAGTATTTTAAAACAATCCTGAGTGCAAATGGCAGGGTTCAGATTGCGGACACCTTATACCAGTTTGAACCAGCAAAGGAAAAGGTAATTGCTTATGCTATTCCAGTCAGCCAGGCAGATCAGGTGCTAACCGGAAAAATACCTACGGCATCAGCAAAGGGAGTTGTCGCCTACTTTCCAACGATTAGCTTGCTACCATTTCCGCGGTGGGAGGATGAGCCTATCAGAATCAATGATCCTGTAAACTGGAATGTTTGTGATTTCCCAAATTCATTCCTTATGCCTTGGTGGGGCCAAAAAGGTGGAAGTATTTACCATGATGACAATGGCATCGAACTACCTAAGGATAATGGACGAAGGATTAGGATCGATTACCATCGATGGCGGGTTGGATATATCTTTTATTCCAGTATTGGCATAAGGGTTAAAATTTACAAGGAGACACGCCTGGCTGGTTGGCTTTCCAATATCCGAATGGATAAAGTAAGCATGGAAGCGTGTACCAAAGGAAAGATCATCACTCCTGGCTTATTTCCTGTCAATTTCAGTGAGAATGCCGCGATAAGTGCATCAAATACAAATGAGCTGGAAAGAACTTTAAAATGGTCTTCGGCTCCAATGCATACTGAAGTAGTTCCTGAGCATTTCAATTTTCATTTTAAAGCATATTTCAGGACTAAGCCGGTGGAACGATATATAAGGGAATAACAGTTTTAAAGCCACCCATGAAGAGGTTTTTAGTGTAGCAGTAAGGTGGTTATATAGCCTTTAGAGGCTGAGGGAGGAGCTGGTTGTATGTAGTATGAGGGTGGTTATTGCTCCTCCCCTTATTTATCAATATTCATTTCTAACAAGGTCGGGGATTGGGATAGTGTTTGGTCGGTTTTTGAGAGTGATAAGTCTCTCCCCTCCTTTTTAAGCCCATACTCACCATTTTGCTCAGTAATTATGAAAATTCAGAAAATACAAGGAAGTCTAAAGTTCATTAAATCAGTTATGGTCCTGCTTATTGTTGCCGGATCGATAACAACAGTTTATAGTCAGGACGGAGCTGCAGGAATTCAGGCAGCCAATACTCAGGTCCGTTCTTATTTCGACAGTGGCACGCAATTAATGTACGGTGTCGGTGCACTATTAGGATTGATTGGCGCAGTTAAAGTCTTCCAGAAATGGAATGCAGGCGATCCTGATACCAGTAAGGTTGCTGCATCATGGTTTGGTTCCTGTATTTTCCTGGTAGTCGTGGCCACCATCATCCGATCATTCTTTGGCATTTAAACTTAAAAAATTACAATCATGCATCAACAATTAAAAGAATCATTATGGGCTTACATTGTCCATAATAACCCAGAACTAATGTTTAATCTCCAGGAGGACTACTCCGTTACACGGTACCTTGAAGACAAAGTAAGCAGTGTAATGCCAAAGGTACTACAGCTATTGGAGCAGGATAAACCAGGCCATGTTATTCTAGAGCTTTGCATGGAGGAACTGACCAAGGATCTTAAACCTTCAAAATACCATTACATTAAAAAAGTCCTCAAGCAGGAGTTCGGCCATTTTTATGAACGGTTTAAAGAGGAAGGTATTTTAACTTATGAAGCCATTAACCTTATTGAACATTGCGGACCGGTTTTTAAAGAATTAAGCTTTTGCCTGGACAACGAGGATAATGGACTTATCTGGGCCGGGGTAACCGGAGCAACTGCTGAATATCTTAGGCAATTCCATACCAATTCTTAAATCTTTGACCGATGGCTAATAGTGTTTATAAGATCAATAAAGGGATCAATAAATCAATAGAATTTAAGGGGCTTAAAGCGCAATACATCTGGTATGTAGCAATAACGATCCTAACCTTACTTATCCTTTTCTCCATCTTGTATTTTATCGGTCTTAGTCAGTATGTATGCCTGATGATTGTGGGTGGAGCGGGCTTCTGGATTTTAAAAGTCATTTTTAGCTTAAGCAAAAAATATGGGGAACATGGTTTGATGAAGGCCATGGCAAAGAAAATGATTCCTACTGTAATCAAGGCAAATAACCGGAACATATTTATAAAACCTAAAAAATAAGAACAATATGGAAAGGCAATTACCGACACTAGAAATAGAAGGAACAACCTTCCTTGTTGATGTAGAACAAATGGTACTTGTTTACCAGGATGATCCCGATACAAAAATTCGGTTTGCTGAAATGGATAATGAAGATACTCATTACAGCCTTGAGTACGACATAGTGCATAAGGACATTGCCGGCATCCATACCAGGACCAGGGATCTTAGATTAATCGATATACCCAGAATGACCGAACTGGACCCGGAAGGAATGGCTACAAAATACAATGTGCCGCTAAACGGTATATCGGAAAAAATGGATTACGAAGTAATGGTGGAAAATCCGGAAATAGCCATGCGGATGCAGGGAAAGTTAAACAGGATAGAAATTGAAGGGCATCCATTTTATGTTGATTTCAGGATGTGGTCACTCAGACCACATAATGACTTTTCCACACAGGGTATCAGTATGGAACCTTTACATGAAAATGAGGAATACGAATATTTTCCTGAAGATACCATCTTCCTATATCAGCCTAAAAAACATGAGTTATTTGAACCAGACTGGACCAGGATTACCGAATTACCTAAGGATACGGTGATCATAAAATTTCCCATGTTAAAAGATATGGATGCTGTTGGTTACGCACATCGATTCAACCTGCCTTTAAAACAAGTCTTGCTGGAAACAAATTTTAAAGCAGTAACCCAGGCAACCCAACGCCAGTTAACACAAACGAACCTGCCTGAACTTTTTAAGGAGAACAAGGAACGCCTTGCTCAGCAAAAGGCTCAGGTAACAAAAGATCCAAAGAAAAAAACTAGAAAGATTTAATAACAAAAAAGGAATTGTGCACATGGAAAAGTGGTTAAAATATATGTTCCCCATATTAGATATCGAAGCAGATTGTATCCTATCCAAACAGGGGGATATCACTGTCGGCTTTATGGTGGAGCTACCGGAGATTTTTTGTCTCTCGGATAGCGAGTACGAAAACTTTCACCAGGCATGGATAAAGGCCATAAAAGTCCTTCCGAACTATTGTGTTATCCATAAACAGGATTGGTTTATAGAAAAACAGTACCAAGCAAACTTCGATCAACAGGAGCTGTCGTTCCTCTCTCACAGCAGTGAACAGTTCTTTAATGAAAGACCTTATCTGGAGCATAGCTGCTATGTATACCTGACCAGAAAGCCAGAAGGAAGGAAAGCCGTAAACAGTATGTTTTCCAATCTGATCCGGCCAAACGTTGTTCCTAAGCAAATCAAAAATACCGAGTTTATCCAGGAGTTCCTGGATGCTTGTGGACAATTTCGCCAAATTATGGAAGACAGCACATTTGTCAAAATGGTGCGGTTAACCGAAGCAGAGTTGTGGAGTTCTGCAAATAAAACCGGTCTACTGGAACAATATTGTTTTCTGCAGGTCAATGACACAAAAATCGTCCGGGATATGGAACTTAAGGATAATCTTACCATTGGCGGACAGCATTGTCAATTATATACCCTTGCGGCAGTAGAAGAATTACCTGCCTATTGTGGCAGTCGTATCAATTATGATAAATACAGTACGGATAAAACGAAGTTTAGCGTAGGATTTGTATCTTCTATTGGACAACTTCTCCCTTGTAATCACATTTACAACCAGTACATTTTTATTGAAGATGCCCAGCTTACCATTAAAAAGCTGGAAAGTAAAAGGCTGCGTTTGCAATCTCTTTCTGCTTATAGTCGGGAGAACCTGATCGCAAGAGATGCCACCAATGAGTTTTTAAACGAGGCAATAGGTGAACAAAGGCTCCCAGTAAAGGCACACTTTAATTTGCTTGTATGGAGCGAAGAAAAGAACAAGCTTAAGGATATTAAAAACCAGGTGTCTTCAGCATTATCTAAAATGGATGCCATAGCGAAAGAAGAAACTGTTGGTGCCGCACAGATATTCTGGGCGGGTATTCCAGGAAATGCGGCAGATTTTCCGATCAACGACTGTTTTGACACTTTTGCTTCTCAGGCGGTATGTTTCTTTAATTTGGAAACTGGGTACCAGAGTTCGCCCAGCCCTTTTGGAATCAGATTGGGAGATCGCCTCACCGGGAAACCATTGCATGTAGATATTAGCGATGAGCCAATTCGAAGAGGCATTTGCACCAATCGAAATAAGTTTCTTATCGGACCCAGCGGCTCGGGCAAATCCTTTTTCACCAATCATTTACTCAGAAGCTATTATGAACAGTTAACACATATTGTCCTTATTGATGTGGGCCACAGTTACAAAGGATTGTGTGATATGGTCGGTGGCTATTACTTTACCTATGCTGAGGACAATCCTATCCGCTTTAATCCATTTTTTATATCTGAAGGTGATAGCCTGGACACAGAAAAGAAAGAAAGTATAAAGACGTTGTTACTGGCCCTTTGGAAAAAAGAAGATGAGCCGTTCAAACGAAGCGAATATGTCGCCATGTCCAATGCCATCACCGGATATTTTGATTTCCTGGACAAACATCCGGATATATTTCCCTGCTTCAATAGTTTCTACGATTACCTGGAGCATCAATATGTACATATTCTGGAGAAAGAGAATGTCAAGGAGAAAGAATTTGATATCAATAATTTCCTTTTTGTCCTTCGTCCATATTATACGGGTGGTGAATTTGATTACTTATTAAATGCCACAGAAAACCTTAATCTGCTACAAGAGCGATTTATTGTTTTTGAGTTGGACAACATAAAGGACCACCCTATTCTCTTTCCTACCGTGACCATTATTATCATGGAAGTCTTCGTTAATAAGATGCGCAAATTAAAAGGAATCAGGAAGATAATTCTCATTGAAGAAGCCTGGAAGGCACTGATGAAAGAAGGTTTTGCCGAATACATTCAATACCTGTTTAAAACTGTGCGTAAACATTTTGGGGAATCCTATGTAGTGACCCAGGAGGTAGAAGATATCATCTCCTCTCCTATAGTTAAAAAAGCCATTATCAATAATTCGGATTGCAAGATCCTGCTGGACCAAAGCAAGTACCAAAACAAATTTGACCAGATTCAGGAATTGCTTGGACTTACGGATAAGGAACGGGCACTGGTGCTATCCGTAAATAAGGCAAACGATCCTACCAAAAAGTACAAGGAAGTTTTCATCTCCCTTGGTGGCGTTCTGAGTAAGGTGTACCGAACAGAGGTATCCTTAGAAGAATACCTGGCTTATACTACTGAGCAATCGGAAAAGGTAAAGGTATTTGAGTACGCAGAACGATTTGGAGGGGATATCAAGAAAGGAATACAGGCGCTTGCCCGCGACCTGGCTAATGGAAATAAATAATAATTTATGAAAAAGTACTTATGCATCTTTGTATTGGCCTGTACTTTGGCCATGGTTACCATACCTACCACTACTGCCCACGCTACTCCTATTGCTATCCTGGAAATTATTAAAGCGGGGGTAAAAAAAGTGATCAAAGCTGTTGACCTTAAAATCCAGCGGATGCAGAATAAAACTATTTGGTTGCAGGATGCACAAAAGACACTGGAAAATACACTATCTAAATTGAAACTCGATGAAATTGCTGATTGGTCCGAAAAACAAAAGGAACAATATCGCAAGTATTATGAGGAACTATCCAGGGTTAAATCCATTATCACGTATTATCAGCGCATACGGGATATTATGGATAAACAGGTGCAGCTTGTAGATGCATATAAAACTGCCTGGCAAAAACTTCAAGGAGATCACCATTTCACTTCAAAAGAACTTGAATACATGGCTTCGATATATGGTGGCATATTGGAAGAAAGCCTGAAAAATATAGAGCAGATCAGTATGCTGGTAAGTGCCTTTCAAACTCAGATGTCGGATGCCAAACGTATGGAACTGATCAACAAGACCGCAGATCAGTTAGAGGAAAACTATACCGATCTGGTACAATTTAACAAACGCAATTTCAGTATATCCTTACAGCGTTCCCGGACCCAACAGGAAGTGGATTATGTTAAAGGACTGTACGGAATTGATTAATCCTGAAGTATATGAAACGTTTTATTATCTGGTTTTGTTTAGCCCTGGCCATTAATTCGGTTAAAGGTCAGGCCCAGAATACATCGGAATGGCTTAAACAGAAAAACACGCAGAAAAAATACCTGATTCAGCAAATTGCTGCCCTGCAGGTACATCTGGGAAACATAAAAAAGGGATACCGAATTGCCCGAAATGGTCTACAGGCGGTTTCTGATTTAAAAAACGGGGAGCTAAATCTTCATAGTCTTTACTTCGAGTCTTTGAGAGAGGTAAATCCTTCCATTAGAAAGTATGGACGCATCGCCGAAATCAGTGCCATCCAGGTAAAAATCCTTAAAGATTATAAAATATTAAAGGATCGTATTCAAGTTGATGGTATCTATAATCCTCGTGAAATCGATTATATCAACAATGCTGTTGGCGGTATTCTTGACAATTGTGAACAGCTTGTATCAGAATTGATTGATGTAGTTACTGATGGTAAGCTCCAATTAAAGGATGATGAGCGCCTGGAGCGAATTGATCAGATTTACAATGCTATGTCTGAAAACGCGTCCTTATCCCGATCCTTTTCATACGAGCTTATGGGCATCAGCCAGAACCGTGCATCAATTAAAGCCAATGTTCAATCCAGCCGCCTCCGTGCCGGCATAAATCAATAGTTATGAGAAAGTTTACGATCATTTTATGCCTGCTGGTAATGGGAATATTGCAGGGAAAACCTTCCTTTGGACAGGCCAATGAAATAGCGCAGTTGCTGCTTAATGTGGAGAAGCTAACGCAGTTTAAAGCAATCTTAAAGCAGATGAAGGATGGATATAAAATTCTTAATGGTGGCTATAATACCGTTAAGGACCTATCTCAGGGTAACTTTTCCTTGCACCAGACTTTCCTGGATGGACTTATGGAGGTAAGTCCTACGGTAAAAAAATACCGTAAGGTAAGCATGATCATCGAAGCCCAGCTTGCTTTGGTAAAAGAATATAAATCCTCCTTTAGCAGGTTCAAGTCTGATGGTTCCTTCAATACAAAAGAACTGGACTATATGGAAAAGGTTTACGGAAATCTATTAAAACTGAGCCTTAGAAACCTTGACGAGCTCGCAGGAGTAATCACAGCCGGGAAAATGAGAATGTCTGATGATGAAAGGCTACAAGCCATTGACCATATATATGAAGATATGGAGGAAAAAATACAGTTTCTCCGACACTTCAATTCCCAAACTTCTATCCTTGGCCTACAACGCGCCAAAGCTAAAAAAGACCTGCAATTCAGCAAACAGCTGAATGGAATTACTAAATAAAATACAATATGAAAACTTTGAACAGAACAATTCTATTTATCGTCATCCTTTTGCTAGGGCCAATGGGATTGTATGCCCAAGGTCTGGCATCTGATCTGAACGGTATGCATGATATCCTTGATCAATTATATGATGAAATGATGCCGCTTTGTAGCCAATTGATTGGGGTTGGCAGAGGTCTAGCTGGGTTTGCTGCACTATTTTATATTGCCCACCGTGTATGGAAACATTTGGCCAATGCAGAGCCTATCGATTTTTATCCACTCTTCAGACCCTTTGCTATCGGCTTTTGTATCACCATCTTTCCATCTGTTTTGGGTATGATCAATGGTGTTATGAAACCTACCGTAACGGCAACTGCATCTATGATAACCGGTTCGAACAAATCAATTGAAATCCTGCTCAAACAGAAGGAGGAAGCGATTAAGAAAACTTCCAAATGGCAAATGTTTGTCGGAGAAGATGGACAGGGCGATCGGGATAAATGGCTAAAGTATAAATACAATAAAGATATTGATGAGGGTTTCATGGACCGGTTTGCCAACAACATTGATTTCGGTCTGGAAAAAGCAGGATATAATATCCGGAACAGCGTTAAAGAATGGATGAGCCAGGCCCTTGAAATACTCTTTGAAGCAGCCTCACTATGTATTAACACTTTGCGTACTTTCCAGTTGGTCGTGCTTTCCATCCTTGGACCATTGGTATTTGGCCTTGCTGTATTTGATGGCTTCCATCATACCCTAACCGTTTGGCTTGCCCGTTATATCAATATTTTCCTCTGGTTACCTGTGGCCAATATATTCGGTGCCATCATTGCCAAAATACAAGAACAAATGATTAAACTGGATATCAGCCAGATCGGTGAACAGGGAGAGACTTTTTTTAGCAGTACCGATATAGGTTACCTCATTTTTTTGATCATTGGTATTGTGGGTTACTTTACGGTTCCATCTGTTGCCAATTATATTGTGCATGCTGCCGGTGGCGGCGCTCTGCAGCAAAAAACGACCAGTATGTTTTCATCCACCATGGGTGCAGCTCAGTCAATGGGCACTTCAGCAGCATCAATGGCTGCAGGAGGAGCTCTGGCAGGAATGGGCATGGCTGCGGACGCCATGGGCAATGCAGCATCAGGAATGAAGGATGGCATGGCATCGCAGGCAAATAGTGCCCCTTATTTTAAAGATAAACTTAGTGGTAATTCTTAATGGCTAATCTCATGTTTAAAAAAATTCAGAACATAGATACTTCTTTCCGTCAGTTCAGACTATTCTGTATCTGTATGCTTGGGGCAACGACACTAATTTGTGTTTACACCGTTTTTACCAGCTTTCGGATGGTTTCTAGTATGCAATCCAGAATTTATGTACTGGCCAATGGCAAGGCGCTAGAGGCCTATTCATCTGATAGAAAGGACAATATCCCTGTTGAAGCGAAAGATCATATCAAGACGTTTCATCAACTCTTCTTCACACTTGACCCCGATGAGCAGGCCATCAAAACAACCATAACAAAAGCTTTATACCTGGCTGATGAGAGTGCGAAAAAAGTGTATGACAACCTGAAGGAAAATAAGTTTTATTCTGGTCTGATCTCAGGAAATGTAAACCAAACGATTCAGGTGGATAGTGTGCAGGTTGATATCAATCAATATCCCTTTAAGTTTCGCTGTTTTGCCACACAGGATATCATTAGGCCTACAACCATCTCAAAAAGAAGCCTGATTACAGAAGGTGAACTTAGAAGTGTATCCCGGACGGAAAATAACAGTCATGGCTTTTTAATTGAACGCTGGAATACCATAGAAAATAAAGACCTCAAAACGATAAATCGCAATTAATATGAAAACAATCGAAAAATCGGTACCTGAGAAAGGTCCGGGACCTATGCAATCTATTCGGAAGGTAATAGCTGGAAACGTCAATAAAAAAGCAAAATACTTTGCCGTATATCTCAAAAATAAAACAGCTCATTATAGTCCCCGAACCTGGAAGGTGCTGCTGGCAGCTTTCCTGCTACTAGGTAGCGCAATTTGCATATACATTATGTTCTCGGCCCTTACAGGTACGGGGAACCACTTTTTTAATTTTTAATAAACATCAATATGGAACAACAAACTTTAAACGAGCAACAGCAAAAGCAAAGAAAATTTTTCCTTTTTCTTCCGCTAATCTGTGTACCCTTCCTTACGCTCATGTTCTGGCTTATGGGGGGCGGCAAAACACAAACGGTTTTGGCTAAAGCGGATGGAGGCCTTAACCTGAATCTACCCGATGCACAGAACAAAGAAACGGAGTTCAATAAGCTTGACTTTTACAACCAGGCGGAAAAAGATTCCCTTAAACTGCAGGAGTTAATGAAAGCTGATCCTAATTACGCTATGTCAAAAGATAGCGAATATTTGGCTACACAAGACTTTCTAAGCTCCACTCCTGCTGGTTTGAATACTTCATTGTATTCTGGAAGCAACAGTAATCCTGCAGGCCAGGAAACTAGAATCTATAATAGGTTAAATCAACTACAAAACGAACTGAGCCGTAATTATGCAGCACCGGAAGATAACCATTATATCGCCCCATATAGAAGTTACTCCGCACCATCGGTTGGTTCAGCAGAAGTGGACCGGCTGGAAAAAATGATGGAAACGATGTCCGAAACAGCCGAAGAGGATAAAGAGGTTTCCCAGCTCAGTTCAATGATGGACAAAATTTTGGATATCCAACACCCGGACCGTGTGCAACAGCGTCTGAAGGAACAGTCTGCCGCACACCATGGACAGGTATATCCATTTAAAACAGCACCAAAATCTGCGGTCATTACAGTATTGGATAACAGGCCGGTCAAACAGTATGCGGAACAATTCAATAAAAGCCCTGACAAAGAAATGAATACTTTCTATGGATTGAATAATGAAATTGTTGGCCAACCAGATTTAAACGCTATTGCTGCAGTAGTGCATGAAACCCAAACTCTGGTCTCTGGCTCCACAATAAAACTCCGACTTTCCTCAGATGCATTTATAAACGGTGTTCAGATTCCAAAAGGGAGTTTCATCTACGGGTTAGTTTCTCTTCGTGGCGAAAGGCTTGAAGTAGATATTGATGGCATACAATACAAAGAATCCCTCTTCCCTGTTAAACTATCTGTCTATGATCTGGACGGAATTGCTGGAATCCGGATTCCGGGTGCCATAACCCGTGATGTGATCAAACAAAACTCCGATCAGACAATACAGAGTTTGTCATTGGGCACTTTTGATCAAACCCTTGGTGCCCAGGCTGCATCAGCAGGAATTGAGTTAGGTAAAAATCTCCTCTCCAAGAAGGTTAAACAAATTAAAGTTGACGTAAAAGCCGGATATCGTATCCTGCTGAAAGACAATAAGCGTAAGGACCAATAAAATAATATTAAATCAATATCTATAAAGCAATAGTTATGAAAACAACAATCAACATCTTGTTGGCAGTCATCTGCCTTATCTTTCAAGCCACTACAATCTTTGGACAGGATTCCCGAACACGAATTACTGGTATGATAGAACCTTTCAATGTAGGAATATCCTATGATAAAACGACAAACCTCATCTTTCCCTATTCCATAAAAAGCGTTGACCGTGGATCAGCTGATGTACTGGTACAAAAGGCAGCCGGAATTGAAAATGTATTGCAGGTCAAAGCCGCTGTGGAAGATTTTCAACCGACTAATCTTACCATTATTACTGCCGAAGGAGCTTTATACTCATTTTCGTTACGATACCAGCCTAACCCTGCCTTTATCAATTTGAAAGTTGCAGATCTGGCTATTCCTTCTATACCTATTGTACAATTTAGTCCGGATATAGAATATGAAAGCCAGTTGAAAGAAATTGCACAACGCATCGGTAACAGGCAATCATTTTTGAGTAAAATAAATGATGACAAGAATGATATGATGATAGCTTTAGATGGTATATATATCAAAGATGATCAGTTATACTTTCAGTTTAGCCTGGAGAATAACAGTCAGATTAATTATGATATAGATGGATTCAGACTTTATATCCGGGATGCCAAAAGATCAAAACGGACGGCCAGCCAGGAAGTAGAATTACAGCCCACCTACACTTACGGGAATTTGAAAAGAATTGAAGGAAAGTCAAAACAGACCATTGTTCTTGCAATCAAAAAATTCACTATTCCGGACAAGAAATACCTTAAGATTGAAATACAGGAACTTAATGGTGGCCGGCAACTCGAATTAAAAATTAGTAACAAAACCTTGCTCAAAGCAAGAACAATGTAATCTGTATATTTTTTAACAATTAAAAGTGAAGGAGGAAAATGCGATGAATGAACAAACTGAAGTAAAACAAGAAACAGTTGACGCCTTGGCGAACGCAATATTTTATGCGGGTTTTGGCACCATTGGTAGAGATCAATTAACGGAGGCCCTTGCTAAAGGAACTGAAGAGTTTCAAATTAGCCATGACACAAAAATAAATAGTGATTCCGTCCGTGGTGTATTACACTTTAAACGATCTGATCAGGACCTCGACAAAGTATTCTTTAACTCCTTTGACCTTCTGGTAAAGAAGGAAGGTAAAGAAGAAACGTTACAGCAAAAATTCCCGGTATATTTTGGCAACAAGTACACTTTAAAGGAAGGATACAATTTACTTGATGGCCGCTCTGTAAACAAAACCTTTACCAAAATAAATCCTGATGACAAAAATGATCGTCAAACATCAGAGGCTTGGGTTTACCTGGATTTTAAAAATGTCGACACTAATGGGAATTACCAGTTAGACAGAAGGAACCATTTTGATCTGGAAAAGCAATTGGAACAATATCCTATTAAAGGTTTAGAATTCTCTCAGAACAAAAAGGAATTGATAGACTCCCTGAAAAAAGGTAATCGCGTACAGGTAATAATGGTAACAAGCCGTGGTGAAGAAAAAATAAAGATTGAAGCTGCTCCCCGTTTTGGCTCCATGAATTTATATGATGAGCAAAACAAGCCCATCCGCTTGTCATATAAAAAAGAACAACAAGAACAAGGTCAGGAGCAATCCAAATCTCAAGGTGTCTCCCCTGATTCAAGCATTATTGAGGCAGGAAAAAACAATGTCGCTTCGGAAAAGAATACACAGGAGCAAAAAAATTTGACCGAAAGTTCCATTAAAAAAGATGACGATCAGAAAAATAAAAATAATGGATCTCGAATCAAGTTAGGATAAGATTTGGGGGGATTCCCCCATTTCTTTCTTTAAAATAAGGAGCTATGAGAAATCGTATTGAACAGTGGTGGCAGGATGTCCTTAAATGGAAGAAACGTTTTGAATCAATTGGGAATCCTTCTTCAGGTGAAAAGTATTTATTAAAAGAGCAATTGCGTAAATATGAGCAAATCCTTGGGGCAAAGATTAATTACCCTACCACCGAAGAAAAGATCACCAAGAAAAAATTGCAGCAAGAAACAAAGCAACTCGAAAAGGCCCTCTATCCGAACAGGATTAAGAGAGCATCCAGAACTTTCAAAAAAGCATTAGATAAGCTAAAGCGATCTATTGGCCTCGCTGATCCCGATCCCAATAGAATTAATCTTCAACATCCAAGATTTAAAAAGCCTTTAGAGCAGCTGGGCGTTTCCTTTGATACCTTACAGCCAACACTTAACTTATTGTCTAATAAAGCAACTTCGGAGCTAATTCAAGCAAACCAGGTGCTCGATACAAAGATCATAATAAGCGAGGACAAAAAGCGATTGGATGGCTTATTATATAGCTTAAATCTTAGTGATAAAGAGCAGCGGAACATCTTTGTAGGAAGTGAATCTTCCCTAAGGAAAGCAGATGTAGTGACACTACTACAAGGAAGACCAATTTTGATTAAGGATAAATGGCTGATACCGGATTTAAATGACCGGGATAAAAATGGGAATATCAAGCTGAAAGAAATCCTTGTTCCAAACTTTGACTTGCACCAGGAAATAAAAAAGATTCCGGGGCTAAAGTTACCGGCCGAGGAGATTGACCGTATGGTTGCTGATTTACAATCAGGCCAAAGGGTAAATCTTAATTCAAAAAAATACAATGAAATATTTATCGAAGCTAATCCCCTTGGTAAATCTATACTTTTCATTAAGGAGAATAAAAGAATTAATCTGAATGATTTAAGTAGTAATCCAAAAGCGAAAATGGTAATAGCTAAAGGCCAGGATGGCGAAGCAAAGATTAGCCGAACTAAACTGAACTGATATGGAAAAGAAGGATTTGGCAATTTTGTTTGTAAATAAAGTGCAAAACGACATCGCGATTGATACCAAACATATAGCCCTTTATATGGCCATCCTATTCAAGTGTATAAATGCTCAGAAAGAAAAAATTGTAGTGGATAGAAGTGAATTGATGAGATTATCAAAGATATCCAGTACAGCTACCTACTATAGAAAAATGGCAATTCTTAACCATTATGGATATATCGGTTATTACCCTTCCCAGGCAAATGATATGCCTACAACCGTGGAATTAAAGCAGTTATAGAAAGAAAACGCACATTTTGAAAGATTGAAAAACGTGAAAAAGAAAGGTGAGATATGCAGATAAATATTGTGACTAAAGATGACCTGGAGGATTTCAGGATAAAACTACTTTCAGACATAAAGGAAATCCTAAAAATTCAGGAGGTAAAGAGTTTCCCCCGTTCTATTAAGACGAAACAGGTTTTGGAAATATTGGAAATATCGGCTGGCAAGCTGCAACAAATGCGCATAGCCGGTGAGCTAACCTACAAAAAAGTTGGCGGGACCTATTACTATAATTACAACGAAGTTAAACGGCTATTACCTAAAGAGTTAAATGGAGGATACGAATAATGTGGAATGATGAGGTAATTAAAAAGGCTACGGCAGACCAAAGATTAACTGTTTCCCATATGGCACTACTATTTGCGATCATTACCCTGTGCCGAAGAGAGAATGGGTATAGGACAATTCAAACTTCCAGGAAGATACTAATGGCTAAATCACATATCGGAAGTTTACCAACCTACCATAAGTGTATAAAGGATTTAGAAAAATATAAATACTTGCTATATTGCCCCTCTTATCATCCCCAAAAAGGGAGTTCAATAAAAGTGCTTAATTTTTTATAATAGGGATGGCAATTATTTTATTGCCATCCCTATTATATTTTATGCTCCTGGAAAATTCCTAAATTCTATATGCCTGGCTTTGTTTTGAAAGATATTCCCATTCTTGATCCTCGAAGGCTCTCCTTCGAACTCAACTTTGTGTTCGTTCCTGTAATCTATAAAAAGGTAATT